>NZ_AP019829.2:0-329316 GCF_007990545.2 Leptotrichia wadei
ATGTATAAAATCCTATATAAAATTTAAAACTTATAAGATTTTGTTATTTTGTTGAATAGGTTATTTTAAAAATATAAGAAATTGATTTTTATGTAGTACTTTTTTTTAAATAATATTTCAGTTATCCACATTCCTATAATAACTAATATAATATATATATTTATATATATTATTATTATGCACTGTGGAAATGTGGGAATATTGATGAATAAAGGGTTTGCTAGAGAATAACTTGTGGAAAACTTTTGTTGATTTTGTGGAAAACTTTTTTCAACAATATTATCCACACACTTATCAACATCAAATGTGGAAAACTAAATTAAATGTGGAAAAGCTGTGGAAAATCCCTAAATATAAGGATATAAATTTTTGTGGAAAAGTAAAAAAAAAATAACATAACTATTGTAAATATCAGATTAATAGATATTTTTTTCATGTGGAAAAGTATGTGGAAAACTTTTTCCCAAAATCTTGATTATTTATTTTATATATGTTATAGTTAAATCAAATTAGAGGTTAAACGATAATGACTTTATTATAAATTGATAATATAAAGAAGGGAAATAGCAGATGGATGTCGTGAAATTGTGGGAAAAAGTAAAAAAAATTATGAAAAGGAAGATTAATGAAGGAGAGTTTGAACTTTTTTTTGAGAATGTAAAGGCAGTAAAAATAGAAGATAATGTATTTACACTTACTTGTAATTCCAAATTAATAAAGGAAAGTGTGGAAAAGTATAAAAGCCAGATGGAAGAAATTGTGGAAATTGTGACAGATGAGGAAATTAAAATGAACTTTGAAGTAAAAAAACAGGATGTAATGTTGTATAAATCTGAAACACACAGACTTCCAAAGGAAACAAGGGAAAAAGCTCCAATTCATACCGGATTAAATCCTAGACATCGGCTCGATAATTTTGTAGTTGGGGAAAACAGCAGGTTAGCATACAATGCATGTCTTGCAGTTGTGAAAAATCCGACTGTTTATAATCCGCTTTTCATCTTTGGAAGTTCAGGGCTTGGAAAAACTCATCTTATGCAGGCTGTGGGAAATGCAATTTTAGAAAAGGATCCAACAAAACGAGTTTATTATTCCACTTCAGAAGAATTTGCAAATGAGTTTTTTAAAGTTTTAAATAGTGGACGGATTCAGCATTTTCGTGATACCTTTCGTGCTTTAGACGTGCTTCTTTTAGATGATATACAATTTTTTGAAAAGGTATTTGGACGTGGAGAAGGAACTGTGGAAGAGGAGTTTTTCCACACCTTTAATAAATTGCAGGAACTGGGAAAGCAAATAATAATGATAAGCGACAAGTCGCCAAAAGAAATAAAGAATCTGTCAAAACGTTTAGAATCAAGATTTTTGTCAGGCTTAACTGTGGAAATACAAAGTCCAGGTTATGAAACTCGCATGATGATTTTAAAAAATATGGCTGAAGCACAAGGAATCGAGATAGATGACAGCATCCTAGAATATATTTCAGATTCTTTAAATACAAACGTAAGAGAGCTGGAAGGAACACTGACGAACCTTAATGCAAGGGCAAAACTTCTAAATGAACAAATAACATTGGAATTGGTACAGGAAATGCTTATGCACAATGTAAAGCGGGAACAATCTAAGGTGACAGCCCAAAAAGTAATAGAAATGATTTCTACACATTATAACGTTAGCGTAGCCGATATGAAATCTAAAAAACGTCAAAAAAAGATAGTTGAAACAAGACAAATCGCAATGTATCTCTTAAAAAATAACGATGATTTAGATTTAAGCCTAACTGCAATAGGTGGACTTTTTGGTGGAAAAGACCATAGCACAGTTATAAGCAGTATTAGAAAAATTGATAAAAAAACAAAAGAAGATATTGTTTTTAAGAAGGAAATTAATACATTAAATAAGAAGATATTCAAGAAGTAATTGTGTAAAAGGTGTGGAAAACTTTGTGGAAAAGTCATGTAAAAAAATCTAAAATTTTCCACAGTGGAAAAAGTTTTCAACAATGTTAATTTTTATAAATATTTATTATCAAGATAATTATATTATAATTAATTAAAAAAATAAATTTTAAGATTGTGGAAAAATAAAAATCAATTATCCACAGTATATTGAAAAGTTTTCCACAAAAATTGTGGAAAAAAGATTGTTAAGATTATTGATTAATACTAGTATTGTGGAAAAGTAAAATTATATTGTGTAAAACTAAAATTTAGTTATCCACATTGTTAAAAAAAGTTATCCACATTTGTGTATAAACAGATTTAATTAATTTTTGATTAAATATAAGTGGTTGAAAAATTATATAAATAAAAAATATAAAAAGTTTTCCACATAGATGAAAATTATATTCACAATATAATGTGGAAAAATGATTAGTCATAAAAGTTAGTAAAGATAAGGATAAAATATAATTGTGGAAAAAATGTGGAAAAGATTGTGGAAAAAGTTTTCCACAAAAAAAATGAGTTTTCCACAGAAAAATTAACCATTAATTTTATTAATGATTAAAAAAAAATAGAAGGAGAAAAGAAAATGAAAAATATAGATAGTGAAATTGAAGAAATTACGATAAATACTGAGTTTATAAAATTGGATCAGCTTTTGAAATGGGCAAACTTTACAGGTTCTGGAGTGGAAGCAAAAATGTTTATTTTGAATGGAGAAGTGAAAGTAAATGATGCTGTGGAAACTAGACGTGGGAAAAAAATTTATGATGGGGATATTGTGGAGTTTGCTGGAGAAAAAGTTGTTGTAAGGGCAAGACATTAAATAGTTTGCTGATTTACTAAAAAGACAAATAGTTGTGAAAGTAGGCTGTGGAGAATATAAGGGGAGATTTTTATGAAAAAAGGTATAGGAATTGGAGTAGAAGATTTTAGTGAAGTAATAAAAGAGAATTGTTATTATATTGACAAAACAAAATGGATAGGAGAAATTTTAGAGGATAAATCAAAAATAAAGCTATTCACACGTCCAAGAAGATTTGGGAAAACGCTTAATATGTCGATGTTAAAATATTTTTTTAATGTTGAAAATAAAGAAGAAAATAGAAAGTTATTTAATGGACTCGATGTTGAAAAGTCTGAATATATGTCTGAACAGGGACAATATCCAGTGATTTTTATTTCATTGAAAAGCATAAAGGCGAAAACTTGGGAGGAAGCAATACAGGAAATTAGACTGCTAGTTTTAGAATTGTTTTCTGAATACAAGTATCTTTTGGAAGACTTGGATGAGTATGATTTGCCTAGATTTAAGAAGTATTTAATGGGCAATGCAGATTTTTCTGAATTAAAAAATGCCTTGCTGTTTTTAACTAGAATATTATTTCAGAAGTATAAAAAAGAAGTTATCTTATTAATTGATGAATACGACAGTCCTTTAATTTCTGCTTATGAACATCATTATTATAGTGATGCCGTCGCATTTTTTAAAGTATTTTACGGAGAAGCACTGAAAACTAACCAATATTTAAAAATGGGAGTTATGACTGGAATTATAAGGGTTATTAAGGCTGGAATATTTTCTGACTTGAACAATCTAAATGTTTATTCTATTTTAGAAAATGAATATTCCGAGTTTTTTGGTTTTAATCAGGGTGAGGTTGAAGAAACTCTTGAATATTTTGATGTAAAGTATGAACTTTTTGATGTTAAGGCTTGGTATGACGGTTATAAATTTGGTGATTCTGATGTGTATAATCCTTGGAGTATTTTAAAATTTTTAAAATCTAAAAAAATTGGTTCTCACTGGATTGATACTTCTGGGAATTTCTTGATTAATCAGATTTTGAAAAATACAGATTCTGAAATTATGGAAACTTTGGAAGCTCTTTTTAATGGAGAAACTGTTGAAGAAAATATCGGTGGTAATTCTGATTTATCTAGTTTATTGGGGCAAGAGGAAATTTGGGAACTTCTTTTATTTAGCGGATATTTGACTATTAATGAAAAAATTGGGGAAGACTATGAGGATGTGTATTCCTTGAGATTGCCTAATAGGGAGGTAAGGGAGTTTTTTAGGAAGAAATTTATTGATGTAAATTTTGGGGAAAGTAGTTACAGATAGTTATAGTGTGAAGGGAAAGAAATAGCGATGTATTTGGATCAGATTAGTTTTAATAACTTTCGTTGCCTTGTGGATGGGAAGTTGAAGTTTGACAGGTATTTTAATTTAATATATGGGAAAAATGGACAGGGGAAGACATCGCTTATTGAGGCTGTCCATTTTTTGGCTACGGGGAAAAGCTTTAGGACTAAGAAGGTTAAGGAGATTCGCAAGTATAATTTGAACAGGCTGATTGTGTTTGGGAAGTATAGACATAAGGATTTGTCGGAAAATGCTATTGCTATTGATGTGAATGAGGATAAGAAGGACTTTTATATTGATAGGGAAAAAAATAAATATATAAATTATGTGGGGCTACTTAACATTATTTCGTTTATTCCTGAAGATATTGAGCTGATTATTGGGAATCCTGGTGTTAGGAGAAACTTTTTTAATTATGAGATTTCGCAGGCAAAAAAGGAGTATTTACAGTCGATTGTGAATTTTGAGAAAATATTGAAGGTGCGGAACAAGCTTATAAAGGAAAAAAAGACTGGCGAGGAAATTTATAAGATTTATAACGAAAAATTTATAGAGGAGGGGCTGAATATTGTTTTAAATCGGCAGGAGTTTATAAAAAAAATATCAATTTTATTAAACTTGAATTATCGTAAGTTATTTGATGAAAATTCAGAATTAAAATTAAAATATGACTGTTTTCTTGGAGATGTGGAAAAGAAGACTAGGGAAGAATTGAAGGAAAAATTTGAAATGTTATGTAAAAGGAAAAGCGAGAGGGAAAAGTTTCTTGGATACAGCCTGCTTGGCCCTCAAAAAGATGATTTTATCTTTGAGCTGAATGGGAAAAATGCAAAGGCATATTCTTCACAAGGGGAGAAAAAATCCATAATATTCTCGCTAAAAATTTCAGAAATTGATATTTTAATAAAGGAAAAAAAGGAGTATCCGATATTTATAATGGACGACATCGCTTCATATTTTGATGAAGTCAGAAAAAAAAGTATTTTAAGTTATTTTGCAAATAAAAAAATCCAGTGTTTTATAACTTCGACAGAGGATTTGGGAATAGAAGGGAAAAAATTTATTGTGGAAAAGGGAAAAGTTGTAGAAAAAAAATAAATAAAAGGGTTGAGAAATGGAAGAAATTAAAGAATTAAAAAGTTTGGCATTAGAGGCGATTGAAAAGCAAAGTTCACTTTTAAAAAATGAGAAATATATTTTTTTGAAAATTAAGAAAAGTTGGAAGCAAATTGTAAATGGTCCAATTGGTGAAAAAACTTATCCGAAGGGACTATTTAATAGAAATTTGATTGTAGTTATTAATGATAATGTTATTTATCATACAACAATAATGTGTAAAGAAGTTATAAAGGAAAAAATAAATACTTTCTTGAATGGAGAATTTGTGGAAAATATAGAGTTTATGAAAATAAATTATAAAGTAAAACGTGATTTATTGGATGAACTTATTGAAAATGAGGAAAATAGAGGGACAATTCGAATTGGGGAGATTCCAAAAGGGAATGTTAGGAAAAAAGAAGTAAATATTGAAGCAGAAAATAAAATTACAGGAAGAATAGAGGATATTATACTTTCTTCAGAGGAAATTAAGGAAATTCATGAGAATATTGATAAAATTGATGAAAAATATGAGGACATTGCTAGAAATTTGGAAAAAATTGCAATAAAATTGAAAAAAAG
Source organism: Leptotrichia wadei (assembly GCF_007990545.2). Classification (NCBI taxonomy): domain Bacteria; kingdom Fusobacteriati; phylum Fusobacteriota; class Fusobacteriia; order Fusobacteriales; family Leptotrichiaceae; genus Leptotrichia; species Leptotrichia wadei. The sequence goes on from NZ_AP019829.2 coordinate 5,770, forward strand.
AGAAAAATATTTGAAAAGTATTGGATATATAGAGTGTGAGAATTGTAAAATTCTATTTTTGCAGGAAAGTAATGAAAAAATGTGTTTTGAGTGCAGAATGAATGAGAAAAATCAGAAATTTCAGAAAATAACAGATTTAATAAGAAATAAACCGTATATTTCAGAAAAACAGGCAGTCCGAATGACAAATACCGATAAATCCACATATTATAAGGCACGGGATATTTTGGCACAGCAGACTTACAATGATATGCTTTATTACTGCCTTGAAAAAAACAGGGAAATTTCTTTAAATGAGGATTATGAGTTTGAAATTCGGAGTGAGTCAAGGGAAGATGTGGAAAAATTTATAAAGAATTATGTGGATTATAAAGTCGGGAGTGATAATGAGGAGGTTTTTAAGATTGAGAGAAAGTGGGCTTTGAGAAGGTTAAGAAAGGATATGAAATTTAGGCTTGAGAATAGTAGGAGATATTGATTTTATAGCAAAATTTTTTTAAAACATATTTCAATATCATGATTTATTCGGATTAATATTATTACTCATTTAGAGAGTAAATGTTTAATAAATTTTGAATTATACACTATTTATCAAGAAATTAAAACTTCTTGTTTTCAATACAGTTTCTATTTTTTTATGGGATTTAGTATTAGATTATTTGTTTAATAACAGTTTTTACTATTTTTATTATGTTTTTTCTTTTATTTTCACAGGATTGCTCATTGCCGCAAATCCTTATCTTGCAATGAAGGTTCATTCTAATAATTAAAATTGTGGCAAGAATCGCTACGTAATACCTATGGCTAGACTCTGACTTTTATTTGCCCAACTCTGAAATTCCTCATTCTAGTCATCAGGCAGTCGTAGTTGAACAAATAAGAGCTCCGTCGGTTTATTAAAACTAAAAAATATGTTAAAATGATATATCTTAACTATTTGATAAAAAAATTGAAAGAAGGTAAAAAAGGAAATGAAGAAAATATTTTTAATGATTGGAATACTCTTGGGAATTAATGGATTTTCAGATAAGAATATTAATAAAGATAATGTGAAAATAAAACAGTCTGTGATTGCTACAACGTATACTTACCCAGATGGAAAAAATTCATTTTGGAATGATATTTTGATACTGGGGAAAGAGAAGGTTCCTTATGTACTGATAAATCCAAATAATGGTGCAGGAAAAAAGGTAGAAGTGAATTATGCAGCTCAGATTAAAAAAAATAAGGAAGCTGGGATAAAAAATATTGCTTATATTCCGACAAATTATCAAAAGAGAAATATTGGGAAAGTAAAAGATGAAGTTGACAGATATTTGGAATTTTATGGCAAAGATAATATAAATGGATTCTTTTTTGATGAAATTGCTTCGGATACTTTGCAACAGGTAAATTATATGAAGGAAGTTTTTGATTATGTGAAAAATAAGTCTAAAAATAATTTCGTGATTGCCAATCCAGGAGCACCGATTACTGATGCGATTTCACCTTATGCGGATATTTTTGTAACAAGTGAGGTAAGTGCAAATGTGTATATTAACAAATTTGAGAAGCCGAAATCTAATTTTGAGAATAATAAGGCAAATGCAAAACATATTTGGCATATTGTGCATAGTGCTAATCCTAAGGACTATGCGGAAATTATAAGGTTATCAAAAGAGAGAAATGCAGGATGGCTCATGATAACAGATGATGTTATGCCAAATCCTTATGACAGGAAGCCATCTAAATTTGTGGAAATGGTAAATATGGTAAATATGGTTAATGATTAATTTTTATTATTGTTATTTAGGTTTTTTAAAAGAAAAAATATAAAAAATACTGTATTAATGAAATTTTATAGACTTTTAAAAATTATAAAAGAATTTAAACATAAATGGAGAAAAAATGTATATTAAAGAATTATTGAAGGAAGCGGATAAGTCAATAGAAAATTATAAGTATAATGATGCACTTGTGTATTTGAAGTCAGTGCTTGAAATTGATGAGAGCAACTATTCGGCACTCATGACACTTTCCAAAATTTATACAGATTTTGGGATGTTCGAGGAAGCGAAGGAGTATGCTGAAAAATTGTATAAAAAGTATCCTGAGAGTAAGGATACGCTTTTTACGTTGGGACTTATTTATCAGTCGCTTGGGAGACTGAAAAAGGCAATTTTGCTTTATAAAAAATTTCTGGAAATAGAAAAAAATTATTTTGTGTATCTTAATATGGGAATGTCCTATGCTTTGTTGAAGTATTATAGAAAGGCAATTGAAAATATTAATATTGCGATAGAAATGGAGCCTGAAAGCTCGGAAGCGTATGTTGAAAAGGGCGATTGCCTTACAATGATGGGAAAATATGACGAGGCCATTTCTGAATATGAAAAATTGTTAAATTTTAAATTTAACGAAGTGGAGGAATTTTCACTTTATGCACGAATGGGCGATACAATGGCTTATGCGAATAATATAAAGGAAGTTATAAAATATTATAATATTGCTATAAATTGTGAAAATGTGGAAGATTATATATTTGAAGATTATTTTGAGATATTATTTAGAGCTGGAGAGTATAGTGAAATAAAGATTTTGCTTTTAAATTATGAAAACGCAACAAATGAAAATAAAAAGCTTTCACGGATAAAAATGCTGAATTTGCAAGGAAGATTTTTTGTGAAAGTTGCAGATTATGAAAGTGCACAAAAAGTTTGTGATAAAATGATAATCCTAGAGCCTGAAAATTTTCGACATTATGTGAATTTAGCTTATATTCTGGAATTACAGCATAAATATGACAGGGCACTTGAATGTGTGGATAAAATGGAAAAAATTATGGAAGATAAGGAATTTCTAAAGGAATTGAGAAAAAGAATAAGAAAAAATAAGAGAAAATTTGAAAGAGAAAAAAAGAAAAATTCAGAAGAGTAAAAAAAATTAAAAATTATGGGGATTTCAAATGGAAGAAAAAAAATATGAAGTTAATAGGAAATATGATGAAAAAAAATTGATAAATGTATTGAAAAATTTTGATAAAGCTGGGGAATATGTTGTAGAATCTGGGAGAAATGAGATAAAAAGATTTGAAATAGATTTTGAAAATAATTTGGAAAGAGTGAATTTAAAAAGGAAAAAAAATAATAAAATTGATGATTTTAAAGCAAAAAAAATGATAAATGTAAAAAAATTTAAGAGAAAGGATTTTATTACAAATTTTTTCTATAAATTTAAAGGCTCAAAGGCAAAACGTTCTTATGAGTATGCAAAAAAATTATTGGAATACAAAATAAAGACGCCAGAACCAATTGCTTATTTTGACGATTTTATGAATGAAAATAATAAAAAAAATAGTTATTATATAAGTGAAGAGTTGAAATATGATTTTACCTGCAGGGAAGTTTTTTGGCCTGAAGATATTGAGGAGGAAAAGGCTAAGCAAGGGGGAAATTACAAAATAAGCGAAGAAATGGAAAGAATGCTTACAAAAGTTGAAAAAAATCGTGAAAAAATAATAAAGCAATTTGCAAAATTTTCGTTTAATTTGCATGAAAATGGAGTGGAATTTGAGGATTATTCGCCTGGAAATGTGCTAATTAAGGATAAAAGCGGGAATTATGAATTTTATCTTGTGGATTTGAATAGAATGAAGTTTAATGTAAAATTTAATTTAAATAGAAGAATGAAAAATGTTTCGAGAATGATGGAAAACGAAAAAATAGCTAGAATTTTTGCTAATGAATATGCGAAGTATTATAAACAGCGGGAAGAGACAGTTTTTAGATATTTGAGATATTATATTAGAAAACATAAGAAATATGTAGATTTTATGGATATTACACGTCCATTTAGAAATATTTTTAAAAGGAAAAAATAAGAGTAAATGAAAGGATAAATAAAAAATGAGAAATTATGACATAATTGTTGTTGGAGCGGGTCATGCTGGGGTGGAAGCTGCTCTTGCTGCAGCAAGACATGGACTGAAAACAGCGTTGTTTACGATATATCTTGATAATATTGCGATGATGTCGTGTAATCCATCGGTTGGAGGTCCTGGAAAAAGCCATCTGGTATCGGAACTTGGAATGCTTGGCGGAGAAATGGCTAGACATATTGACAATTATAATTTGCAGCTGAAAAATTTGAATCATACGAAGGGGCTGGCTTCACGAATTACTAGAGCACAAGCTGATAAATACTGGTATAGAATTAAAATGAGGGAAATTATTGAAAAGCAGAAAAACTTGGAATTAGTTCAAGGGATTGTTGTGGATTTGATTGTGGAAAATAAGAAGGTTATGGGAGTGGAAGATAATCTTGGGATTAGATATGGGGCAAAGGCGGTTGTCTTGTGCACTGGAACTTTTTTAGGCGGAGAATATGTTATGGGGGATGTAAAGTATTCTTCAGGACGGCAAGGAGAGCCTGCAAGCGTGGATTTGCCAGATAGGCTTGCAGAATATGGATTTGAGCTGGACAGGTATCAAACTGCAACCCCTCCAAGAATTGCCAAATCTTCAATTGACTTTTCTAAAATGCAGGAATTAAAAGGAGAAGACAAACCACGATATTTTTCTTATGAAACAAAAAAAGAATATAACTCAACTTTGCCAACTTGGTTGACATTTACAACACCTGAAACTATTCGTGTGGGGCAGGAAATGCTTAAATATTCGCCCATTGTGACAGGAGTTGTAAGTACAAAAGGTCCTCGGCATTGTCCTTCGCTTGATAGAAAGATTATGAACTTTCCAGAAAAAACAAATCATCAGATATTTCTAGAGCAGGAATCTGTAGAATCAGATGAAATCTACATAAACGGATTTACGACAGCAATGCCTCCATTTGCACAGGAAGCAATGTTAAAGACAATTAGCGGGCTTGAAAATGCCAAAATTGTACGTTACGGGTATGCTGTGGAATATAACTTTGTACCTGCATATCAGTTAAAATTAACTCTTGAAACAAAAGTTCTGGATGGACTTTATACAGCGGGAACGATTAATGGAACGAGTGGATATGAAGAGGCTGCCTGTCAAGGATTTATGGCGGGAGTCAATGCTGCAAGAAAAATTTTAGGAAAAAAGGAAATTGTGATTGACAGGAGTGAGGGGTATATCGGCGTTCTGATTGATGATATAATAAATAAAAAAACGCCAGAGCCTTATCGTGTATTGCCTTCAAGAGCTGAATACAGACTGACTTTGCGTCAAGATAACATTTTTATAAGACTTTTGGAAAAAGCGAAGGAAATTGGGTTATTAAATGCTGAAAAATTAGCCGAACTTGAAAATACGTGTAAGGAAATTGAAAATGAAATTGAAAGATTGAAAGGAATTACGGTTTATCCGACTAAGGAAAATAATGAAAAATTATTTGAAATTGTAGAAAAACAAAATCAATCTGAAAGTGCGGAAGTTGAAAAAAATAGTAAAAATAGTATGAACAGCCCTGTTTCAGCCTTTGAATTTCTTGCAAGAAAAGAAATCAATTATGATAATTTAAGTGAATTTGCGGAAACTGTGGAATTATCTGATTTGGTGAAGGAGCAAGTGGAAATAAATGCAAAATATAATGTGTTTATCGAAAGGGAAAAGGCGCAGATTGAGAAATTTAAAAAACTGGAAAAAATGATAATTCCAAAGGACTTTAACTATGAAAGCGTAAAAGGGCTTAGTAATATTGCTATTTCTGGGCTTATGTATGGACAGCCGGAAACAATTGGACAGGCTAGCAGAATTAGTGGAGTTACTTATAATGATATTTCACTTTTAATTGCGATTTTGAAGAATTGATGTATAAAGTTAAATAATACTAGAGTTTGAATAGCATGGTTATGGTTTTCAAGTTCAGTTTTGATTAATTTTATTATGATATTTGAAAATTTAGGAAGGAAAAAAATGAAAGAAAGTATAAAAGAAAAAAATAGTTTAGCAGATAACAAAAAAACAAGGTTTGGAACGGAATCAATCCCAAAACTTCTGATTTCACTTGCAATACCGGCAATTATTGCCAATCTTGTAAATGCACTTTATAATATTGTGGATCAAGTTTTTATCGGGCAAAAAATCGGATTTTTGGGAAATGCGGCTACGAATGTAGCTTTCCCGCTTACGACGATTTGCCTTGCGATTGGGCTTATGACGGGAGTTGGAGCTGCGACTAACTTTAATCTAGAATTAGGGAGAAAACGTCCAAAAAGGGCAAAAAGTGTAGCAGGAACAGCGGTAACGATGCTTCTTTTAGGTGGAATTGTCCTATGCGTATTAATTAATATTTTTTTAAAGCCGATGCTGACAGTGTTTGGTGCTACAAATCAGATTTTTGACTATGCAATTGAATATACTCAGATTACATCTTTAGGAATACCGTTTTTATTATTTGCAATAGGGGCAAATCCTTTGGTAAGGGCTGATGGAAATGCCTTTTATTCAATGCTTGCGATAGTTGTCGGATCACTTGTGAATACGATACTGGATCCACTGTTTATGTTTGGATTTGATATGGGAATGGATGGAGCAGCCTGGGCAACAGTAATTGGGCAGTTTGTGTCAGCAGTTATGCTTGCTTTGTATTTTTTCAGGTTTAAAAGCGTAAAATTTGAATTAAGGGATTTTAAGATAAGAATACGGGAAATAGGGATTTTATTTGCATTAGGAACTTCGCCTTTTATTTTCCAATGTTCCGCTTTAATTATTCAAATTGTAACAAATAATCTGCTAAAGATATATGGAGCAAAATCTATTTATGGAAGTGAAATTCCTATTGCGGTTGCTGGAATTGTTATGAAAATAAATGTCATATTTATAGCAATTGTATTGGGGCTGACACAGGGAGCACAGCCTATTGCAGGATATAACTATGGTGCCAAAAAATATGGAAGAGTTTGGGAAATATTGAAATTAACGTTAAAAGTGGCATTTGTCATTTCATTAGTGGCATTTGCGGTATTCCAGTTTTTCCCAGTTCAGATAATCTCCATTTTTGGCAGCGGAAGCGAGCTCTATTTTAAATATGGAACAAAATATATGAGAATATTTTTATTTTTTATATTCCTGAACGGTGTACAAAGTGCCATTACAATGTTTTTAACATCAATTGGAAGAGCATTTCAAGGGGCTTTTTTGTCCCTTGTAAGACAAATTATATCACTTTTGCCTCTGCTCATAATTTTACCGTACTTTATGGGAGTTGACGGGATTATGTTCGCATTTCCGGTAGCGGATCTGGTGGCATTTATTGTATCGGTAATTATTTTGAAAAAGGAAATGAAAAAAATTCCGAAAATAGATGAGGTTGATTAAAAAAGATTGAAATAAAGGAGAAAAGAATTTAATGAAATTAATAGTGGGGCTTGGAAATCCTGGAGAAGAGTATAAATTAACAAGGCATAATATTGGGTTTATATTTATTGACGAATATTTGAAGAAAAATAATATAAATGATGTGAGAGAAAAGTTTAAATCGCTGTTTGTGCAGACAAATTATAATGGGGATAAAGTTTTTTATCAAAAGCCGACTACATTTATGAATTTGAGCGGAGAAGCGATTGGAGAAGCTGTCAGATTTTTTAAGATTGATCCAAAAACTGAACTTTTTGTAATTTATGATGATATGGATATGCAGTTTGGAAAATTGAAAATTAAGCAAAACGGAAGTGCGGGCGGGCATAATGGGATAAAATCCATTATATCACATGTTGGAAATGAATTTGTACGGATAAAGTTTGGAATTGGAAAGCCGAAGACAAAGGAAGAGACATTGGGGTTTGTACTTGGGAAATTTTCACCAGAAGAAAAGGAAGTTTTAAAAGATTCAAGAGAAAAGATTTTTAATTTGATAGATGATATAAAGGATGATATGACGGTTCAAAAGTTAATGAATAAATATAATACTAAATAAGCTGTTTAATATAGTAGTGGATCTGTTGCATTTTTTTTAAAAAGTGGAGTTGAAGATGAGATTTTATGGACTGATTAAGAAATAATTATCTGCATTTGTATATGATTAATATAAAATAATAAAAAAAGTGGAAAAAAATTCTAGAGGAATTTTGAATAAAATAAAATCAAATAAAAACAATTCAATAGAAAAAAGAAAAAATAATGGAGTGATTTTATGAGAGATAGATTGTATAATAAAATGCAACAAATTTAAAATAAAATAGAACTCATGATACTTGTAATAATCAAAAAATATGCTAAAATAATAGAGATAAAAGTATTTTTTAATAAATGGAGGTTAGATGTTATGGAAGATAATGATAAAAATTTTGAGATAGAAGTAGCAAGCAAAAGGGAAACTGAGTCACAAATAAAAGAAGCAGAACGAGTGGAAGATACAGAAAATAGAATTGGTCATACAGATAATTCTAATCATGGAAATCAAGACTTAAATCATGATAATCAATACAACCAAAACAACCAATATGGAAATATAAATGGATATCAAGAAATAAACGAAATGGAATTTATGAGTTCTGTGAATTGGATTATAAATATCCATAAAATATTTGGAATATTAGGGATAATTCAAGGAGTATTAGCATCTTTAAGTATAGTAGGAGTAATAACAGGAATCCCAATGATTATTGCTAGTATGAAATTAATGGACACAAGTAAAATTTTATTCAATTATAAAATTACTAGAGAAGAGTCGAATTTAAAAATGTTTTTTGATGAATATAAAAAATACTGGGTAATTTTATTAGTATCAATGCTGATTTCAATTATATTAATAATAATTGGATTTGTAGTATTTGCAGGAACAATAGCAGCACTTCTTGGTACTTTTTCAGGTGGACATACAGGATATGAATATTAATATAAAATTAGGAAATTTACAGATATAAGAGATACAAAAATAGTTGAAAATAAAGGGAGATAAATATGGATAATAATTTTTCAGATAACAGAAATAGTTTTTTAGATATGACATTTTTAAATTCGATTAATTGGATATCGGTTATACATAAAATAATAGGAATTATTTTGATGATACAAGGAGTGCTTGCTTCACTTACAATAATAGGAGCAATAATAGGGGTTCCAATAATATTTGCAGGGAAAAATTTATTTGCATCAGGTGGGAATTTATCAGATTATAAATTTAGCAAAAGTATAAATGAGATTAAGAAATTTTTTATTAATTACAAAAAATACTGGAAAGTAATATTTATGATATATATTGCAGGAATAGTTTCAATATTTTTGTTTATTGTTATTTTAGTATTTTCAGTAATTAATGCTTCAAAAGCATTACCAAAAAGTAATCCAAATGATGGAATGGCTTCGATTTCAACAACTAATGACAATAATACAAATACTACGAATACTACAACAGATCAATCAAGCAATGATCAATCAGCACCTGAATTAGACGAATTACATAAATTAATGGAAGAAGTTGTTACAAATGGTGATACAGATGCATTGAATAAATATTCAAAAGAACAATTAAGATTGTTGAGAAATACATTGTATGCAGAAAAAGGTTACATTTTCATAGGAGATTTGAAAAGTTATTTCGATTCAAAACCTTGGTATCATGGAACTGTAGCAGATCAAGATACAATTCGATTAACAGATTATGAAAAAGCCTTTATTAATGCGGTAAGAGAAAAAGAAGGATTACCAAATATTAATAATGATGGTTCTGTATCACAAACACAGACATCAAATGATAGTGGAGAAGAATTAGATGAATTACATGAAGTAATGGATGAAGTAGTAAATGGAAATGAATCAGTATTAGAAAATTATTCTAAAGAAAAACTTCGGTTATTAAGAAACACATTGTATGCAGAAAAAGGATACATTTTTACAGGAGATTTAAAAGGTTATTTTAATTCAAAATCTTGGTATCACGGACATATTTCGAATCAAGATTCAATACCTTTATCAAGTGAAGAAAAAGTGTTTGTAGATGCGATTAAAAAATATGAAAGTCAATAGAGATTTTATAATTTTTTTGGATTTCTATAAGTAGAAAGTGAATCATTCATTTTTTAAATCATAGATTGTATAATATATTGCGACAAACTAAAAAAATATAAAAACTCATGATAATTTCGTGTTAAAATGTTAGTAACCACAAAAACATTAACGAAAAGAAATATATCATGAGCCATAATATTTTACCATAAATGAAAGAAATAAACCAGAGGTTCTGCTAAAAAAAAATTACAAAATTTCTAAAATTACTCAAATCCTTAACAGGCACAGGGCTGCCATTTACCGTGGGATAAAAAGAATTAATGGAGAATACTCTTCTGAAAATGCTCAGTCAGATGCCAATGCAAAAGCTGCTAATAAAAGAAGAAATTTAAAAATTACTTCCGAATTGAAAAAACTAATAGAAGACAGGCTCTGTAAAACATGGTCTCCTGAACAGGATTCTGTAGTTTCGGCAAGAGGGGAAAGCAAAGCTTGCTTTGCAACATTTGTGGAGTTAAAGACAAGATTTTATGTAGCAATAAAGATGGAAGACAGAAGACTTGATAAGAACCTTAATGCTGATAAATTCAAGGCCAAGGAAATATTTAAACTATGCAACGCCAATTGAAAAATTTTTACATGAAATTAGTTTAAAAAAAATTTGGTAAAATGTTGCAATTAATAATGCAATTTATGAAAAATAAAAGAGGGAGTGATTTTATGAGAAAAAAAGCTGTTCCTGTGGGAATTGAAGATTTTGAAAGAATAATAAACGAAGATTATTATTATGTAGATAAAACGATGTTAATAGAAGAATTATTGATAAACAGAGCTCCTGTAACACTTTTTACAAGACCACGTAGATTTGGAAAAACATTGAATATGTCGATGTTAAGATATTTTTTTGATGTAAAAGATAAAGAAGAAAATAAAAAACTTTTTGAAAATTTGAAAATATATGATAGTGAATATATGAGTGAACAGGGTAAATATCCTGTAATTTTCATTTCACTGAAGGATTTGAAAGAAGATACTTGGGAAGAATGTCTTGAAAGCATTAAGGATATTATGTATAAAATTTTTAATGAGTACAGTTTTTTAAGAGAAAAATTAAATATTGTTGAAAAAAGACAGTTTGATAAAATTTGGGAAATAACAGGAAATGAGAGAAATTTTAAAACATCACTCCTAGATTTATCAAATTATTTAAATAAATATTATGGAGAAAAAGTCATAATTTTAATAGATGAATACGATGCTCCAATAATAAATGCTTTTGATAAAGGATATTACAATGAAGCGATAAACTTTTTTCAAACATTTTACAGTTCAGCACTAAAGACAAACAATTCCTTGAAATATGGTATTTTGACAGGAATAACAAGGATTATAAAGGAAGGGATATTCTCTGGTTTAAATAATTTAAAAGTAGATACAATATTGAATAAAAAATATTCAGAGTATTTTGGACTTCTTGAAAGTGAAGTGATTGAAATGCTTGATTACTTTGGGATGAAATACAAAATTGAAGAGGTTAAAGAATGGTATGATGGATATATTTTTGGAGAAAGTGAAGTGTATAATCCATGGTCTATTGTGAATTATATTGATAATGGAGAAATTAAGGCATACTGGGCAAATGTTTCAGGAAATACGCTTTTAGAGAATATGCTTGATCATGCTGGGGAAAGTGTTTATGATGATTTAAAACGGTTTACTGATGGAGAAAGTATTGAAAAATATATTTCGGATGGAACTACGATAAATAGTCTTTTAAGTAACGACGATGAGATATGGCAATTACTTTTATACAGTGGATATTTGACAAAGGATGAAAAGCAGAAGGAAATAGATGTAACTTCAGAATATACAGATGTTTATAACTTGAGAATTCCAAATAAGGAAATACGAAAATATTTTGGGAATATGTTCTTGAACAGATTTTTTGGAACAGAAGTGAAAACAAATACTTTGATAAAAGCGCTTGAAAATGGAGACATTAAGAAATTTGAGAAAACATTGGGAGAGATAATGATAAATATGCTGAGCCATTTTGACTTGGACAAGGAAATGGAGAAGATTTATCAGGTATTTATGATAGGGCTTGTAGGATTTTTGATGGGGAAATATGAGATTATTTCAAATGATGAAAGCGGATATGGAAGATATGACCTTGCGATGATTCCAATAAAAAGTAACGAAAAAGCCTATCTTATGGAATTTAAAATATCGAAGACGAAAAAGGGGATGGAAGAGAAAGCACAGAAGGCGTTGAAGCAAATTGATGAGAAGAAATATGATACGAAATTGAAGGCAAGAGGGATAAAGAATATTTTGAAGATTGGGGTTGCGTTTTATGGGAAAGAAGTGAAGGTTGTTTTTAAATAGAGGTTTAAAGTAAGATAACAGAGAGGTCAATGTGGAACTTGAAATCAAAAGTAAAAAAATAGACTATCATTATAGTGAATTTAGAATGTTGTTAATTGCATATATTTGTGTATACTTTATGAGTCCTATATTTATTTTTTTTATAAAAAGTGATATAAAACATTATTATATTTTATTAATTAATGCTGTTTTTGTTATGATATTTTATATATTTGTAGTTATATTACAAATTTTTTTTAAATTATTAATAAAATTAAAAAGAAAGAAAATAATATTTTCAGAAAATTATTTAGAAATTTTTTTTGGAACAGAAAGTAAAAAAATAGAATATGATAAAATAGAAATGATTTTTCTGAGAAAAAATTTATTGAATTCAGCAGATATAATAATAAATTTTCCAACCAATAATACAAGTTTATTTAATAGACAAGAAGAATTATTTAAAGGCGATAAAAATAGTATAGTGATAAGTAATGTTATTAATTATGAAGAAATATTTAAAGAATTAAAACAAAGATTATTTTTCTTTGAAAGTAAAAATGAAAAAGTTTTAGAATATAAAAGTTTTATCGAAAATAAAATAGTAATAATATTTTTAATATTATTATTTTATTTTTTCTATAAAATAAAAATATCAATATGTTTAATTATTATGTTATTCGTTAAAATAAAAAGGTATAATTATAAAATTAATTATTTAAATAATGACCAAATAAAAATTTTTAATGCGAATAAAGAAATTTATATAAAAAACAACAACTATTTTTTTGACAAAGATGACTTAAAATTAAAAATTAAAAATGTTGATAGAATTTTATTGTCGAGTAATTCAGTGTTTTTACCTATGCATTATAAAATAAAAATAGATTCGGATGTGTAAAAATTTTTGTGTAAACCTCTAAATAATATATGATAAAATAACTATATAATATTTGGAGGTTTTTGTTATGTCTAAAAAGAAACCTATCTGTTAAGATATAGTTATAGAAATATTTAATAATCTGAACAGAAAAAGTGAAAGTTGCTTATAAATGGAGGTTTAAATAAAGATGTGGAAATGTAATGATAAAATTCCCATACAATCCATTTTAACAAAAAGATAACAAGAAATCTCCGACTTCTATAAGTGGTTGCTTTTTTTGTAAAAAAATTGAAAAAAGAGTATATCCATAATATAATTTTTGTATAAAATATTGAAGAGAAGTCATTAAAAATAATATTCAAAATTAAAAGGAGGTGTAATTTCATGAAATATAATTTAGTATTCAAGCATAGGATTTATCCAAATTTAAAATGAAACTCAAATCCGCTAACACTGCTTTTTCCACGCCCTGTTTTCTTTGAATATTTTTTTATTATTTTTAAGTTACACTTCTCTCCACGCTCACTTAAAATAGGTTGAAAAACCCTTTTATCAATATCTGATATTTTATAGCTTTCAGAAATTCCTAATAGTCTATTAAAAATGATATTTCAATAATTTTGTTCTTCTTATTCTCTCTTTTTGTCCCTTTTATTTTCCTAAAAAGACCTTTTTATTCACAAATTTTATATTATTTTGGTACTTTTTCTAGTATTTATAAGGATTACAGAATACCTAAAAGGTATAAAAAAGGGAACTAAAAACTAAAAAAAAATTATTTTAAATAAAAAATTTTGAAAATTGTAATTAATTTAAAAAATATTATTAAGAATATTGACAAAATGATTTCAAATGATATAATTATTATATAAAATGAAAGGAATTGATGTTATATGGAAAAAGCAGTTGTTAATTTTAGAATAGACAAGACTACTAAGAAAGAAATGGAAGAAATTTGTGAAGATATAGGAATTTCTATAGGGACAGCATTTAATATTTTTGCAAAAAAATTGATTCGTGAAAGAAGAATACCATTTGAGTTAGATTCAGATCCTTTTTACAGAAAAGAAAATATTGAAAGATTAAAAAAATCTATTGAGCAAATGGAAAAAACTGGTGGAACTGTTCATGAGGTTGATTATGATTAAATCATGGAGTGATGAAGCATGGGCTTGCGGGGAATCAAGGAACAAGACAGGCTTATCACACAGGAAATTTAAGTCAAAGTGAAGTAAGAAATGCGAGTGCAAACAATAATTTTTATGCAAATATTGGAGTAAATGCAGGATATTCTACTTCTAAAAACAGTAACAACTCCCACAATGAAAGTGCCGTAGTTACGACAATGAAACCAATGAATGAAAATTCTAGCATTACCTACAACAATGTAAACAACATAACTTATCAGGGAACACAGGCACAAGGCGGAACATATCTACAACAATGTTAAAAATATTTAGAAGGAAGCAGTAGAGCTTCATAACAGCTATAGTTCCAAAAATTCAGGATTTGGAGCAGGAGTAAGTCCAGGAATAGGTTCAAATGGACAAATTAAGCCAAGTAGTATAGGCGGAAACGTTTCTGCAAGTAGAAGTAATCAAAATACAACTGAAACTGTTTATCAAAATGGTAATTTTCAAAATGTAAATGAAGTTCACAATAATACTGGTACAATGACACTTTCAGGATTTAATCAGGAAGGCAGAAAAGTTACAGGTAATATTGGTAAACTGGTTGTAGAAAGCAGACAGAACACAAGCACAACAACTGGAAGATCAAGCGGAGCAAGTATAGGAATAAGTGCAAATGGAGTTCCTAGTTCTTTAAATGTAGATGGAAGCAGAACAAGTGGAAGCAGAGCATTTGTAGATAATCAAAGCAGCTTTATTGTTGGAGAAGGAAGTAATCTTCATGTTGGTACAGTTGAAAATACTGGAGCAATTATTGGAAAATAGAGTGAAAATGGTACTACATTTAAAGTTGATAAGTATGTTGGGCACGATATTCAAAACTACGATACAATGACAACAACAGGAATTTCAGTAGGGACTTCATTAGGAAAATCTCCTAGGGTTACAAATATTGGATTTAATCAAGATGATAGGGATAAACAAGGAATTACTAGAAATACAGTAGTTGGCAATGTAGAAATAGGCGAAACTTCTGGAAGTCCAATAAATAGGGATGTTACAAAAGCTAATGAAGTTACAAAAGATGAACATCATTCTACGAATGTTAATGTTGAGACCCAGACTATTGAGTATGCGACTAATCCAGCTAAACTGAAAGAGGATATTGGGAAAGCCAAAGAGGAAATAAATGACATAAAATGGGTAATAAAAGAGTCAATTCACGACAGAGGAGATGACAACAGGAACTTCTTTGGGAAGCTTTCAGAAGTTAGACTGGACAAGAGTCTTGAAAATATAACGAGCGAAAGACTGATAGGTAAGACAGTAGATACTGAAATAGCAGGTATTTTTAAGGATGCCTACAAGGATTTAGGATATGATATAAACATCATATTTTCAGATCCTAAAAATTCTCCACAATTATTAGATGAGAAAGGGAAACTAAAAACAGGGACAGCATATGTAGATGATTATGGAGTTAAGACAATAATAATCAATGCACAAGATTCAAAGAATACGACAAAGGCTGGACTTATCGGAACAATAGTTGAAGAAGGAAGCCATGTAATAGGAAAAGTTGAAAGCAGACAGATAGAAACTGGAACAGATGAGAAAGGGCTAGAAAGCACAGGAAGAGCTTCAAATGAATACTTTGCTCAAAAATACAAAGATGATAATCCAAATATCAGTATCAAGTCGGATGGGAAGGATTATTCCAATGTTGATTTTGGGGAGAATGTAGGTAATATTGCAGTTGCAGATGATGCACTTATTATAGTAGCAGGAGTAACAATTGCATATATAGCTGGAGCATATATAGTACAATAAAATGGAAAGACTATAGGATCATATCCTGATTTAAAAACTGCACAAAAAAATGCACAATATTTATTAAATAAGGCTGGTGATGGATTAAAATGGATTTGGAATGGTTGAGCTTGGGTAGTTAAAAAAATTAGTAATGTATATAAGGCGGAACATACAAAAATTTCAGAAGATAAAAATACAAAAAATAAGCATGAAAAAGGGAAGGCTAGAAAACAAAGAGATCAAGGTGGAGAAAAGAAAAAAAAGAAAAAAGGATGGATACAAGGAGGAGGTAAGAAAAAATAATGATTGAATTTTTAAAAAATATAAAAAGTAAAATTGGAATTTATCATTTGGAGGATGATGCTATTTCAATTGGAAAAATATTAAAAATTTCAGGTAAGTATTTATTTTTGGATTCTTACGATTCAAATAATAAAAAAGAAGGTATAAAAGTTTTTTTAATAAGTGAAATAAAAAGAGTTATTTTAAAAAGCGATTATATTGAAAAATTAGAAAATAAAAAAAATTATACAGAATCTTTTTCTTTTTTAAAAGATAATAAAATAAATTCGTTTGATGATGTATGTCAAAAAATAATAGAAAAAAAGTGTATAGTGACATTAAAATTGAAAAATGATGATATAGAAAAAGGATATTTAACAAAAAAGATTGAAAAATATTACTATTTTGAAATATTAAATGATGAACTTAAAATAATATCTACTGAAATTTTTGATGAACATTATATAGAAGAAATACAAATAGATACTAATGATAAAATTAATAAAAATGTTCCATTAAATATAATTAAATTATATTCGGATAATATATATATTGGTAATGTATTGTTTGATAGGAAAGAAATAATTATTTTTAAAGAAATTGTAGAATTTTCGGAAGATAGTCGAATATTAATATTAAAAAAAGAGGATATTGAAGAAATATCCGAATTATACAAAGAAGAAAATATAAGATACAATAGTATAAATAAATATATTCAAAATATAAAAGATATTACATTATTATTTCTTCTTGAAATTTGTTTGAATTTTAAATTTATAATATTTATAGATAATAAAAAATTTTCTGAAACTAAAGTAGGAATTATTGAAAAAATATTGAACAATAGAATTTTAGAATTAAACACATTAAATGAAAATTACCATTTTATTGAAAAAATAAGAATCGAAATTTCTGAAATAGAAATTTTAAGAATAAAAAATTATTCTCTTTTTGAATAGATAATAAAAAAGCTATTGAAGATACTCCTGAGATAAAATCAAGGTGGAAACAGCATATGTTTCAAAAGACGGAGTTCATACAATGATAATAAATATAAATGCCAAAGAAAATAGTACAAAATCAGGATTAATCGGAACAATTTCGGAAGAAGGAAGCCATATAATTAATGGTGTCGAAGGAAGACAGATAGCAACTGGAACTGAAGAAAAAGGACTGGAAAGCACAGGAAGGGCTGCAAATGCTTACTTTCAGGAAGAGTACAAGGGAAGCAATCAGAATATGACGTATAAGTCTGATGGGAAGATTGATACTAGCAAGCTGGGGACTAATGTCGGAGATAAGTTACTTTTGGATACTTCAGTAAGTTTAGAAGAAATGGAAGAATTATTACGATATGTTCAGTCAAAAACACAAGATACATTGGAATTAATAGATGCAAAAACCAAATCAAAATGTACGAAAGGTAGTGGTGATAATTGTGAAATAAAAGTAGTTCAAAAACATAAAGGCAAAGATACTCTAACAGGTACAAAAATGGTAAGAGAAATATTGGATAATCCTAAAAGAGTATTTATCACTAACGAAAAAGGGAATAAAAGAGGGGATATTAGACGTGGATCTCATTATAATGCAAACACAAACACATTAACCATCGTTAGAAATCAGGAAGTTACAGTATTAGGAAAAGACTTAAACACTGGAGAAATAACTACTAAAAAACAGAACCTAAATGATACGGTTGGACATGAATTAGTGCATGTTCATAATGATATAAAAAAATTTGTCCGAGATGAATATATTTCTAATTTTTTAAAAATTGGAGAACAAGTTTTTTATGATGGAGATAGTAAAGAAAATATCATTGATCAGAGAGTCTCTAATATGACAGGAGGAGTACCCTGGAAAAATATTCAAGAAATTTCAGAAATGAAAAAACAAATTGAAGAAGAATGTAAAGGGAAAAAAGATTGCAATGTTGAAAATAAGTTATTAACTAAATTAGCTGAAAAAGGATATAGTAATCTTCAAGGACTTTCTCATATAAATCAGATAATTAAAAACGGCGAAGCAGAAAAAAAACGAACAGAAAATGCTTTAAAAACTTGTGGTACAAACCTTTGTGTTTATCGAGAAGAAGCAGCTACTTCTGGAATTGAAAGATTTAGCTGGCCAAAACAGCTTACTAATGAAAATATATTAAGACAGGAGATGAAAAATAGATTAAAAGAGCTTCAAGATAAGGGAATAGTAGATAAAAATATAAAACCGGAAGATTTAAATTATGAAAGAATATTTTACTATTCTCCTAGAAAAGAATTGATAGATTCTTTAAAAACTTCTAAACCAAATAAGGAGAATATAATAAAATGATTAAAAAAATATTGTTCATAATGATAATGATTAGTAATATTGTCTATTCAGAAGAATATTTTAGAGATTTAAAATATTTTGAATATGCTTATATTAATCCTCCAATAAGTATATCAGAACGAAATTATGTAATAAAGCATAAAAATGAAAATAAAACGGTGTTTTATTTTAGATTAAAGGGGTTGTATCGTGGAATAACACGTAGTAGAGATAAGGATGAAATACTAAAATATATGACATTAGAAAATTTAGAAAATTATTATTCAAGGTTTAACCCTAAAGATAAATCTTATTATGGACAGTTCCTATATGGTAAATGGACTATCACAAATAATAATAAAACTAATGTGGAATTGTATATAGTAACTGTAGATGAAAACGGAAATATACATGAAAATAGATATAATAAATTTCCAAATTTAGGACAAGCGTATCACATACATTGGTATATAAATGAGATAGATGAAAATAATGCACAAGGTTACTATTCTGTACCAGATTATGGAGAGATGATGACAATAATGACACCAAATAAGATAATTTTCAAAAATCCTGATTTTTTTGCACCAGAAGAGAACAGATTATACGAGGAGTTAATATCATTATTTTATAATGAATTACCAGAAAGTTTTTTTAAACAAAGAAAGGAAAATCGAGCATACGAAATAAGAAGGATAATGTCTAAATATAATTTAAATTTAAAGGATATAGAAAATATATACTAATTAAAATATTTTTCAAAAAAACTAAACTGCACCCAAAATCTTGGACACAGGATAAAAGGTGCAGTTATTATTTTTATACATTTCAAATCATTAATGTAAAAAAATTTAATTATACAAAATTTGCCCATATAACCCCGCAAATTAAAATTTTTATTTAAGGCATAGAAAAATTTATACCAAAAATCGATTTTTCAAGTTATATGGATGTTATATGGACTTTTTAAATGATATTTTTTTAATAAGTTAGATGGCATATTTTTTAAACCAATTTTCAAAATGAGGGTGTGTAAAAATTTTTGTGTAAACCTCTAAATAATATATAGTAAAATAACTATATAATATTTGGAGGTTTTTGTTATGGCTAAAAAGAAAATTGACAACAAAATTTTTAAAACACTGATTGAGGATTACAATATTAAAGATACTAATGATATTAAGGATATACTTAAGGATTTGCTTTCGGGTACTATTCAAACTATGCTTGAAGCTGAAATTGAGCATGAACTGGGGTATGCTAAACATTCTATGAAAGATAAGATTACTTCTAATGCTAGAAATGGACATTCCAAGAAAACTGTTAGAAGTGAGTACGGCAATCTTGACTTAGATATTCCTAGAGATAGAAATGCTGAGTTTGAGCCTCAAATCATCCCTAAATGAAATCAGTATATCTAAGTTTAAAGGAAGCAACAAAGGGACTGGAAGAATACCGGGCTGGGGAGAAATATATTCTCAGTTAAGTATTTATTTTGAAGAAAGAATTTAAAAACAGGATGGTAGTTTTATCATCCTGTTTTTACACACCCTATTTAGTTAATTCTTTTATTACTTTCAATGCTCTTTCATAATCTGGCTGTTCTCCAATTTCTGGAACGTATTCTACGTATTGAATAATTCCATTTTTATCAACAATAACGACTCCTCTAGCTAACAATCTTAATTCTTTTATTACAAATCCATATTTTATTCCAAAATCTAAATCTTTGTGATCTGAAGCTGTTAGAGCATTTGCAATTCCCTTGTCTGCACAATATCTTCCAAGTGCAAATGGCAAGTCAACTGAAATTGTAAGCAGTTGCACATCATCTCCAAAACTTGCGGCTTCTTGGTTAAATCTAGCCAGCTGTAATGCACATACTCCAGTGTCAACTGATGGGAATACTGCGATTACAACAACTTTTCCCTTATAGTCGCTTAATTTTACTTCCTTTAATTCAGGTGATAAAACTGTAAAATCAGGTGCTGCTTGTCCAGCTTTTACTTCATTTCCCACAAGAGTTATGGGATTTCCCTTGAATGTCACTTTATTTTTTATTTCTGCCATTTTTCTACTCCTTTATTTTAATTTTTTTGTATTTACAAGTATCTACTGTTTGTAATTATAACATATTTAAAATTATTTGTACAGAAAAATTATTTGATTTTCAAATAATAATTATCTTTTTTCTAAAATATGCGTCATTCCCTGTTCCACAATATGTTTTATATGCTCATCTTCCAGCGAATAATATACTACTTTTCCCTCTTTTCTATATTTTACAAATCTTCCTTGCTTCAATACTCTCAACTGATGTGAAATAGCAGATTGAGTCATTTTTAAAAGGTATGCAATATCACAAACGCACATTTCCTCTTGAAACAAAGCACTTAAAATTTTCATTCTAGTTGTATCTCCAAGTATTTTGAAAAAATCTGACAAATCATATACAACTTCTTCTTTTGGCATTGTCTTTTCCACTTTTTCCACAATGTCTTTATGTATAGCTTTTACTTCACAATTTTCATTTTCTTCTTCCATTATTTTAGCCATTTTCTCTCCCAAGTTTTAAAATATATGTTAACATTATATCACATATTGAAATAACGTGAAAGTGAACAATTCACATAATTTTTCTTTGATAATCTAAGATAAAAGAAGTGAAAAACTACTAAAAGATTGATAATATCTTGTTTCAAAAGAGAATACAGATGTTAAAATCATTCATTTATTCAAACTTTTTAGTTTTTTTTATTATTGTCCAGTTGTCGGATAGTTCTATTGAAAAAAAAAGATATATATGATATAAATTATATACAAAATGAGAGTTGTTAAAATTGCCTGATAGCTTATTAAATATATAAGGTTAAAAGAAATACATTTTTTTAGCGACTCTTTTCAATATATTGAAAATAGATAATTTATAAAAAAGGAGAAATTTGATGAAAAAAAATAAATGTAAATTATTAATTTTGACTAGTATTATGGTAATCTCTGTAGTCTCTTTTGGAATGTCTGGTAAAAATCCAGATAAATCACCTTCAAAACCAAAAACAGAGGATGCAGATACAGCTGTTAGCACTAATGATAATGTTAGTACCGTTGGAAAAAAAGCTGGACTTAAAATTTCAAAGGCAGAATTAAATGCTGTGGCTGATAAAATTTTTAAAAATGAAGCTGGCGGGAAAAAGGAAGATATCGTATATTGGAATATTGGTGAAGATTTTCCATCACTTGGAATTGGACACTTTATATGGTATAGAGCAGGACAAAGAGGAAAATTTGCTGAAAGTTTTCCGCAGCTTGTGGCTTATTATAGGGCTCACGATGTGAAGTTACCTAAAATTATTGAGGAAAACGATTATTCTCCCTGGGCAAATAGGGATGAACTTTTTAGATTAAAAAGAATTATGGATAATGATATTACTGAATTAACTAATTTTTTATATGATACGAAAGATATTCAAGTTTCATTCATTTTTGAAAGATTAGAGAACTCTTTGGAAAAGATGATGGCAATTGCAGATGATCCAGAAAATGTGAAAAAACAATTTTATCGTGTTGCACAGTCGCCAAATGGACTTTACCCTTTGATTGACTATGTTAATTTCAAAGGAGAAGGAACAACAAGAACAGAAACTTATAATGGAGAAGGATGGGGACTTCTTCAAGTTTTGGAAAATATGAAGGGAACAGGGAGTGGAAAAGCTGCTCTTGAAGAATTTAGCAACTCTGCAAAAGCTGTTCTTGAAAGACGTGTAAAAAATGCTGATCCTGACAGTAATGAGAGAAAATGGCTGCAAGGCTGGTTAAATCGTTGTGATACTTATAAAAACTAAGTTTGAAAAAATTATATTAGGTAGTCTAAATTTTTGTTTAGGCTATTTTTTTTGGATTTTTTATAAAATTTCAGCATTAGTAAATATATTATATTTAGAGAACTATTATTTGTTCATAAATAAAATTAATAGTAAAAAAATATTTTTATAGACAAAATTACTTGCAAATATGACTAAATATAAGATATAATATAAATATATAAAATTTTAGCGAAAGGAAGCGAGTATGAAAAATATTTTAAAATTTTTATTTAAGAGAATTGCAATGGGACTTGTAACGTTGTGGTTAGTTATTACAATTACATTTTTTCTGATACATATGTTACCTGGTGACCCATTTCAAAGTGAAAAAGCAATTCCTCCTAAAGTAAAGGAAAACTTGATGGCAAAATACCATCTAGACCGTCCACTTGGGGAACAATATGTTGAATACTTAAAAAATATAGCAAAGGGAGATTTAGGATCGTCTATGAAAGTTCGGGGAAGAACTGTTAACGATGTGATTAACCAGAGTTTTCTTACATCGGCTGATTTAGGAGCTAGATCCATTATATTTGCATTAGTTTTGGGTATTCCGCTTGGAATTATTGCAGCCCTTAAAAGGGGGAAATATCAGGACAGGTTGGCTATGATTGTGGCTATAATTGGAATATCAGTGCCGAGTTTTGTGCTGGCGGGGCTTATGCAGAAGTACTTCGTTGATATACATAATGGATTTTTAATTGACAATGGATTTTTACCAGAATTTTTTAGAATTCGTTTGTCTGGATGGGACAGTCCAGAGAAAAAGATACTTCCAGTTGTGGCTCTTGGACTTTATACGGTTGCATTAATTGCACGTTTATTGAGGGATAAGATGATCGAAGTAATGGGACAGGATTATATAAGGCTGGCTGTTGCAAAGGGTGTAAAACCTAAAAACATTGTATTTAAGCACGCTTTAAGAAATGCGATTTTACCGATTATTACAATAATGGGACCAACAATTGCAGCAGTTTTGACAGGTTCATTTGTAATTGAAAAGATGTTTTCAATTCCAGGATTAGGAAAATATTTTGTAGACAGTATTAATGACAGGGATTATACAATGGTGCTTGGAGTTACGGTGTTTTATGCGATATTTTTAATTATAATGATGATACTTGTGGATATTATTTATGTTTTAGTTGATCCTAAAATTAAACTTGGAAAAGGAGATGAAGTGTAGTGGCAGAAAACATAGAAAAAGCTGTAACTGAAAATGATTATATACCAACACCTGAAGATTTTAAAATCGTAGGTCCAGATACCACTCAAAGTGAAGAAATCTACAAACCAAGTTTAACATTTTGGCAGGATGGATGGAGAAGATTTAAGAAAAATAAGCTGGCTCTGACATTTTTAGGAATAACAGTTATTTTTTTATTTTTAGCAATTTTTGGGCAACATATGACAAAATATTCCTACAGAGCTCAAGATTTATCAGCAAAATTTTTAAGTCCAACAAAAGGATTTGCAAAAGGGCATTATTTGGGAACAGATAACCTTGGTCGTGATTTATTTGCAAGACTTTCGCAAGGAATAAGAATTTCAATGGAATTATCAATAATAACAGCTGCGATCTGTGTTGTTTTTGGAACAATTTATGGAGCTGTTTCAGCGTATTTTGGCGGAATTATTGATACAATTATGACTAGAATTGTGGAAATTTTACTAATTATTCCATCAATGATTTACATAATCTTATTAATGGTTGTTATGGGAAATAGCGTAAAAACAATAATTATCGCAATGTCACTTACAAGATGGCTAAATTACTCATTGCTTGTGCGTGGAGAAGTTTTAAAAATCAAGGAAAATGAATTTGTATTGGCTTCAAAATCGCTTGGTGGAAATTTCTTGTGGATAACTTTGAAGCACTTGATTCCAAATACGTTAAGTGTAATAATAATAAGACTTACAACAGATATACCAAATATTATCTTTACAGAAGCATTTTTAAGTTTCATCGGGCTTGGAGTACCGATTCCACAGGCTTCATTAGGAAACTTGGTATTTGATGGTTTCGTAAATATGACTTCATATCCATATTTATTCGTTATTCCATCAGTTGTAATTTCATTAATTACATTGGCATTTAATATAGTTGGAGATGCTTTAAATGATGCATTAAATCCAAAATTAAGAGATTAAAAATTTAAAATTTTAAAAATTTTATAAAATTTACTATTCTATAATTTAATATTATTTTTCTTAATTGCATTTATTTTAGTTTACTTAAGCAAGGGTATCAAATGCCATACCCTTGCATCCCCGCTTTATGCAAAACTTTCTTATAAAGAAAAAATAAAACTCGATTTTGAATATAAGTTATTTTAATACGAATAATCGTATATAATTCAAAATATATTTCAAAATCTCAAACAGTTATTTTTTCTTTAACGAAATTTTGCTTTAATAATTAAATAAAAAAGTTAAATGAATTAAAAATAAATAGAGTTAATAAAGAAAAAGTATTTAGTTATAAAAGTTATGAAAAAACAATCCATATTAATACAGAGAGGATTAGATAATGGGAAAAAAATTATTAGAAGTGAAAGACTTGAGTGTTTCTTTTAATACGTATGCTGGGGAAGTGCAGGCTCTTAGAGGGATTAGCTTTTCTGTAGATAGAGGGGAAACACTTGCAATCGTTGGAGAGTCTGGTTCAGGGAAATCAGTTACTGTGCAGACGATTATGAGATTGATACCGATGCCTCCAGGAGAAATTAAAAATGGAGAAATTCTTTTTGATGGGGAAGACTTGGTAAAAGCTCCTCTTGAGAGAATGCGTGAACTTCGAGGCGGTAAAATTGGAATGATATTTCAAGATCCTATGACATCGCTTAATCCGACTATTAAAGTTGGAAAGCAAATTATGGAAGGGATTTTGATTCATAAAAAAGTAACAAAGGAAGAGGCAAAGCAAAAAGCAGTTGAAATGCTTAGAAAAGTTGGAATTCCTAAACCTGAAGAAAGATTTCATCAGTATCCGCATGAATTTTCTGGAGGAATGCGGCAAAGGGCTGTTATTGCGATTGCTCTTTCGTGTGAGCCAGACCTGCTAATTTGTGATGAGCCGACAACAGCTTTGGATGTTACGATTCAGGCACAGATTTTGGATTTGATAAATGAATTAAAAAAAGAGCTGAATATTGCAGTAATACTTATAACACATGATTTGGGTGTAGTTGCCGAAACTGCTGATAGAGTAGTTGTTATGTATGCTGGAGAAAAATTGGAGGAAGCTCCTGTAAGGGAACTGTTTAAAAATCCAAAACATCCATATACTTGGGGACTTTTAAAATCATTGCCAAGATTGGATATGAAAATTGGAGAAAAGCTGGCTTCTATTCCAGGGACACCTCCAGATTTGCTTAATCCGCCTGTGGGAGATCCATTTGCAGCACGTTCTGAATATGCGATGAAAATTGACTATGAAAGAAAACCTCCGTTAATTGATTTGGGAAATGGGCACTTTGTAAAGTCGTGGCTTTATATAAAGGGTGCTCCAAAAATAAAATCTCCTTTTGAATCGGAAGAAGAAAACAAAGGAACGGAGGGGAAATAATGGCATCAAATGAAAATAAAAAAGAAAAATTAATAGAAATGAAAAATTTAAAAAAATATTTTCCAATGAAAAAAAGACAAGTTCTAAAGGCTGTGGAAAATGTCACGATGGATATTTACAAAGGTGAAATTCTAAGTCTTGTGGGAGAGTCAGGTTCTGGAAAAACTACACTTGGAAGAACTGTGAGCAGACTTTATTCAAAGACAAATGGAGATATTTTGTTTAATGGAAAGCCGGTGGAATCTTATGGAAGAAAAGAATTTACAAAAAAAGTTCAGATGATATTTCAAGATCCGCAAGCTTCACTTAATCCAAGAATGACTGTTGGAGATATAATTGCCGAAGGAATTGACATTCATAAACTGGTAAGCTCAAAGCAGGAAAGAATGGAAAAAGTTTATAAATTATTGGAAATTGTTGGGTTAAACAGAGAACATGCGAGCCGTTTTCCACATGAGTTTTCAGGTGGACAAAGACAGAGAATTGGGATTGCAAGAGCACTTGCAGTTGATCCTGAAGTGCTTGTGTGTGATGAGCCGATTTCAGCTCTGGATGTGTCAATTCAGGCTCAAGTTGTAAATTTATTAAAGGAATTACAAAGTGAAAGAAATCTGACATTGTTATTTATTGCCCATGATTTATCGATGGTAAAATATATTTCAGACAGAGTGGCAGTTATGTATCGTGGAAAAGTGGTGGAATTGGGAACTCCTGAAGCTGTTTATGGTGATCCTGTTCATAGCTATACAAAATCACTTATTTCAGCTGTACCAATAGCAGATCCAGATTATAAAAAGACACAAAAAATTGATATGGATGAGTCGTATTTGAGAAGTCCAATGGGAGATGTGTCTGAAATAGGGGTTATTCCTGAAACGCCTGAATTAACTGAATATAGACCTGGACATTTTGTGGAAACTTCCTTTTTGGAAGAAAAAGGGCTAATTTAAGAGATTTTAAATATTTTTAAAAGAATTTTTATAAAAATTTATTACTTAGAAAGGAATTGTTGAGATATGAAAAAAACTTTTTTAATAATTTGCTTAATGTTATCAATGTTTGTTGTTTCTTGTGGAAAAGGAGGAAAAGGTTCGGGAAATTCAGTATCATTTAATATGGAAGCTGAGCCGACTTCGTTGGATCCGCAAATTTTGACTGATATGAGTGGACTTTTTGTAACAAGTATGACTTATGAAAGTCTTGTAAGATTGAATGAAAAAAATGAAATTATTCCTGCTGGAGCTGAAAGCTGGACTAAATCAGACGATGGAAAAGTATGGACATTTAAAATTAGACAAGGGATGAAATGGTCAAATGGAGATCCAGTTACAGCTAAAGACTACTACAACGGTATAAAAAGAGGAATTGAACCAAAAACAGCCTCTGAGTATGCATTTCTTGCATATTATATTGAAAATGCAGAAGATTATAATACTGGAAAATTAAAGGATTTTGGAAAAGTTGGGATAAAGGCAAAGGATGATTATACACTTGAATTTAGATTGTCACAACCTGCACCATTCTTTTTAAAAACATTAATTATGCCAATTTATTTCCCAGTTAATGAAAAGGCATTGGCTACCAACGGAGATGGATATGCAACTGAAGCTAAAAAGTCTATCTATAATGGACCGTTTATAATAGAAAAATGGGTACACAACAACAAAGTTGTCATGAAAAAGAATCCTAACTACTGGAATGCTAAAAATATAAAGGTTGATACACTTACAGGTTTAATTGTAACTGACTTTGAAGCTGCTACAAACCTATTTGAAAATAGAGAATTGGATTTGACAAAAATTTCTGTGGAAAAAATGGCAAACTATGAAGGAAAACCTGAATTGCATAAATTCCCTAATGGAAGAGTTTACTATTTAGGATTTAATACATCAAATCCTGTGTTGAAAAATCAAAAGGTAAGAGAGGCATTATCTCTTGCAATTGATAGAAAAGAACTTGTAAGCAGTATTTTAAATGGAGCTGGAATTGTAGGTTCTGGAATTGTTTCAAATGGAACAGCTGGAGAAAAAGGCGATTTCAGGGCAGAAGCTGGAGACTTATTTGCTGGATTTGCAAAAGTTAATGCAAAACAATTGTTTGATGAAGGGCTGAAGGAACTTAAAATGACGCCTGCACAAGTTAAACTGCATCTTTTGGTAGATGAAAATGGAACTGGTAAAAAGGAAGCTGAATTTTACCAATCTCAATGGAAGGATAAACTGGGAATTGATGTGGATGTGGAAGTTCTTACTAAAAAAGAAAGAATTGCACGTGCAAAAGCTGGAGACTTTGAAATTGTAAGATATGCTTGGGGACCTGATTATGCAGACCCTATGACTTATTTGGAAATTTTCCATTCAAAGGCAAAGGATATTAACTTCGCTAAATATTCAAATCCTGAGTATGACGAATTAATCGACTTGGCTAAAGTTAATCAAGATAATAAAACTAGAATGGATGCAATGAAAAAAGCCGAAAAATTATTAGCGGATAACTTTACATATTCAACACTTTATTATGAAGTGGGAGTTTATTTGATAAATCCTAAATTAAAGGGAGTTGTAATACGTTCAGTTGGAGATTCTATCGACTTTTATAATGCATCTATAACAAAATAATTTTTAATTTTGTCAAATTTATTTGATGAAAGAAAGGATGGATGTAAATATGAAAAAAATATTACTAGTATTTACAATATTGCTGGCTTTTATAATTTCATGTGGAAAAAGCAGCGATTCTGAAACATTGAAACTTAATTTGAAGGAGGAAGGAAAATCTTATGATCCGCAGCTTGCGAATGATTCTACTGGAGAATTTGTGGATTCGCTTGTTACTGAAACATTGACAAGACAGTCGGATGATGGAAAATCTCTTCCTGGAGTGGCTGAAAAATGGGAACACAATGCAGATTCAACAGTTTGGACATTCCATTTGAGAAAAAATGCAAAATGGAGCAACGGGGATCCGATTACAGCAAAGGACTTTAGAGATGGCTGGGTTAGAGCACTAGATCCTAAGACAGCTGGAGAATATGCAGATAAATTATTTTACATAAAAAATGCTGAACAATTTAATGCTGGAAAAATTAAAGATGAAAATCAATTAGGTATAAAAGTTATTGATGATTATACGTTGCAAGTAACATTAAATAATCCTCTTACATATTTTGATTCAATTGTAAGAATTCAAACTTATGCTCCGCTAAATAAAAAGTTCTATGAAAAAGTAGGAGATAAATATATGACATCTCCTGAAACTTCGATTTCATCTGGTGTTTATGTAATAAAATCTTGGACAAGGGATTCTGAAATTGTATTTGAAAAAAATGAAAATTACTGGAACAAGGATAATATTAAATTAAAATATGTAAAAATGTTATTTATAAATGATCCGTCTGCCAGTGTAAATGCCTTTAAAAACAAAGAAATTGATTCTACAAATATTTCAATAGAACAAGCAAAGGAATTTAAAAATGATAAACGTAAAATACTTACAAAAGATGGTTCAGTATGGTATATGACATATAATATGAAAAATAAAGTACTTGCGAACAAAAAAATTAGACAGGCGTTGTCGCTTGCTGTAGACAGGGAAAAATTGATTACAGATGTGCTTGACAATACAGGGGAAGCTGCATATACTTATACGACAAAAGGTGTTGGAATAATCGGTATTTCAAAAGACTTTTCTGAAGAAGCAGGAAAAATTTTCCCAGCTTATAATCCACAAAAGGCAAAACAATTGCTAGCTGAAGGGTTAAAGGAACTAGGATTACAAAAATTACCTGAATTGACAATGATTTTCAATGATTCTGGAAATAACAAGGTTATATCTGAATATATTCAAGAAAGTTTGAGAACAAATTTAGGAGTAAATATTAATATTGAAGGAATGACATTCCAATCAAGATTGGATAAAATGCAACATAGAGATTATGAAATTGCTCTAGCTGGATATAATGGAGATTATAACGATGCTATTACTTATTTGGATAGATTCTTGACAAAGGATGGAAATAATTATTCAGATTACTCAAATCCACGTTACGATGAACTTGTTAAAAAAGTTAAAAGTTCTGGAAATCAGGAAGAAAGAGTAAAAAATATGATTGAAATGGAAAAAATAATAGCTGAAGATATGCCTGTGGGATTGCTTTACTATAGACAAAATACTAAGCTGTTAAATCCAAGAGTTCATAATATTGTATTTAGCCCAATAGGAAAAGACTTTGTGCTGGATAATACTTATATAAAATAATCAAAAAAAATTTTTATAGAGGAAGGGAAGTTATTATGAAAAAGATAATAATTTTATTGGCAATGTTAATTTTTGCCATTTCTTGTGGAAAAAATGGTGGAAGTGGAAAAACATTTACATTGAACCTAATAGATGAGCCAAAATCTATTGATCCGCAAATATCGACGGATGTTAATGGTGGAACTGTTGATGACCTTGTAACGGAAGGATTGACCAGAAAAGGTAAAAATGGAACATTTGTGCCAGGACTTGCAAAAAGCTGGGATAAATCTGCCGATGGGTTAAAATGGACATTTCATCTAAGAGATGGAATAAAATGGAGCAATGGAGATCCAATTACAGCACAAGACTTTAAAAATGGATGGTTACGTGCGTTAAATCCTCAAACTGCTTCACAGTATTCGTATATGCTTTATCCAATAAAAAATGCTGAAAAATATAATAAAAAGGCAGTTTCAGCTGAAAAAGTCGGAATAAAAGTTATTAATGACAAAACTTTGGAAGTGGAATTGGAAGCTCCTGTTCCATATTTTGACAGTTTAGTTGCATTTAAGACATATATGCCATTAAATCAGAAATTCTTTGACAAAACAGGTGACAGCTATTTTACTGAAGCTAATAAAACTTTGTCTTCTGGAGCATACACAATGGAAAAATGGACACATGGTTCAGAAATAGTATTTAAGAAAAATCCTAATTATTGGGATGCTGCTAATGTGAAAGTTGAAAATATTGTTTATAAAATAATTCCTGATAATAATTCTTCATTAAATGCATTTAACAATAAGGAAGTTGATGTAACTTCAATTACAGCTGAACAAGCAAAAGGATTTAAAGACAATCCTAAAATGATTTCAAAAAATGATGGTTCAGTATGGTATTTGCTATTTAACTTTAATAATAAGACTTTAGCAAACTTGAAGGTAAGAAAAGCTCTTCTTATGGCAATCGACAGAGAAGGATTGGTAAACAATGTATTAAATGGATATGGAACAGCTGCAAAAACTCTTGTACCAAAAGGAATCGGAATAAAGGGATTAGATAATAAAGACTTTACAGAAGGTGTTTCTACTTCAACATTAGGATATAATCCTGTAGAAGCAAAAAAATTGCTTGCGGAAGGATTAAAGGAAGTGGGAGAAACTAATTTTCCTAAGATGTCAATGCTGCTTAATGAAAGTGGAAATAATAAGGTTATTGCAGAATATATTCAAGAACAATTGAGAAAAAATTTAAATATTGACTTGGATTTGGAACCTATGACTGCTCAAGAAAGATGGTCAAGAATGAGTCAAAAGAACTTTGATATAGTATTTGCTGGATGGTCTGGAGATTATCCTGATGCAATTACATATCTTGATTTATTTGAATCATCAGGTGGAAATAACAATGGTTCATACAGCAATCCTCAATATGATGCATTAGTTAAAACTGTAAAAGGTACAGATGACCAAAAAGTAAGAATGGATGCACTTGTAAAACTTGAAGGAATAATCGCACAAGATTTACCAGTAGGTGTACTTTTCCACAGGGAAAAACAATACTTAGTTGATAAACGTGTAAAAGGACTTGAATTTACACCAATTGGTGGAGAATATTATTTTGGAAACTTGTCATTAAAATAGTGATTTGAAATCTTTAAATAAATTCTTTAATTAACAAAAAAATTGTAAAAATAAAAAGTTTAGAGAAGTAGCAAGGGATTTTTAATCCCTTGTGAAAAAAATAAAATTATTAAAAATAATGATTTAAAAAATTTTTGCAAATAGTTATTCTTTAATTTGAAATAAGGAGGAAATAAATTAATGAAAAAAATATTTCTAATATTGACATTGCTGGTATTTGCACTTTCGTGTGGAAAAAAAAGTGGAAGAGGGAGTACATTCACTTTAAATATAGTTACAGAGCCATCGTCAATTGATCCGCAAATAACTACAGATATTCCTGGAGGAACTGTTGATGAATTGATTTTGGAAGGGCTTTTAAGAAAAGACAAAACTGGAAAATCTGTAGCTGGAATTGCTCAAAAATGGGAAAAATCAAAAGATGGGCTTGTGTGGACATTTCATTTAAGAGATGGAGTTAAATGGAGCAATGGTGACCCTGTAACTGCAAATGACTTCAAAGCAGGATGGATTCGTGGATTGAATCCTGATACAGCAGGAAGCAATGCAAGCATGTTATTTGTAATAAAAAATGGAGAAAAATATAATGCTAAAAAAGTTTCAGAAAATGAAGTTGGAATAAAAGTTATTGATGATAAAACTTTACAAGTAACTTTGGAATCGCCTATTCCGTACTTTGATGATTTAGTCACATTTAAATCATTCATGCCATTAAATCAAAAGTTCTATAACAAAGCAAAGGACAAATACTTTACAGAAGCTGAATATACAATTTCAAATGGTCCTTACACTTTGGAAAAATGGACTCATGACTCAGAATTAAAATTTAAGAAAAATCCTAATTACTGGGATGCAGGCAATGTAAAAACTGATAATGTTGAATTAAAAATAATTGCAACTGATTCAGCTGTTAATGCCTTTAAGAATAAGGAAGTTGATGTAACAGCGGTAACTTTCGAGCAAGCTAAGGAATTTGCAGGAAAACCAGAACTTGTAAAAGCAAATGATGGTGGAATCTATTATTTATTGTTTAATACAAAAGAAAATGTATTTAAAAATGCAAAAGTAAGACGTGCGATAACTATGGCAATAAATAAGGAAGAACTTGTAAATAAAGTGCTGGAAGGATCTGAAAAATTAACTAAGACATTTACTCCGTCTGGAATTGGATTAAACGGAGTTTCAAAAGATTTTCCAGCAGAAGTAGCAACTGACCAGCCTAAATTTAACGTGGCAGAAGCTAAAAAATTGCTTGCAGAAGGACTTAAGGAAGAAGGGCTATCAGAACTTCCAAGATTTGAAATTTTATTTAACGACACAGGAAGCAGAAAAGCTATTGCAGAATATATTCAAGAAAGTTTGAGAAATAACTTGGGTGCAAATGTTGAATTAGATATGGTAAGCGGTAAGGAACGTATTGAAAGAACTAAGAAGAGAGATTACCAAATCTCACTACAAAACTGGACTGGAGATTTCCTAGATCCAATTACATATTTAGATCTATTTGACAGTACAAATGCAAACAACCGTGGAGATTTCAAAAACGTAAAATATGACGAATTGACTAAAACTGTAAAAAGTTCTGCTGATCCAAAAGTAAGAGTTCCAGCAATGATTGAAATGGAAAAACTTATTTCAGAAGAACAACCAGTTACAATCTTATTCCAAAAACAAAAACTTTATTTAGTAAATCCAAAAGTTAAAAATTTGGGATTTGTGTCAATTGGTGGAGAATTCTTTATTAGAGATGTTGTAATGAACTAGTTTTAACTAAAACAAAAATTTAAGAATAATACTTTATATTCCCCCATTTAAATAGCAGATTTTTTTACAAGGGGTCATGACCCTTTGCCAGTAAATAAACAAATATAATTTCTGTTTTTTAAATGGGGTTTAATATTGTTAAACTAAAAAAATAAAAAAGGAAATATAATTTTATGAAAAATAAATTTGTCCTGCTGGACAGAGATGGTGTTATAAATGTGGAAAAATCGTATTTGCATAAAATTGAAGACTTTGAATATGAAAAAAATGTAGTGGAAGGACTTTTAAAATTGCGGGATTTGGGATATAGATTTGCGATTATAACGAATCAGGCAGGAATTGCGAGAGGATATTACACAGAAGAGGATTATTTAAGATTACAGAGTTTTATTGAAGATGATTTATTTAAAAAAGGAATAAAAATTGAAAAGTCTTACTTTTGTCCACATCACCCAAATGTTAGCGGGAAATATGGAATAGAATGTAATTGTCGGAAGCCAAATACAGGGAATTTTGAGCTGGCGATAAAGGAGTTTGATATTGATGTTAAAAATTCTTTTATGATTGGGGATAAGATAACTGATTTGATTCCTGCGGAGAAATTGGGGATTATGCCTGTTTTGGTAAAAACTGGATATGGTTTGAAGAGTTTGGAAGAACTTGGAGGAACAGGATTAGATCCGATGGTTGTGGACGATATTCTAGATTTTGCAGACAATATCGAAAAATATAAATAAAAAATAATATATACTCGAACCCGTTTAAAATAGAATTGCTAAAAATTATATAAATCTAGGGTTTGAGTAAAATAGTCATAATTTTTGAGTTCAGTTTTAAAGCAGTTTTACTATAAATTTACGTTTGAATAATAGACTTAACGTGAAATTTTTTGGCAAGGGGTTAAAGCCCCTTGTTTTTTATCTGTTTAAAATCTTTTCAGTTTTTCTTATATCTTTTTCCCTTGAAACAACATGATATATTTTTTTTATTTCTTCTAACTTATCAATGATTCTTTTATTTTCTTCTCTGGAAAAATTTTTTACTGATAGAAAAAATTTCATAGAGCCTTCAAAACTTCTGATGGACTTTGTTAAATAAAGCCGTTTTCTAAAAAAAGGAGGCTTTCTGACAATATCATCAAAGTCAATAAATGCAATCTTCCCGCTATTTTTGTCTATAAAAAAGTTTCCCAAACTAAAGTCCATGTGATAGTATCCCTTTTCAAAAAAATTTTTTTCAAATTTATACCATAAGTCAATTGTCTTATATGTAAGCTCAAAATCATCCTTTCCCACAAGATAATCATAATAGGATATAAAATTTCCATTAAATGTTTTATTTATATTTTCCAAGACAGTTTCTATCTTTATATGAAGCGGCATATATTTTATAACTTTATACTTCGTTATGTTCATAAAGTTCAGTTCTGGAAAATCCCTTTCCAAATATTTTGAAACCTTTAAGGAATTTTTCCCCTTTTCTCTTGTAAATCCAAAAAAAATCTTCAAAGCTTTTTTATTTTTATACTCATAAGTTTTATAAAAATAATTTTTTTCATTATCTGTATTTAAATTTTTACTTTCTTGCATTTTATTATTTTTCCTTTTGATTTATTTTCTTTATTAATTTTAGCATATCCCATTTTTTATTTCAATCGCAGCATATCAAATTTTTTTTTAGAAATAAATAAAGCAAAATAATTAATTTGAAATTAGGTATTTTTGTTGCATTAGTACAAGGAATAATATTTTTTTGTAGAATATTTTTTATTTTGGTTTGTAAGATGGGTTAATTATTTAATTTTATTATACAATTTATCTAATAAAAAAAAGAGAAATAACAGAACTTCAAAAGTTTGTTGAAAAATATAAAAAATAATTTTTGTAATTATTGAAAACATAAATATTTTAGAATACCTGATTAAAGGGTATTATTTTTTTCTTTTTTAGAAATGAAATAAAAAATTTGAACTTTTTTATATATTTAAAGTATGATATAATTAAAACATAAATTTTTATGGGAAAAAATATTGAGATAGTAAAATAAATAGGAGGAAAAATGTTAGAAAAATTAGCACACTTGAGAAAAGAAGTGTTAGAAAAACTTGATAAAGTTGGAAATCTTGAGGAATTGAATGAATTGAGGGTAAAAATCCTAGGGAAAAAAGGGGAATTTACGGCGATAATGAAGGAAATGGGAAATATCGCTGCTGAGAAAAGAGCTGAGTTTGGAAAAACTACGAATGAAATAAAAAATGTGTTGTTGGCGAAATTTGATGAAACTACAACTGGCTTGAAGGAAATTGCTAAACAGGAAAGATTGAAAAATGAAACAATAGATGTGACTTTGCCGGGAAGAAAAGCTAATGTTGGATCGCTTCATCCACTTACTAAAACAGTTATGGAAATTAAAGATATTGTTTCTTCTATGGGATTTGACATTGTTGATGGACCTGAAGTTGAGTATGTAAAATATAATTTTGATGCATTAAATATTCCGAAAACACATCCATCGAGGGAAATTACTGATACATTCTATATTAAAGAAAATGAAGTTGTATTGAGAACGCAAACTTCTGGAATGCAAATTAGATACATGGAAGACAGAAAACCACCATTTAGAATGATTTCGATTGGAAAAGTTTACCGTCCAGATTACGATGTATCACATACACCAATGTTTCACCAAATGGAAGGACTTATGGTTGGAGAAAATGTTTCTTTTGCTAATTTTAAAGCGATTTTGGAAAATATTGTAAAGAAAATATTTGGAGAAGACAGAAGAGTAAGATTTAGACCACATTTTTTCCCATTTACAGAACCTTCTGCAGAAATGGACGTAGAATGTGGAGTTTGTAAAGGTGAAGGATGTAGAGTTTGTAAAGGGACAGGATGGCTTGAAATTCTTGGAAGTGGAATGGTAAATCCAAAAGTGCTTTCAGGTGTTGGAATTGACCCACAAAAATATCAAGGATTTGCATTTGGATTGGGACTTGAAAGAATTACGATGTTAAAATATGGAATTGATGACTTGAGAGCATTTTTTGAAAATGATGAGAGATTTTTGGATCAGTTCTAATAATTTATAATAGTATTTTTAGCTAAAATTTTTGATGGAAAATTTATTTGAATGTAGAATAGAAAAAATCAATTGGAGTGTTAAAAATGGATGATAAAGAAATCAAAATTGATGATGAGTATGTGCAAAAATTTTACGAAGAAATTCGTGAAGATTATGAAAAAAAATCACCAACGAAAACTTTTGCAAAAATAAAACTGGTAGAAGATAAGTTGAAAATAACAGACAGTAAAATTGTGGGATTGCCGTATCTTCCAAAAGGAGCAGAATTTCCAAAAGCACCTAATGGTGAAGAAATGCTGATGATTGCACAGATTAATTGCGAGGATTTGAAGGGACTAAAGGATTTTCCACAAAAGGGAATTTTACAGTTTTTTGTATTTGATGACGATGATGCTATGTTTGGACTTGACTTTGATAGTCCGACAGTTCAAGATACTTTTCGTGTGATTTATTACGATAAGATTGAAGAATTTTATGATGAAAAAGAGCTTGAAAACATTTATAAACCGCATAATTATGAGGAAAGTTTTCTTACAAACAATAATGAAAGCTATAAAATAGAGTTTGAGCTACGAACAGAGAAGGAAAGATTTGAAGAGGCGATTTATAACGTGTTTGATAAGCTTTGTAAGGAGAAAAAGTTGGAGAAACATCAAGAAGATTGGCTTTATCGTAAAATATTGAATATTGAAATGGAATATTCAGAAGAACCTCATTCACAATGTGATGGATTTGCATTTTTTACACAAAGTGATCCGAGAGAATTTGAAGAAAAATATAAAAAATATGATACAGTACTATTTCAATTGGACAGTGAATATGATGAAAATACGAAAAAATGGAAAGTTTGCATTGGAGATGCTGGAGTATTAAATTTTTTCATAAACCGTGAAAAGTTGAAAAAAAAAGACTTTACAGAAATTCTCTACAATTGGGATTGTTATTAAATAAAAAAAGTTATCCACATTATTGTGGAAAAAACATAATTTATAAATTAAAGAAAGGAGAGTGTGATAATCTATAAATTGAGAATTTATAGGTTTGTCATACAAAAATAGAATGCTAATTTCGTTAAACTGGTTAAAGCAGTATATAGATTTAGATGGAATAGAAATAAATGAAATGGAAAATGCCTTGACTATGATTGGTCAGGAAGTAGAAAAAATCGAGGTTTTAGGGGAGAATTTGGAAAATGTCGTAACGGCACAAATTATTGAAAAAGAAATGCACCCTGATTCTGACCACTTGACAATTTGTAAAGTTGATAATGGGAAAGAAATTTTGCAAATCGTGTGTGGAGCGCCTAATCATAAGGCTGGAGACAAAGTTGCGTTGGCACAAGTTGGGGCAAAATTAGCTCCAGATTTTGTTATTAAAAAAGGTAAAATTAGAGGTGTAGAATCGAACGGAATGTTGTGTTCTGAAGAAGAATTAAATATTGGGAAAGATTCGGATGGAATTATGATTTTGCCTGAAGATACGCCTGTTGGAGTGCCTATGAAGGAGTATTTAGGAATTAACGATACAGTTTTTGAATTGGAAATCACTCCAAATCGTCCTGATTGTTTGTCACACATTGGGATTGCAAGAGAATTAGGGGCCTATTACAATAAAGAGGTTAAATATCCAGGTTTTGTGATAAATTCAGAAAGTTCTGAAAAAACGGCTGATAACATTTCAGTTGAAATTGAAGACAGTAATTTGGCGAAAAGATATGTGGCTAGAATAATTAAAAATGTTACAGTTAAAGAAAGTCCGAAATGGTTAAAAGAAAGAGTGGAATCTATTGGAATTAGAAGTATTAACAACATCGTAGATGCTTCAAATTTCATAATGATGGAATTGAATCAACCTAATCATACTTTTGATTTGGATAAAATTGAAGGTGGAAAAATTGTTGTGAGAGCGGGACATGAAAATGAAAAATTGGTTACGCTTGATGAGCAAGAAAGAAAATTGAATAGCGATGATATCGTGATATCTGATGGTGTGAAAGCCGTTGCGCTTGGTGGAGTAATGGGTGGACAAAATTCAGAAATTACTGAAAATACAAAAAATATTTTGTTGGAAGTAGCAAATTTCAATTCACAAAATGTTAGAAAAACTTCAAGAAGATTGACATTATTTAGTGAATCTTCATACAGATTTGAAAGAAGAGTCGATGAAGAAAATGCAATTAATGTGATAAATAGACTTGCAAACATCATTCAAGAAGTGGCAGGTGGAGAAATTTTAGAAGGAGTAGTTGACAATTATCCTGTTCCATATAAGAAAAAAACAGCTACATTAAACTTTGAGAGATTGAACCGTTTTGTTGGGAAAAATATTCCACGTGAAACAGTTATCGGAATCTTGACTAGACTTGAAATAGAGGTTGTAGATAATGGGGAAACATTGACATTGACTGCACCTACTTATCGTGATGACTTGGAAAATGAGCAAGATTACTTTGAAGAAGTTATTAGAATGTATGGTTTTGATAATATTGAAAATATTTTACCAAAATTAGATATTAGTGAAAAACCAGTTATTGACACAACAAAACTTTCTACACAAGTAAAATTGATTGCGGCAAATGCTGGGCTTAAAGAAGTTATTAATTATAGTTTCGTACCAAAAGATGCGATGGAAAAAATTAAATACACAAGCGTTGAAAGAGAAAATTTAATTGATTTATTGAGACCAATTACAGAAGATTTTGTAACATTGCGTCCAACATTGCTTTATAGCTTGTTAAAAAATGCTAAAGAAAATATGAATAGAAATGCTACAAATATTAGATTTTTTGAAGTTAGCAGAACTTTTGTGAAAGCGGAAGAATTGGCGAAGGAAGAAGTGAAATTGGGAATAATTCTGGCTGGAGAAAATAATAAGACATTGTGGAATCCAAAACCAGTTCCTTATGATTTTTATGACTTAAAAGGAATTGTGGAAGAAATTTTCACACAATTAAAATTCAATAATTATATGATAAAACGTTCTGAACAAAGCCAATACCATCCAGGTCGTTCAGTTGACGTATTTGTTGGTCGTGAATTGATTGGAAGTTTTGGGGAAATTCATCCAGACGTATTGGAAAACTTTGATTTAGGAAAAACATCAGTTTTAGTTGGAGAATTTAATATTGACTTGATTCAGAAATATATCGGTAAAAAAATTAAATATCAAGGAATCGTGAAATATCCAGCAGTACCAAGAGATTTTGCGTTCGTTATGAGAGAAGATATTTTGGTTGGAGATGTTTTAAAAACTATTCAAAAAGTTGATAAAAAGATTGAAAAAGTGGAATTATTTGACATTTATCAAGGTGCAGGAGTGCTGCCAGGAATGAAGAGTGTGGCAATTAGTGTAATCTTGAGAGATAAAAACAAAACACTTGAAGAAAAGGAAATTGTTGATATTTCAAATAAAATCGTGGCTAAGGTTGAAAAAGATTATGGAGCGGTTTTGAGAAAGTAGAGTAGGATTTAAAAAGTTGAAATAAAAAAGGGGGAGGAATGATTACAAATCAAGATTATTTGAAAAATCTGGTAAGAGAATTAACAAAATTACCTTATGAAACTGAATGGGTTGAATTTAAAGTGAATAATATTGAGCCTCAAATGATAGGAGAGTATATTTCAGCATTAAGTAATTCTGCGACTTTATTTGGAAGAACGAAAGGTTATCTTATTTGGGGAATAGAAGATAAAAAACATGAAATAGTGGGAACTGATTTTGATTACAGAAATGCAAAAAAAGGGAATGAAGAATTAGAATCGTGGCTAACTAGAATGTTGGCACCAAGATTAAATATAAAATTTCATGAAATATTTTATGATAAATTAAAAGTAGTTGTATTGGAAATTCCTAATGCAGAACGGGAACCAACTAAATTTTCTTCAGAGGAGTATATAAGAATAGGTAGCAATAAGAAAAATTTAAAGGGATATCCTGAAAAAGAAAGAAGATTATGGCAATTATTTGATAATACACCTTTTGAATTACATTATGCAAAAGAAAACATAAAAAAAGAAAAAATATTTGAATTTTTAAATTATATAGGTTATTATAATTTATTGAATCAGCCAATACCTAAAAATGAAGAAAAAATAATTGAAGATTTTATTAATGAAAAATTTATTGTAAAAAATGAAATTGGAAATTATAATATTAGTAATTTAGGAGCTTTATTAATTTCAAAAGATTTTAAAAAATTTGATAAATTATCTAAAAAAAATGTGAGAGTGATTTGGTATAAAAAAAATAATCGATTGGAAACAATAAGAGAACAGGTGTTTTCTGGAGGATATGCAGTAGATTATGAAAATATAATAAACTATATACTAACAATTATTCCACAGGAAGAAGTAATTGTCGATTCAATAAGAAAATCATTTTTAGCATATCCTGAAATTGCTATTAGAGAATTAGTTGCTAATATTTTGATTCATCAGGCTTTAGATCAGACAGGAACAAGTCCTATGATAGAGTTATTTGAAAATAGAATAGAATTTTCTAATTTAGGAGCTCCATTAGTCCCTGTTGATAGGATAGTTGATACTGTTCCAATCTCAAGAAATGAAAATATAGCTGGATTTATGCATAAATGTGGAATATGTGAAGAAAGAGGAAGTGGATATGATAAAGTTATAGATGCCACGAATAAAAATATACTACTTGCACCTAAAATAGAAAATCAAGATAATAATTTTACAAAAGTAACATTGTATTCAAAAGTTCCTTTTGAATTAATAAAAAAAGAAGATAAAATACGAACTTGTTATATGTTGTCGTGTTTAAAATATGTAAGTGAAGGAGCTATTTCAAATTCTGATGTCAGAGAAGTTTTTGGATTTTCTGAAAAAGATAAAGCAAAGGCAACAAGAATAATAAAAGATACATTAAATGCAGGATTAATAAAAATAGTTGATAAAAATACAGCACCCCGATATGTGAAATATATTCCATTTTGGGGATAGAATTTAATTAAATTTTAAGTATCGCTAAGTATCGAAAATTATAAAAAATACTAAAGATTTTATCTAAAAATGCAGTATTTAGGTTCAAATATAAGAAATTTTAAGTATCATTAAGTATCGGATTAAAAAAATGAAACAAAAAGGGGGAAATTGAGGTGTTAAAAATTGTGACTCTGCCATTTAATGAGAGGACAGAAGAATTTGAGCAAGGGAAGCTGGAAAGGATATTAGGAAATGTCCAGATTGTGAAGTATCAGGCTGAGCTAGTGAAAATTGAGGGGAAATATTACTGGACAGCTTTTGTTGAATATGAAAAGGTGGAGAATATAGATAAAAATTTAGAGAAAAATAATTTTTTGCAAAATGGAAGAGATATAGATATTAAAGAGGTTAACAAAAATCATGAAGAATATCTATCAGAGGAAGAAGCTGAACTGTATAAGATTTTGAAAGAATGGAGAGCTGGAGAAGCACAAATACTGGGCTATCCACCTTACATCGTCGCTTCAAATCAGCTTTTAGTAGACATAATAAAGGCAAACCCTACAAATGTTGAAGAACTTTCGCAAATAAGAGGAATGGGGAAACGGAAAGTTAGAGATTATGGAGAAGAGCTTTTGCTGATTTTGGAAAATTTTTATGATATGAAAAGTTGAGTTTTTGAGATATTAAGATTTTTTTAAAGAAATTTATAAAACATAAATTTAAGAATTGGAAAATTTTTGAATTATGCTTTTTTTATAAAATTGGCTGTTTCATAAAATGAACCTTATGAGACAGCCTTTTTTATCTAATCAGATTTTTCACTTATACTAAACCCCGTTTAAATAGCAGAATAAATCCATTCACGAAGAGTTATGCTTTTTACTAGTTCATCTGTAAGTAAATTTATAGTGTCGCATAGCCTGTCAACTACAGCTTTTAATGTACTGAATATCTTATTGCCGAACCCCATCTGTCTTATTTGTTTCCAAATTTGTTCAATGGGGTTCATTTCTGGTGTATATGGTGGTATATGTGTCATTATGATGTTTCCCGAAATTTCTAAGTTCTTTGATTTGTGCCATACTGCTCCATCACAGACTAGAATCACAATATCGTCATTATAGCTTTTAGATAATTCCTTTAAAAAAACACTCATGTTGTTTGTATCGCAGTTTTGCATAACTAAAAAAAATCTTTCCCCCGTTAAAGGCTCCACCGCACCAAAAACATACCTGTACTCCCTTATATGATGACAGGGAACACAGGGTCTAAACTTATTGCTGCACCAGCAATACTTAGGCTTGTTAATTCTTCCAAAACTTGCTTCGTCTTCAAACATTAATCTTACTGTCTTGCCAGGATTTTTTATTTTTGTTTTCTGCACCAGATCGGCGATTTTTTTTTAGACTGCTCAATCTCTTCATTGCTCGCTTTCTTTGGATGTCTGCTCCTAGGCATTATTTTTCTGTAGCCATGCCGTCTTAGAACTCTAT
The DNA here is from genome assembly GCF_007990545.2 of Leptotrichia wadei. NCBI lineage: Bacteria > Fusobacteriati > Fusobacteriota > Fusobacteriia > Fusobacteriales > Leptotrichiaceae > Leptotrichia > Leptotrichia wadei. The sequence goes on from NZ_AP019829.2 coordinate 49,068, forward strand.
ATATTTGTTCGTGTCCAATGCTATGCCCAACTAATTTAATATATTCCTGTTTTATTTCATTTGTGTTTAACAGTTCACCTTTTTTTGCTCGTTCCTCAAATTGCTTCAAAAACTTCTCTTCCTCTTCAAATGTCATATTTTTATGATTTCCACCTTTTGGCTTATTCATCAATCCTTGTATTCCTTGATTTGCAAATATGCATATCCATTTACTGACAACTTTTTCATGGACATCTAAAATTTCAGCTATTTCCTTATTCTTTTTTCCTAAGCCTCTTAATTCTACTGCATGCAGTCTAATATCTTCACTTTTGTTTTTTATTGTTTTTCTAATCATTCTTATCTCATTCGACATTTCTTCTGTTGTCTCATATGCTTTTGCCATTTTTATCACCTATTGTATTATACCACATTATACTCCATTAATTTAACGGGGTTTAGTATTACATTTCTAAAATCTTTCTTTTTTTGATTTCAGCTTTAATTATGGATTCCCTATTATTTAAATTTTTTATAAAATCATAATTTAAGTTTTTCATTACCAATCTAAATCCATTAAAATCTGAAAAAATTCAACTAATTTTGTTTTCTGTATAATCATAGATTTATAATATAATTCTATATACTTTTATTTTTTATGTATTCCTCAACATAAAAGTTACCAAATTCTTCCATTGTATCGAGGACAGGAATCAATTTTTTTCCTTTCTCTGTCAAAAAATATTCAACTCTAGGAGGAACTTCAGGATAAACTTTTCTTCCCACGATACCGTCTTCTTCAAGTTCCCTTAACTGTTTAGTAAGTGAACCTTGAGAAATATTCGATAAAAACTTTTTGATTTCACTATATCTTCTGACTTCATTTTTTAAAAACCAGATAATTGTTATTTTCCACTTTCCTGCAAAAATTTTTTGAGTATAATTTATTCCACATATTCTATTATTCTTTTTTATATTTTCTATTTCAAATTTTTCAAAAATTTCCATTATAAAACCTCCTAATATCACAAGAGTACATTTTTTAATACTATGTCATTTTTTATTGTCTACTTCAATATTTAGTGTAAATGTATTATAATATTTTAAAACAAAAAAATCAATAAAAATTGAGAGGAGAATAATAATGAAAAAAAATAGAATAACAGAAATTTTAGGAATCAAATATCCGATAATACAAGGGCCAATGGCATGGCTAACAGATGCTAAATTGGTAGCTGCAGTGAATAATGCTGGTGGACTAGGAATTTTAGGACCTAGTGCAGGTCAAACAACAATGACGCCTTCTCCACAGGAAACAATGGAAAGAATGAGGGAAGAAATTAGAAAAACAAGAGAATTAACTGATAAACCTTTTGGAGTTGTTATTTTAGTCGATACTGATATGAGATTTACAGAACCGTTATTAGATATGATAATTGAAGAAAAAGTTAATGTTGCATTGGTAAATGGGCTTGATGGAACGGATTATAACGGGACTTTTAAAAGATTAAAAGATGCTGGAATAAAAATTGTTTTTAGACCCTTAGACCCAACTATTGAAAATGCTAGAATGGCAGAAAAACTAGGGGCTGATGTCTATGTAGCGACTGGATTTGATGAAGGTGGAACATTACCTGGAGCACAAATTGGAACTTTTTCAATAGTACCTTTAATAGTAGATTCTGTAAAAAATATTCCTGTTATGGCTGCTGGAGGAATTTCTGATATACGTGGTGTCAGAGCTGCATTTGCACTTGGAGCTGAAGGAGTTTTTTTAGGAACTAGATTTTTAGCTACAGAAGAAGCAAGAACAGCGCAGAATGTAAAAGAACTGATGCTAAAAACAACCGCTGAAGATTTACATATTTTTAGAACATTGCCTTACTTTTACAGATCTATTCCTACAAAACTATCGGCAGAATTAGTTGAAATGGATAAAAACGGTGCTACAAGAGAAGAACTGTTCTTAAAACAGGGTGGAGGAAAAAATATGAAACTCGGAATGCTTAATGGGGATGAAAATGGATACATTTCGGTTGGTTTAGGAGTAAGTTTTATTAAGGAAATTAAATCTGTTAAAGAAGTTGTAAACGAATTAATGGCTGATTTTATTGATTAATTAGAGAGGTGTCTCATAAGTTAGAAATAATCCCAAAAACATATATATTATATATTCTTAGAAATTAAAGATGTTTGTTTTTATTAATTTTATAAAAATAATCATATATATAATTTATGATTTTGTATTTTTATTCTCCTTATGAGACATCCTTTTTTTATTTCATTTTTCTAATATACCCATTCCCATAAAACGCAATCCCTAGTTGCCCCACCATCACAATCCAAATCAGCGGCTCGCAAATCATTACACCAAAATAACCCAATTTCGGCACGATAAAAATTACGAAGATTATTTTTCCAAAAAATTCGATTATACTTGAAACAAGAGGGATTAATTTCTCTCCGAGAGCCTGTAAAGCGTATCGCAAGTTAAAGAGAATTCCCAGTATTGTGAAAAATGGGGAGGCAATTTTTAGGTAGGTTGAGCCGTTGTGGAGGACGATTTCAGATTCGGAGCCTGACATCATGTGAATCATGTTTTTGGAAAATAAATATACAAAAATTGTAATTCCGATTGCAAAAACTATATCCATCATATTGGCGTAAAATACGCCTTTTCGGATTCTATCCACTTTGTTTGCACCTTTATTTTGGGAAACGAAAGTTGCCAGCGCGAGTGCTATTGTAGTTAGCGGAATGTTGCAAAATCCCATAAGTTTTCTTGCCGAAGTATGTCCAGCGATAATCAAGTATCCAAACCCATTTATCGCATACTGCAAAATCAGCGTTCCCATAAGTACAATTGCAATCATAAATCCCATAGAAAGTCCCTGTCCAAGCAGTTCCTTGTACAATTTTTTATCAAATCTGAAATGTTTTTTTCTAGGAATTAAAATCGGTTCTTTTACGTAAATGTAGATAATACTCAGGATAACCGAAATTGCCTGTGCAATAACTGTTGCAATCGCAGCTCCGCCAATTCCCATTTTAAGGGAAGTTATGAAATAAATATCAAGAAAAATATTTAAAATTGAAGCAATTACCAAAAATACGAGCGACATAAAGCTGTTTCCGATTGCACGTAAAAGTCCTGACGACAAGTTATAGGAAAAAGTTACGCCAATAAACATTGTTATTATGTTTATATATTCAAATGCTTCTTTTATAATATTTTCAGGCGTATGCAAGACTTTTAGCAACGGCATAAGAATAAACCGTGATAAAATCATTACTCCCACAGTAATCCAGATTCCAATAACAATTGAACCAGCTACAGACTTTTTCAAAAGATTCTTATTATTCGCCCCATAATTTCTAGCCGTAACCATACTAAGTCCGTTTCCGATTCCCAACGCAAATCCAAAAATCAGCTCAAAAATAGCTGCCGAAGCCCCAATAGCCGCAAGCGAATTATCTCCCAAAGTATGCCCCACAATGGCAATATCCGCCATATTGTAAAGCTGCTGAAAAATATTTGACACAAGTATGGGTATCGAAAAAATCAGAAGCGACTTCAAAATATTATCATTTATCAAATCAACCGAAAAATTAAATTTTTTCATTTTTTGTCCTTTCTTTTTGTTTTTTAAATCGTAAGTTTTTATTCTTGCTTACAAAATAATTTTTTGTAAAAAATATAATTTTTCTATTTTTCCAAAAATTCTTTCATATCTGTAAACATTGGTATTTCCAGTTCAACTTCCTTTTTTGTTGCAGGATGTGTAAATTTTACCTTGTAGGCGTGCAAAAATTGTCTGTTTACTCCAAGTTCTTTGTTTAAACCATTTCCATAAAGTTCGTCTCCTACGATTGTGTGTCCAATGGATTTCAGGTGAACTCGAATTTGATGTGTTCTCCCTGTAAAAAGTTCACATTCTACCAATGTTGCATTTTTTTCAGGATAAGTTTTTAAGACTTTTACAGCCGTTTTTGCGTATTGCCCCCGCTCATCAATTATTCTTTCCAAATTATCTCCATCCCGAAAAATTCGTCTTTCAATAACTATTTTATTTATCCCATTTTTTTCCAAAATTTCATTATTAAAATCATTTTTATTTTTCAAATTTAAATTATCTTTTGTATTTTTGCTGTTAAAATTTGAATTATTTTCAATTTTCTCAATTTCATCATACTTTTTCATTTTTCCAAAATTAACTTTTTCAACTTCAGTTTTCAAATTTTCTTTCTCAAAATCCTGAATTTTATGATTTTCTCCATCTTTTGTCAATTCATCTTTAATTCTACAAATTTCCTCATCATCAATAATTCCATTCACAATCGCCAAATATTTTTTCTCAAAAATCGAAAAATTTTGCAAAAATGCCTGTGTAAAACTGTTTTTCGCAATAATAATCAATCCAGATGTATTCATATCAAGCCTATTATAAAATCGTGGCACTCTCACTTCGCCATATTTTTCCAAAAAATGATTCACAATCCCATTTGCCAAAGTAAAATCAACCTTTTTCTGTGTCGGATGTGTTAACAAAAATGGCTCCTTATTCACAACCAAAATATTTTCATCTTCAAACACAATATCAAGCGGCAATTTAATCGGCTTAATATCAGTCCCTTTCTTCTTCTCCACAACCTTCAAATTTCCATGCGACGGCAATTTTTTCGTAAGCCTAACTTGTTTCCCATTCAAAAAAACTTCCACATTTCTCAAACTTCTCCCCGAATAATTCTGCACTTCCCGCAAATACTGCGAGATTTTCATCCTCTGATGTTCCTTTTCAATTCTAAATTTTTTCACTATCTATACACATCCTTTTTACAAATTTATTTTTTATATTATTTGATAATTTAGTTTTTTAATAAACTTTTAGTTTAAAAAATAAGTTGCTAAACAAATCTATTATTCTACCATCTTCTAATTTAAATAATAAAAATCAGAAAATTCATTGAATTAAAGCTTTTTTTACAAGATTTTACTGTTTACAATCTATGTACTTATAAAATATCTTTTAATTAAACTTAATCATTAAGTATCCATATAAAGGATTTTATTTAGAGTTATGAAAAACTACTTATTGTTAATAAATGTTTTTTCATAATTCTATGTTTTTTCTTTTTATAAAGCAAGGGAAATCAATCGCCATTTCCCTTGCAACCCTGGCTTGTCTAAGCATTTTTTTGAAATAAAAACGAAACTCGCTGACGCTCAGACAATCGTTTTCATTCCAAAAAAATCACGACATTCTATGTTAAATTATAAAGATTATTATATTTAAATTTTAGGTTTTAACATTTTGAAAATATTAAATAAGCAAAATTTCGTTAAAGGAAAAATAACTGTCTGAGCGTAGTTTTACGGAGCGAGTTTTATTTTTCCTTTATAAGAAAGTTTTGCGTAAAGCGGGGTTGTAAGGGCATGGCGTTTGATGCCCTTACGTTAAAATATATAAATAAAATTAAAAAAGTCTTTAAGATGGATACTTAAAAATTAGATTTGATTTTTTTTACAAGGCTATCAAACTAATTATTATAAAATTTTATTACTATTTTTTAAATGAGGGGATTAGTATAAAATATTTTTATTATTATTTTTCAAAATAATTATCAGTTTCCCATTTTCAAATTCTACGCTAGCCTCATTTTCAAGAATAACATTGCTCACAAGTCTGGAACTTTCCCTTTTCACATCGATTTTATTCGTTTCAAACTTAAAGCCTTTCAAGGTTAATTTTTCAACTTTTTCACTGATTGGAATGATTGAAAATTCACATTCCTTTTTATTTTTTAGGACAAAAGATTTTTCTGCATAAAAAATTTCTTCATTTTCCTGCAAAAAAACAAGATTTTTATACTTTTCCATTATGAATAGGTTACTCAAAGTCATGTCAATTCGTTTCCCAAGTCCACCAACAACAAATACTTGTTGCAAATAATTGTTATCTTTTTTAATTTTACGGATTTCCTCCAAAATTAACTCAAAGTCTGTAAAATCCTTATCCTTTGGGAATTTTTTTATCAAAATATTCTTACTTTTATAATATTCCAAAACATTTTTCTCAACCGAATCCAGATCCCCAATAATCACTTCCGGCATTTTCCCATATTTAAATGCAAAATTTGCCCCGCCATCTGCACAAAAGCAAACTGCATTTTCCGAAACTAACTTATCCATAAATTCCTGCGAATACTTATATTCACCATTTAAAAAAATAACATATTTTTTCTCCATTTTTCTCCCTTCAGTTTAAGAAATACAATAATATTTACATTATACTTCGTTATCAGGTTATTTACAAGACAGTGACTGTAATTATTATTTTAAGATTGTGAACTGTAAATATAGTAAAACCTATTTAAAATTGAACTAATTTATCAAATAAAACAGAAGTAACTGCGTACCAGAGCTTATGCCGAGTTGAAATAACGGTTTTGTTTTTCCGTTTTTGTAATAAAAATTTAAAATTCTTTTTTTATAATCTTTTTCATATTCCATAATGTTATTATACCATCTTTCTAGGCCATTTTTATAGAAGTTTCACTATAAAATAAAAAGTATGATATTTATGAAATAGGATAATTTATGAGCGAATTAACTACAGAAGAATTTAATGTGCTTTACAAAAAGAATTTTAAGGAATATTTTGATAAATTAAAAAAAGGACTACAACATTTTTGTGTAAATAGTCCTTTTGAATAAAATTCTGTTTTATTTTTTGAATTTTAAATATAATAATGAAAATGATAATTTTGACATATTCATTAATTATAGATAATATTTCTTATTCTTCGTTTAATCTGACAAGAAAATGTTTAAATTGTCCTTCATCAGTATCTAACTTTTCGAAAAAATTTTCATCAATTTGCTCAACTAATGGAACGGCTTTTTGTAATATTTCTTCTCCTTTTTTGTTCAAAATAACAGCTTTAGCCCTTGTATCTCTTGAATGTTCTTTTCTTTTTACAAAGTTATGTTTTTCCAATAAACTTAATATTTGAGATATTGTCATAACATCTATTCCTGAGAGTTTTGAAATCATAACTTGTGTGACTTCGTTGCCGTTTTGCGATAAATAAGCAAGGGAAACTAAAACAACAAATTGAGGGTGTGTTAAGTTCATTTTCTTTAACTCTTTTTTTATCATAGAATGCCATTTGTTGTATACCCTCATAAATAACAATCCTGTTGATTTTTCTGAATTATCTTTATATTTTGATGTAAACAAGTACCAATCACCTTATCTTTCCAAATAATTTTTTAGAATAAATATAGATTGAGGGACATCTGAAAAAACTTGGCTTAAAAATTCTAAATGCTGTTCATCTTCACTGTCTAAAATTACAGTATGTTTTATATTTATGCTTCCATCGTTGTTATCAATTATTTGATGACTGAAAAGAATATCTCCAAGCGGAGTTTCTGTTTTATCCCAAAATTCTTCAAAAGGTTTTACAAGAGTAAGCTTATATTCCATAGGGGGCATTCCTTCAAGTTCCATAGTTCCATATGAACCCGTTTTAAATTCACCCTTTAATGTGATATTTTTTAAGTCTTTTTCCCAATCATACCATTTTTCAATATTTGCATAGTATTCCCACGCATCTTCTTTTTTTGCTTTGATTTTTAAACTAAAACTAAATTCCATTTTATTTCCTCCTCATTATTATATGTATACTTATTATAAATTATTTTATAATATTTGTCAACAATATTTTTAGTATACTTCCTTATCCATAAATTCCTGCGAATATTTATATTCACCATTAAAAAAAATTACATATTTTTTCTCCATTTTTCTCCCTTCAAACCAAGAAATTAAATATATTTATTATATTGTTTTATCTGATTATTTACGAGATTATAAAAAAATCCCTTTAAATTTTAGGAATCTGCAAAGTTACTTTAAATCCACCATATTTACTATGTTTCATCATAACTTTACCATTATGGACATCAATAATCTGTTTTACAATGAGAAGTCCTAAACCGTGCCGCTGCTCTGTTGTGTTGGTGTCGCAAACCATATAATGTGGGGCATTATTGAGTTTTTCCAGCTCTTTGTCAGAAACTCCTGTTCCATTGTCTTCAACGCAAATTATGCAATTTTTTTCATCTTCTTTTACCGAGATATAAATTATACATCCATTTTCGTTGTGATTGATGCTATTTTGAATTAAGTTAGCTAGAGCTCGTTTTATCAAATTACTGTCGATATTGGCAAAGCAAGATACAAGTTCATTTTTCGTCTTCCACTCTATCGGAAATTTTTCATCGATATCCATATTCAAAAAATCAACGACAACTTGCCTAACGACTGCTACTAGATTTTCTTTTTTCTGCTCAAAAGGCTGCATATTGTATTCTAATTTTGAAGCAAGGTTCAAATCATTTATTAAATTTTTTATACGCTCACTTTGTTTCAAAATGACAGAAAGCTTTTTATCCATTTCATCTGATAGATTTAAAGATGTTTTCAATTGGCTTGTATAGCCCATTATCATTGATAGTGGAGTACGAATATCGTGGGAAACTCCTGCAATCCAGTTGGCTCGTGCCGTATCTTTATTCCACAATTGTTCCCTTTGATTTTGCAAAATTTCAGAAGTTTTATTTATACTTTTTGCAAGTTCTGATAAAACGCCTTTTTCTTTAACATGTACAGGCGTATCTTTATGCAAATTTTGTATGCCTTTTATTATTGGATTTACAGAACTTAAAAGTTTAGAGTTGGAAATAATGTATATTAAAAATATGAAAATTATGTTTAGACAAAAAAGCATAAGTAAAAATTTTGGAATATTTTTAACAATTCCGTATTTCCAGTTGGCTACTGGGTATTTCCAATAACTATTTTTAGGATAGCCTAGCACGAGTAAATTATTTTCAACTTTGGAAGTGAAAACAGGATAATTTTTTATATAGGCATGTGAAAATATGGCAATATCAGATATTGAGTATTCTTTTGGAATATTATCAGGTAAATTGTCTGTTTGCCATATAACTTTTTTTGAATCATTGTCAATCAAGATTGCCCATATATTTTGTTTTTTTAAGTCAGCAGTCACTTCATCAGGCAAAGTGTATTTGCCATTTTCAAATTTTAACATATCTGCTACTTTAAAAGTATAGTTCATGGGAGGATTTTTTGACACATATTTAAGAATCCATAATCCGTATAAAAAAATATTTAAGAATAGAAGTAGGACAAAACTTAATATTAAGGTTATTATAAAACGACGTATTAGTTTTAGTATGCTTTTCATATCATTTTCCCTCCACAATTAATTTGTAGCCTAATCCTTTCATTGTTATTAATGACACAGGATGGGAAGGATTAATTTCAATTTTTTCTCTAATGCGTCTTATATGCGTCATCAGTGAATTTGTATAAACATAGGCATTTTCGCCCCATACAGCTTCACACAATGTATCAATGGTTACGATACGTCCTGCGTTTCGATAAAGAGTCTGTAATAATTCATATTCCTTTGCAGTTAACGGTATATTTTTATTATCTTTTATAATTTCTCCACGTGAAAAATCAATTTGACAGCCATTCAAATTCACAATTGGGCTTTCTTTTTTGTAAGTTCGCCGCAAAATAGCAGTAATTCTAAATAAAAGCTCCTTTGGCAAAAAAGGTTTTACAATATAGTCGTCCGCCCCCAATCCAAAGCCTTTGAATTTATCCTCATCCTCTCCACGTGCTGTAAGAAATAATATTGGATAATCACCAACTTTTCTTAACTTTTCCAGTAATTCAAAACCGTTTCCATCTGGAAGCATAACATCCAGTATCGCTAAATCAGGCTGTTTTTCTTCAACGCATTTCATAGTTTCCTTCACGCTTTTTGCAGTCTGTATATTTTTATATCCGTAATCAGCTAAAATTGATATAGTCATATCTAAAATTTCCTGCTCATCATCAACAATTAAAATACATTTATTTGTCAAATATTTTTCAATCATTTCAACTCTCCTTCCGTTGATGCTTAAAATTATATAATTTATTATACCATATAAATTAATTTTAATTTTTTATTTTTCAAAAAAGTAAGGTAAATGTAAAGTAAGGAGAATGTTGTTGTAAGGTTGATGTGGTAATATATGAGTGTAGGAAAGGAAGGGAATATAAAATAAATATAAAAATTTAATAGATGAGAGGAAGATTATTATGAAAATGGAACTAATAAAAAAATTAAGCGATGATGTTTTCGCAGATAAAAAACAACATTTAATGGCTAGCAGAATAGCATTAATTATGAGCGTAGTACCTATTTTAAGTCAAATTATGTCAATATTTAAGGTAAATTATGTAATAGCGCATATGTTTGGTGCAGTAAATGCCTTGTGTATTCTAGGTTCTTTCGTGTTGTCCGTTTTATGCATAAAAAATCAAAAAAATCGTAATTTTATGAATGTTTGCTCAATAATAATAAGTGGATTTTTTATGCTTGTTGTTGCAGTGTTGATGGTTATAGGTTTAATTTATACTATTGCTTATGTAGTAAAACACTAGAAGAATTAGGAATTTTTGTATAATATTATTTCAAATATTTGAATTTCATATTATAATACTAAACCCCGTTAAATTAATGGAGTATAATGTGGTATAATACAATAGGGTGATAAAAATGGCAAAAGCATATGAGATAACAGAAGAAATGTCGAATGAGATAAGAATGATTAGAAAAACAATAAAAAACAAAAGTGAAGATATTAGACTGCATGCAGTAGAATTAAGAGGCTTAGGAAAAAAGAATAAGAAAATAGCTGAAATTTTAGATGTCCATGAAAAAGTTGTCAGTAAATGGATATGCATATTTGCAAATCAAGGAATACAAGGATTGATGAATAAGCCAAAAGGTGGAAATCATAAAAATATGACATTTGAAGAGGAAGATAAGTTTTTGAAGCAATTTGAGGAACGAGCAAAAAAAGGTGAACTGTTAAACACAAATGAAATAAAATAGGAATATATTAAATTAGTTGGGCATAGCATTGGACACGAACAAATATATATAGTTCTAAGACGGCATGGCTACAGAAAAATAATGCCTAGGAGCAGACATCCAAAGAAAACGAGCAATGAAGAGATTGAGCAGTCTAAAAAAAATCGCCGATCTGGTGCAGAAAACAAAAATAAAAAATCCTGGCAAGACAGTAAGATTAATGTTTGAAGACGAAGCAAGTTTTGGAAGAATTAACAAGCCTAAGTATTGCTGGTGCAGCAATAAAGTTTAGACTCTGTGTTCCCTGTCATCATATAAGGGAGTACAGGTATGTTTTTGGTGCGGTGGAGCCTTTAACGGGGGAAAGATTTTTTTAGTTATGCCAAACTGCGATACAAACAACATGAGTGTTTTTTTAAAGGAATTATCTAAAAGCTATAATGACGATATTGTGATTCTAGTCTGTGATGGAGCAGTATGGCACAAATCAAAGAACTTAGAAATTTCGGGAAACATCATAATGACACATATACCACCATATACACCAGAAATGAACCCCATTGAACAAATTTGGAAACAAATAAGACAGATGGGGTTCGGCAATAAGATATTCAGTACATTAAAAGCTGTAGTTGACAGGCTATGCGACACTATAAATTTACTTACAGATGAACTAGTAAAAAGCATAACTCTTCGCGAATGGATTTGTTCTGCTATTTAAACGGGGTTTAGTATAAATTCAAAAGATAATGGAGTTTTTTGAAACTAATGATGAACTTACACGATTGGAATTAGAAAAACTTTTGAATATAAAAGAAAGCCGTGCGAGAGATTTGTTAAGATATTTGGTGAAAAATGATATGTTACAAAAAATAGGGGCAACTAGAAATATCAGATATATAAAAACCGTCGGAAAAATGATATAAACAAATTGCTTCAAATACTTAAAGATAGCGATTTTTGAGAAAATATTATTAAATTCGATTGGTAAAAAAACCGTCGGAAAAAAACTAAGCAACGAAAATCACTAAGAAACCGTTGCTTAAAAATTATTAATTATTTTTTGTATTTTGATAATTTAATTTGTTATAAGACTGCAAAGTTTTTTGTTATCTGAAATACGATATAAATCCATTTTAGGTCTATTTTTTTTATCAAACGAATAAGATAATTTGTAATTTGAAAAAACTTGTGTTTTGTCATTCAAGTTTGTAAAATAGATAGAATTTTCATCTTCTTTTACTTCATAATCTAATTGTGAAAGTTCAAGGGTAACTTTTCCTGTTTTTAATGCTGCACGATTATCCAATATGCTAACTGAAATAGACGGCTTGCCATTTTCATTCAAGAATTTTATATAAGTAAGTCCCTTAAAAGTTCTGTCAACAGAATGAGGACATCTCCAAACTTCAGAAGATATTTGGTCGATATTAGTGTCAGAAAAACTTAAACTGCAAATTAACAAAGAAAATAAAAATATAAATTTTTTCATAAAATCACTCCCAAATAATAATTTTTTTATATTTTATAATATTTTTTTAGGAAAATCAATAATAAAAACTAATATTTAAAAATTCACATTATTTTTAGAACTAAATGCATTTTGAAAAAATCCATCGGACAAGTCAAATTCAAAAGTTTCACGGCTGATGTAACCGACAGTTTTGTCGCTTTCGTAAAGTTGAATGAGAAAATTTGCCATTTCTTCGGATGTATGATAGTTTGGATAAGATTTATCATAATCAAAATTAGTTTTACCAGTTGCGATATTTCCAAAGTTAGTTTTGGTTGCAGCAGGTGCTAGGACTTTTGCTTTTAATTGTGCGTTGTTTTGCTTTAATTCTAGTGCAAGTCCTTCTGTGAAGGCGTTTACGTAAAATTTGGTGGCACAGTAGACAATTGCGTTTGGGACAATTGTGTAGCCTCCTGCTGAGGAGATATTGATTAATTGGGAGCCTTTTTCGTTGTGGTAATCTTGCACGTATAAAGAAGATAGCAAAGTTAATGCTTCTACATTTAGATGAAGCATATCTAAAATTTTACTAAGAGATTCATCTTTCACATTGTTATACGATCCAAATCCAGCATTATTTATCAAAGTTTCAATGTGATAATTGTTTAATTTTGAATATAGTTCAGGAATTTTATTGACATCGGTTAAATCAAAATCTATTGCAAGAATATCCAAATTAGGATGTTTCTCCAAAATTTCGCTTTTTAAGTCTTCTAGTAAATTCTTTCTTCGTGCAATCAAAATAAGATTTTTATTTCTTTCTGCAAATTTTAGAGCCACAGCTCTACCTATTCCCGAACTTGCTCCTGTTATAACAGTATATTTTGTTTTCATAGTTATTACCTCCATAAATTTGATAAATAAAGGATAGCAGTTAGAGTATAGTATAAGTCAATAACTTTTTTGAAAGGAGAAAATAAAATGAAAAAGAATGAACAAAAAATAATGCAAATAAAGGAATTTTCAGAAAAAACAGGCTTAACTCCATACACAATAAGATTTTATGAAAAAAAGGAGCTGTTTCGTGTAAAAAGAGATGAGAAAAATAGAAGAATATATGATGAAACTGATATTGAATGGATAAAAATGTTAAAAAGATTAAAAGATATGGGAATGAAATTAAGTGAAATTAAGAAATATTCAGATTTACGATATGAAGGAAACGGAACGATAAAAGAAAGAATGAAAATTTTGACAAATCATAAAAAATATGTAAACATAGAAATTGAAAAGTGGCAAAAATATTTACAAAATCTTGATGATAAACTTGAGATTTATGAGAGTTTTTTAAAAAGTATTTCTGAAAAATAAAAGGGTCATAAATATATAGAAATTAAGGAGAAAATATGTTTGCGGATACAAATATAACTTGGGGATTTGTCTTGTTATCCCCTTTTATAATTCCAATATTAATTTTATTAACTTTCTGGTTTTTTGTTTCAAAACGAAAGTTTAATTTTCTTATCGCATTTACAATTTTATCATTATTATTTGTTAGGTATCTTCGTTTTCCTTATGACACAGTTAACCGTAACAGTGAGATTAAAATATCACAAAATTTTTTGATAAAAAGAACTTTGAGTTCGGATTCAGAGCATGAAGTTTATAAACTTGTTGATAAGACGAAGCCTGAAGATTTGATTTTGTATTTAAATGGATTAGCTAAAATTAATAATACTTGGGTTGGTTATATCGAGGAAACAGATTCTTACGAAGGAAAATATGGTGTCAAACCAGAAACATATTTTTTCATTAACGACAATAAAATTGAATATAACTTAGATGAGAAAACTTTAGAAAAAAGATTAGGTTTAAAAGAAATAAAATTACAGGATGCTGAATACTTTGTTGATAAATTTGGGAGTAAAAAAGAAATCTTATATCAATATCAATTAGATAAAACAGGAGATTTAGATGAAAATATTTCTTTAAATTCAGAATTAAGCAAGAAATTGGAAACAAAGTATAAAAAAGATAGAATATTTTATTTGATGTTTTGGAGTGTAGTGTTGCTTATGGAAATTATTTATCTGTTTATAAAAAATAGAAAAATTACAAAAAGTAATAAAGATTAGAAGGAGAAAAAAGGATGGAAAAAAATGAAAATAAATTTACATTAAAACCAAAAGACTTTTTAGTATTGATTTTATATACAATAATCTATTTGTTCTTTCAGATAACAATATATCCAGCATTGGCATTTTTATTTTGGTTAATTTTTACAATGCGGATAGAAGAAATAATTTTTAATGCTTTAGAATTTTTAAATCTTTCAAAAGGAACCATAAGTATTATTGATATTGTGATTACAGGAATTGCTTTGCTAACAGTGCTTATGTTTGTATTTTACTTGGGATATTTATGCAGTAAATTTTTTAAAAAAATTAATAAAACTTTGTTAGGTAGTGTAATGATAGCAATTTTAATCTATTTTTTGTATAAAGTTTTTACAGAAACAGATGAAAGTACAGCAATGTTTGCACCGACAGCACGGGAAATACATATTTTCTGTACAGCATCACATATTTCTTACACAGTTGGAGTATTTTTTAGTGATAAAGTCAAGAAAATATTAGATAGAATAAAATTTAAAAGAAAATAAAGTTTTTTTACAAATCTAATTTGCTTATGTCATTTTTATCTGTTATACTTATTTTAATAGAAATAAATAAATTTTTTAGATAAATTTAAAATAGGAGCAGTATTTATGGGAAGAAAACATAAAAATATAATGTTGCTGGGGACAGGTTCTAATGTGGGAAAAAGCATAATCAATGCAGGATTTTGCAGAATATTTTATCAGGATGGGTATAGTGTGGTGCCGTTTAAGTCGCAGAATATGGCTTTAAATTCGTTTATTACGAAGGATGGAAAAGAAATGGGGAGAGCTCAGGTGGTGCAGGCTGAAGCGGCTAATATCGAACCTCAGGCATTTATGAATCCAATTTTATTAAAGCCTACGACAGACAGAAAATCACAGGTTATTGTGAATGGAAAAGTTTACAAAAATATGGATGCGAGGGAATATTTTGCCTATAAACATAATTTAAAAAAGGATATAATGGCGGCATATAATCACATAAGGGATAATTTTGATATTTGCGTGCTGGAAGGGGCAGGAAGCCCTGCGGAAATTAACTTGAAGGAAGACGACATTGTAAATACAGGGATGGCGGAAATGGCTGATTCGCCTGTTATTTTGGTTGCTGATATTGACAGAGGCGGTGTTTTTGCGTCAATTTACGGGACAATTATGCTTCTTGAGGAAAGTGAGAAAAAACGTATAAAAGGTGTAATTATAAACAAATTTAGGGGGGATAAGAGCCTTTTGACTCCTGGAATTGAGATGAT
Organism: Leptotrichia wadei; assembly: GCF_007990545.2. Taxonomy (NCBI): domain Bacteria; kingdom Fusobacteriati; phylum Fusobacteriota; class Fusobacteriia; order Fusobacteriales; family Leptotrichiaceae; genus Leptotrichia; species Leptotrichia wadei. The sequence goes on from NZ_AP019829.2 coordinate 64,879, forward strand.
TGAAGAGTTGACAAATGTGCCTGTTCTGGGAGTAGTGCCGTTTGTGCCACTAGGAATTGAGGAAGAGGACAGTCTGGGAATCGACAAGTATAATGTGGAAAAAGAAGGGAAAATTCGGATTTCGGTTATTAAACTAAAACATATATCGAATTTTACAGACATTGACGCACTTAGTCATTATAACGATGTTTCCTTGAAATACGTTACAAAAAGCTCTGAACTTGGAGATGAGGACATTATTATTATTCCTGGCTCCAAAAATACTGTGGAAGACATGAAGGACTTGATTGATAAAAATATAAGCAGGGAAATTATAAGGCTTGCAAAAAGAGGAACGATAGTATTTGGAATTTGTGGCGGTTTTCAAATAATGGGACAAAAAATAATGGATCCTCAAAATATTGAGTCTAATCTAAAAGAAATTTCAGGTTTAGATTTATTAGACATAGAAACAGTTATGGAAACGGCAAAAACAACAACACAGTATGAAAATAAAATAAAAAATGCAGATGGAATACTCGCTGGAATGGACGGCATTGAAATAAAAGGCTATGAAATACATCAAGGCTACAGTTATCCTGTACACGAAGAAAAAACCAAGATAAAATGTATCTTTGACGATGAAAAGCTAAAAGGAGCTGTAAAAGGAAATGTTGTCGGAACCTATATTCACGGAATATTTGACAATTCTGAATTTACAAATCATTTTCTGAACGAAGTAAGAAAACTTAAAGGGCTAGACAAAGTCGATGAAGATTTTAGTTTCAAAGAATATAAAAACAGGGAATACGATAAATTGGCACAAATTTTGCGAGAAAATGTCGATATTGATAAGGTTTATGAAATAATGGGGATGGAATAAATTGACATTTGTAATAAAAATTTAGATTGTCCATGTGCTTTATCTTTCGATATGGTGACAAATGAAATCAGAAAATATATAATTAAAAATTTTCAAAAATGTTTTGCTGAAATTAAAGACATCGAAATAAAAAACGATATAATTAATTTTTAGGAGATTTAGAAAAAATGAAGAGTGAATATGATAAAAATGATGATGAATTAGTAGAAAGATATAAAAACGAAAATTTAGAAATTTATAATTATAAAGGAATAACATTAGGGGATAGCATAGAAAAAATTTATCCTCTTATGAAAATTTATCATACAGAGTATTGTAAAAATGACAGAAGAGAAAGATATAACTTAATAATGGAAATAGAAAATTCATATATTCACATAGACATATATTCAAGAAAAGTAGTGGAGATAGAAATCTATGATGAAAATTATTTATTAGGCGAATTTAAAGTTGGAAGTGAGATGACAACTGAATTATGTGAAAAATACGATCTTTTAGATGTAGATGATGTAGATACAGGGGAAATATATTATTATCCTGAAAAAGGGTTTATGCACGCAGAATTTTGTGTAAACCCTGAAGATGTTATATCAAAAATAAATAAAATAACTTTTTCCATATATGTAGAAACTCCTTCAGAAAATAATGTTAAAGATACTTTAAAAGCCCAAAAAATAGAAGATATTTACTATTCATTATATAATTTTGGAGAAATAGAAATAGATATTGAAAATAAAGAAATTATTGGAAGATTAGAAGAAAATATATTTACATTTGATTTATTGAACGGTAATTTAAAAAATATTGAAATTAAAAAATAAGAGATTGAAATAAAAATGAATTTGATTTTAAAGAAAATTTAGACAAAACAGTTAATATATTTTATCAGTATAAGTTTTGTACAAGGAGAGGAAAATGGATTTTCATGGTGGTAATATTTATAAAATATTCAGGGAAAAAAATATAACAGAAATACTGGATTACAGTTCGAATATAAATCCTTACGGAGTGCCAGAGAGCCTAAAACGTAAGATTACAGAAAATATTGGGATTCTTGAGAGGTATCCTGACCCTGATTATGTGGAATTACGTGAAAAATTGGCTCAACTGAATAAAGTTGAACTGGAAAATATTGTGCTGGGAAATGGTGCAACAGAAGCTATATTTTTGTTCATAAAAGTGATAAAACCCAAAAAAGTGCTGATTGTATCGCCTACTTTTGGGGAATATGAAAGGGCAGTAAGAGCATGTAAAAATTCTGAAAGTCAAAAAATTGAAATTGAATATTTTGAATTAGAAGAAAAAGACGAGTTTAGGCTTAATATTGGGAAATTGAAAAAGGAACTTGAGAAAAAATATGATTTGGTAATAATTTGCAATCCGAATAATCCGACTGGAAAATTTTTGAAAATGGCTGAAACAGAGGAAATTTTGAGAGAATGCAATAGATATGATACGAAGTTATTTATTGACGAGGCATTTATCGAATTTTTAGAGGATGGACTAAAGGAAAGCATTGTAAATAGTGGGGAAAATAAGAAAAATTTGTTTTTAACTCGTGCATTTACAAAATTTTTTGCTATTCCAGGACTACGATTGGGATATGGAATTTATTTTGACAAAAATTTGGAAAAGAAAATCGCTGAAAAAAAAGAACCGTGGAGCGTGAACAATATCGCTGAAATGGCTGGAATAACGGTTCTTGATGATACAGAATACATAGAAAAGACATTAAACTGGATAACAGAAGAAAAAAGATACATGTATGAAAGACTGAATGAAATTTCAGGAATAAAGCCTTATAAGACTGAAGTAAACTTTATTTGCGTAAAAATAAAAGATGAACTGATTTCTAAAGGGCTGAATGTGAAAAAATTGCGGGAAAAAATGATGGAAGAAGGAATTTTGATAAGGGATGCGTCCAATTTTAAATTTTTGGATGAAAGATTTTTTAGACTGGCAATTAAAGATAGAAAGAGCAATGATAAGGTTGTTAGGGCTTTGAAAGAAATTTTAGAATAAAAAATTTGAACTTATCAGATTTGATAATGATTCATATATGAGAAATTCTAGTAATGAAGAAGAATTTGGTAGTGAAAGTTATAATTGGTGGAATACGTTTATTAGTATTTTAAATGGGGATTCTTATGATTTATAAGATATTCCCTATTATTTTATAGTAAAACTGCTTTAAAACTAAACTCAAAAGGCTATGATTATTTTACTCAAACCCTAAATCTATATAATTTTTAGTAGTTTAATTTTAAATAGGTTTGAGTATATTATTATAAATTAAATTGACAAAAAATGGAAAAATTAATAGAATACAGGTAATCGTCTGTGAAGAGTAAAAATAAAAAAATTAAAATACTAAAACATCATTTTATATAACAAATAAATTTAGTAATATTCATTTTGCAGATAGAAATTAAAAGAAATTATTTAAAAAAATGATAAAATTATATAAAAAAACGGAGAGAGAAAAAATGAAGGAAAATTTAGTAAAAAATTTTTATATTCTAAGTTTTAGTTATAAAAATTTGAGTTTGGAAGAAAGGGAAAAGTTTGTAAAAGAGGGGTATAGACATATTTTAGGGAAATATTTGGAAAAAAGGATTATAAAGGGGTATGTGGCTGTTGAAACTTGCCTTAGGATAGAGCTTTATTTGGATGTTAGCAAGGAATTTGAAATTGAGAGTTTAAAGAGGGATTTTAGAATTGAGAAGATGAAGGATTATAAAGGGGCTGAAGCCGTGCATTATTTACTGCGGGTGATTTGTGGGCTGGATTCGATAATAAAGGGAGAAGATCAGATTCTTGTGCAGCTTAAAAAGGCATATTTTGACGCTCTTGACAAAAATGTTACGTCTTCATTTTTGAATATAATGTTTAATCAGGCGATAGAAACTGGGAAAAGATTTAGGGCGGAAAGCAAGATAAATGAAAAAAATATTTCACTTGATTCGATAGCTGTAAAATTTATAAGAACAAAATTTGAGAGCCTTGAAAATAAAAAAATATTTGTAATTGGAGTGGGAGATTTGAGCCAGTCGATTCTTGCGCTTCTTCACAAAATGAACAATTGCCATTTGACAATGACAAATAGAAGTTTACGACGGTCAATTGAATTACAGAAAGTGTATCCAGATGTTCAGACAGCAGAATTTAACGAGAAATATAATGTTATAAAAAATATGGACATTGTAATAAGTGCCACTTCTGCACCACATTTGATTCTTGAAACAGCGAAAATTCAAAATATTTTGAATGATGGAAAAAAACGATTTTTCCTTGATTTAGCCGTCCCGAGAGATATTGAGGCAAGTATAGGGGAGTTTGAAAATGCTTCGCTTTATCATTTGGAGGATATTTGGGATGAATATAATAAAAATGTGGAAAAGCGGGATGAAATTGTAGAAAAATATTCTTATATTATTGAGGAGCAGTTGAAAAAAATAGCGGAAAAACTTGAAAAAAGAAGAAAATATACAAATCAGAAAAATATTGAGATAGGTGAAAATGGATGAAATCGAATAAAATAATTATTGGAACGAGAGGAAGCATCTTGGCACTTGCACAAGCGGAAAAAGTGAAGGAAATGCTTATTAACAAATATGATGAATTAAGAGAGAATGAGAATTTTTGCGAAATTGAAGGACTCGATAAAAAAAGTCCGCTGGAAATAGAACTGAAAGTTATAGTTACAAAGGGAGATAAAGATTTAAGAGACTTTACAAAAATAAAAGGAACTACGCAAAAGGACTTGTTTGTGAAGGAAATTGAAAAGGAAATGCTGGAAAATAAAATAGATCTGGCAGTGCATTCATTAAAGGATATGCCACAGAATACTCCAGAAGGGCTTTTGAATGCGTGTTTTCCAATGAGAGAAGACAACCGTGATGTGCTTGTTTCAAAAAACGGGAAAAAATTAAAAGAACTTGATGGAAATTCTGTAATTGGGACAGGGAGCATAAGACGGGAAAAGGAGCTTTTGAATCTGCGAAATGATGTAAAGATAAAAGCAATTCGAGGTAATATTCACACAAGGCTGAAAAAACTTGATGATGGGGAATATGATGCGATTGTGCTGGCTGCAGCTGGATTAAAAAGAGTTGGACTGGAAAACAGAATTACTGAATATTTTGATATAGATTCATTTATGCCAGCACCAGGACAAGGGATTTTGTGTATTCAATGCAGGGAAAATGATAATAAAATACGACACCTTCTGAAAATTATAAATGATGATGAAGTTACAATAATGTGTAAAGCTGAAAGAGAATTTTCAAAAATTTTTGATGGAGGATGCCATACTCCGATAGGCTGTTCATCGGTTATTGAAGGGAATACATTAAAATTAAAGGGAATATTTAATGATAATGGAGTCAGAATATTTAAAGAAGTTGAAGGAAATAGGGAAAATCCAAAGGAAACTGCACAAAAATTGGCTGAAGAAATAAAAAAAGAGGAGATGAAAAATGAGAAAAGGTAAAGTTTATATTGCAGGAGCAGGCTGTGGAGATGAGGGGCTTATAACTTTAAAATTGAAAAACGTGATAGAAAAAGCGGACTGCATTGTTTATGATAGGCTTGTAAATGAAAATATCTTACAGTATGCAAAGCCTGATGTGGAAATGATTTATATGGGGAAAGAAAATACTGCTGGAGGAAAATTGCAGGCAGAAATAAATAATAAATTAGTGGAAAAAGGTAAAGAAGGACTTGCAGTTCTAAGACTAAAAGGAGGAGATCCTTTTGTATTTGGACGAGGAGGAGAGGAAATAGAGGCCTTGGTTGCTGAAAATATAGACTTTGAAGTGATTCCAGGGATAACTTCTTCAATCGCTGTGCCAGCTTATGCTGGAATTCCTGTTACTCACAGAGGAATAAACACTTCTTTTCATGTGTTTACTGGACATACCCAATTTAATGGAATAGAACTTGATTTCCCAGTTATTGCAAAATTGGAAGGAACTTTGGTTTTTTTAATGGGATTAAGCAACCTTGAAAAAATAACAGAAAATTTGATAAATAACGGAAAAAATCCGAAAACACCTGTCGCAATAATAAAAGATGGAACTACGACAAGACAGAAAACTTACACAGGAACATTGGAAACAATAGTAAATACAGTAAAAGAACATAATGTAAAATCGCCTGCCATTATATTGATTGGAGAAGTGGTGAATTTACGGGAAAAAATGAAATGGTTTGAGAATAAGCCGTTATTTGGGAAAAATATTCTTGTTACAAGAAATAGGGAAAAACAAGGAAATATATCAAATAAAATAAATGAACTTGGCGGACAGGCTTTGAGCCTTCCATTTATTAATATAGAGTATGTCGATTTTGAAATGCCTGATTTGAAGGAATATAGTACCCTTCTATTTAACAGCATAAATTCTGTTATTGGATTTATGAGAAAAGTAAAGGATATTCGTGCTTTGGGAAATGTTAAAATAGGTGTAGTGGGAGAAAAAACTGCTGAAGAAATTGAAAAATATAAAATAATTCCAGATTTTTATCCAGAAGAATATACGGTAGAAAGACTGGCAAGCGAAAGTGTGAATTTTACTAAGGAAGGAGAAAAAATACTGTTTATAGTATCTGACATTTCTCCAGTAAATGAAAAAAAATATTCAGATTTATACAATCGAAATTATGAAAAACTTGTAGTGTATAAAACTCAGAAAGTTGAAGTGGAAAAGGAAAAAGCTGAAAAATATGTAAAAGAAAGTGACATTTTAATGTTTTTAAGTTCATCAACCTTTAAAGCCTTTGCTGACAGCATAAACTTGAGTGAAAATGAGGAAATAAAAGAAATTTTGAAAAATAAGGTTATTGCTTCGATTGGGCCTGTTACTACGAGAACTATTGAAAAATATGGGGTGAAAGTTGGGATAGAAGGGGGAAAATATACTGAAAATGGGCTGTTTCAAGAAATATTGCAATATGTTGCATTCAAATAGAGAATCAGATTTTAGGGTATGGAGGTAAAGTTCTTTGTTGTCAAATGAAGGATCTAAAATTTTATATAAACAAAGAAATAAAAAAACTGCTCTTTTTATCTGATTTATATTCAAGATTTTTAGAGCAGTTTATATTTTTATCTACCAAATTGTTCTTGTTCTAGTTGTTGTTGTTTTTGTTGTAAAATACGTTGTTGTTCAATAGTATTTGGAGTTTTTGCAAGAGTTACTGATACTTCTGTTGTTTTTCCATTTCTAGATATAGTTAATTTTACAGATTGTCCGACTTTTTTAGCGGCTATTTCTCCGACAAAGGCACCTGCAGAATTTACTTCTTTTCCATCAACTGCTGTAATAACGTCATTTTTTGTGATTCCTGCAGCTGCGGCTGGACCATTTGGAACGGCACCTGCTACAAATACTCCATTTGAAGATTTTAAATTAAGAGCTTTTACTTTGTCTGCGTCTAAGTTGCCTAAATATACACCAATGTATGGTTTTTCAAATTTACCAGTTGCAATAATTGAATCTTTTACAGTTGTTACTAAATTTGCTGGAATTGCAAAGCCAATTCCTACACTTCCTCCGCTTTGTGAATAAATTGCAGTATTTACTCCAATAACTTTTCCTGTAATGTCAATTAACGGACCTCCACTATTTCCTTGGTTAATTGCAGCATCAGTTTGAATAAAGTTTTCAATTTCTTCAATTCCAAGTGAACTACGTCCAGCTGCACTTACGATTCCAACAGTCATTGAATCGTTTAATCCCAATGGATTTCCAAAGGCGATTGACCATTGTCCAATTTGAACTTGATCTGAATTTGCAAATTCTAAAGGTTTAAATGTTTCATTTGAATCTATTTTTAACACTGCGATATCAACTTCAGGTGAAGTTCCTACAAGTTTTGTACGATATTCACGTCCATTTGAGAATTTTACATAAATTTCATCTGCACCATCAATAACGTGATTATTTGTAACAACATAACCATCCTTTGAAACTACAAATCCTGAACCAAGTGAACCGGATTCACGTTTTTCTTGTCCTCCCGAACGACCGTATAATAATTCTTCTAGTGGATTATAGGTATTAACTGTTACAGTTTTTTTAGTTCTGATATTTACAATTGAATCTTGTACACTATTATGTACACTTACAAAGGCATCTTGTGTTTGTACTGCATTTTTAGTATATTTTTTCAGTTCTTCTGGAGAAACTGTTTTTTGCTGCTCAGTATTTGCTGTATTATTTGTATTTCCTGAATTATTTCCAGTTTTATTGGAACAGCTCAAAACTAAAAATAATATTGAAAGTAAAGTAAATTTTTTATTTTCTTTTTTTATAAAATTCATTTTTTTCATATTTAATTACCTCATTTCTATTGTATCAAAATAACTTTAGTTTTTTTTCTAAAGAATTGGATATATTTTAGTGAATGAAAGTTTTTTATTCTTGTGATTTTCATTTGAATTTCATTTATTAGTAATATTTTTGTAAATTTATAAATGTTTTGGCAGATACATTAAAATTTTTACTGATTAAATATTACTTTACAAACTATATTCCCCTGTCTTGTTTTTTCTCTTATAATATGTTATCCTATATTCAGTAAAATTAAAAAAATATGTGAATAAATAGCTATAAAGATATAAAAAATAAGGAGACAAATTAATAATGTTTAATAATTTAGGAGATAGATTTAAAGATATATTTAAAAAAGTCAGTGGACAGGGGAAGTTGACAGAAAATAATATGAAGGATGCTTTGAGGGAGGTACGTTTAGCATTACTTGAAGCAGATGTAAATTATGGGGTAGCTAAGAATTTTGTAGCAAAAATTCGAGAAAAGGCTCTTGGAGAGCAGGTTATTAGTGGAGTTAATCCAACACAGCAATTTATTAAAATTGTAAATGATGAATTGGTAGAAGTGCTGGGAGGTTCAAATGTTTCAATTGCTAAAGCTGAGAAAAATCCTACGATTGTGATGCTTTCTGGGCTTCAAGGGGCTGGGAAAACTACATTTTCTGGAAAATTGGCAAAACATCTAAAATCAAAAGGGGAAAAGCCGTTTCTGATTGGAGCAGATGTTTATAGACCTGCTGCGAAAAAGCAATTAAAGGTACTGGGAGAGCAAGTAAAAGTTCCAGTATTTACAATTGATGAGAGTACAGATGCTTTGGAAATCGTAAAGCAGGGAATTGAGGCTTCAAAAGCGGAACATGCTACTTATGTGATTATTGATACGGCAGGAAGACTGCATATTGATGAGCAGCTTATGCATGAATTGCAGGACATAAAGGACAGTTTTAACCCAAATGAGATTTTGCTTGTCGTTGATGGAATGACTGGGCAGGATGCAGTTAACGTGGCAAAAGAATTTAATGAACAGCTTGATATTACTGGAGTCGTACTTACAAAACTGGATGGAGATACCCGTGGAGGGGCTGCTCTTTCAGTAAAGGAAGTTGCAGGAAAGCCAATTAAATTTATAAGTGAAGGGGAAAAACTGGATGACATTGCACCATTTCACCCAGACAGGCTTGCTTCACGTATTCTTGGAATGGGAGATGTCGTTTCGCTTGTAGAAAAGGCACAGGAAGCCATTGATGAAAAAGAAGCCAAGAAAATGGAAGAGAAATTTAGAAAGAACCAGTTTGACTTTGAAGATTTTTTAAAGCAGTTTAAAATGATAAGAAAAATGGGATCAATTGCTGGAATTATGAAAATGATACCAGGAGTTGATTCAAGCATGATTGACATGGGAATGGCTGAAAAGGAAATGAAAAAAGTTGAAGCAATTATTTTTTCAATGACAGTTCAGGAAAGACGTGATCCGAAACTTCTAAAAAATGGAAGCCGTAAAATGAGAATTGCCAAAGGAAGCGGAGTTCAGGTAAATGACGTAAATAAATTGATAAAGCAGTTTGAACAAATGAAACAAATGATGAAAATGTTCAATAGTGGCGGTATTCCAGGACTTGGCGGAGGATTTATGAAGGGAAGAAGAAAATAAAATTGTAATTGAGATTATTTGTAAACTATATGAGTTTAAAATTTAATAAATATTATAGAAAAAGAAAGGTGGAATTAATGATGAAAAGATTAATTTTAGTATTATTTATTATTTTTGGAACACTGTCGTTTTCAGCTTTTGACAAAGTTGTAATTGGAGTTATTAATGACAATTATGAAAATCCAATAATATCAGGAACAATAAATAGAGGAGGACTTGCAAATCTTCTTTTTGGAATGAAAAAGGACGGAGATTTTGCAAGACAAATGTATCAAAATCTTTCAGATGCAGATAAAATTGAATTTATTATAGAAAAGCACGATGAATCAGCACTTATTAGTCTTTTGAAAATATTTGAAAAAAGAAAGTATAAAGGTCAGATGGAAATAACAGAAGTAGCATCTTCAGAAAACAAAAACATACGTCAAATTGCTGAAAAAAACAAATGGACTTATAATGTCTATCCCTTCGCACGTGAAATATCTGGGACTGTAAAAATTTCAGGAAATGATATGAATAAAGGGGAATTTGTAGAAGGTCTGTTTCAAGATGCAAAATCAAAATTAAAATAATTTTATGAAAATTTAACAATATTTAGCAAGAAGTCTCCTTCTTCTATAAGTGGGAGATGAATTGCAGAATATAGCTTGAAATAACAGCTCTTATATAGTATAATATTCATAGTCAGGGCAGGGACTGCCCGAAGAGCTTGGTAAATATATTTGGCTAGCAAAAGCAGATACTTCCCAAGAAGCTTCCTCTTCTACAAGTGGGAGTAGTTCACATTAAAGGAATGAAAATTTCAATGCCTTTTTTTATAAAAATATTAATTTGAAAGGAAAGAAAAAATAAATGAAAAAAGCTATTTTAGTAACTAGCTTTGGGACATCACATAAAGATACACGAAAAAAATGTCTTGATTCAATCCAAAGGGAAGTAGAGGAAAAATATGGAAGTGAAAACGTGGAAAGAGCTTATACTTCAGGAATTATAAGACGAATAATAGAAAAAAAAGAGGGAGTTCATATATTTGATCAGGAGGAAGGACTAAAAGTCTTAAAAGATAAAGGATTTGAAGAAATAATAACAATGTCTTTGCATATTTTAGATGGAATTGAATATTCAAAACTTGATGACAAATTTGGAAAAATATCAAAACCGCTTTTGGCAGATGATGAAGATTTTAAGAAAATTGTAGAAAATAAAGAGTTTAATGATCTTGAAGGTGATGATGCCATAGTGTTTATGGGGCATGGAACTGAAATTGAGGCAGACTATGCTTATCAAAAATTGCAAGAAGAATATTTGAAGGCTGGGAAGAGTAATATTTTTATAGCTACTGTTGAAGGAGAAGTGACTATTAAAGATATTATTGAAAAAATGAAGGGAAAAGGCTTTAAAAAAATACTATTAAAACCATTTATGATAGTAGCTGGAGATCATGCTAAAAATGATATGTCTTCTGATAATGAAGATTCGTGGAAAACGATGCTAAAAAATGAAGGCTATGAAGTAACATCGGTTTTAAAAGGGATGGGAGAGTACAAGTTTATTCGTGAAATGTTTATGGATAAATTGAAGGAAGTTTATATTTGACTTGACAAATATAGGAAAATAATATAACATTTATAGTGAATAATAGGCGTTTTACAAACTTAATAAGGAAATCGGTTAAAATCCGATACAGCCCCCACTACTGTGAAACTGACGAAAGTAAAAAAATCCACTGAAATGTTTTAAATATTTTGGGAAGGGTACGAGTAGGATGAAGTTAGTCAGGAGACTTACCTAATATTTCTATATAAAATTTTCTGGGAAGGGAAGATTTGATATACATCAATAAAATAAATCAATAGTGATTTATTCCATAAAATTATTATGGAAATTTTGACGTGTATTAAATTCGGCTTTGAGCTGATTTTTTTTTTAGATTGTCTAATGTCAAATAAGTTGTAGAAGGAGAAAGTATGAAAAAGAGGACATTATTGTTTTTAGTTTTAACTAGTATGCTATTAATAGGTGTAAACGGTTATTCAATGCACATTATGGAAGGATTCTTACCAATAAATTGGGTTATCGTGTGGTTTGTTGTGTGTATTCCGTTTTGGATTTTGGGGATAAAAAAACTTCAAGCTGTTTCTAAAGGGAGTGTAAAGGATAAAATGACACTTGCATTGGCAGGAGCATTTATTTTTGTATTGTCGGCATTGAAAATTCCGTCAGTTACTGGGAGTTCGTCGCATCCGACAGGAGTAGGACTTTCGGCTATTTTATATGGACCATTTGTAACTTCAATTTTAGGGACAATTGTATTGATATTTCAAGCTGGATTGTTGGCTCATGGAGGGTTTACGACTCTTGGAGCGAATACGGCTTCAATGGCAATTGCTGGACCAATTGTTTCGTACTTGATTTATAAGGGACTTGCTAAGAAGAATAGAGCAGTTGCAATATTTTTGGCAGCGGCAATAGGGGATCTTGCAACTTATGTTGTTACATCTTTTCAGTTGGCACTTGCATATCCGTCGCCTGAAGGTGGGGTACTTGCTTCATTTATTAAATTTGGAATGGTGTTTGCAGTAACTCAAATTCCACTTGCTATAATTGAGGGATTGCTTACAAATGTTGTGATGAATATACTTGACAAATATGAAGTGAAAGGGGTTGAAGTATAATGGAGAAGAATAAAAATAAAAGTGTTTTTAAAAAGAATATTATTTTATTGGTTTTGATACTTTTAATAGGTGTTGTACCATTACTTCTTGTAAAATCTGAATTTGGTGGTTCAGATGATAAAGGAGAAGAAGTAATTAAAACGATAAAACCTAATTATGAGCCTTGGGCTAAAAATTTAATAGAATTGCCTGGAGATGAAACAGAAAGTTTACTTTTTGCGTTGCAGGCAGCAATAGGTGCAGGAGTTGTAGGATATGTTTTAGGATATTTCAAAGGTGAAAGAAAAAATGCTAATAGATAAAATATCATATACGAATCCCATAAAAAATATTAATCCTGGAATAAAATTTACGCTGTCAATGATGACATTAGTTTTTTTGCTTTACACAGGAAGTAAAGTAGTATTTATTTTTAATCTTATACTATTTAATTTACTTCTTTTATTTGTAGTAAAAGTGAAAGCGAAAGATTTACTAAAGCTGAATTTTATTCCAGCTTTATTTATTTTAACAACTGTAATTTCATTATGGCTGATAAAGGCGGATATTTGGATATTTTTGTTACGTTCATTTTCGTCAATATCAGTAATTTATTTTCTTATTTGCTCAACACCAGTTGTAGATTTAGATTATATATTTGAAAAAATGAGATTTCCAAAAATATTTAGAGAAATGTTTTTGTTGATTTACAGATACATATTCTTGCTATTTGATAATAAAGAAAAGCTCAAAAATGCACAGGAAGTGAGGCTTGGATACAGTAGTTTTAGAAATGGGATGAAATCATTTCCAATGTTAGTGGTAGCTATATTAAAAAAAACATATTACTATAATCTTAATTCTATAAAGGCTGTAGAATCAAGACTGGGAAAGGAATTTATCTTTTCTCATAGAAAATACAAAAAAATTGGATTTGAAACAATTTTTGTAATAATAATAGTTGTAATAAATTTATATTTGGTGGTAAAATAAAATGCTTAAACTTGAAAATATAACTTTTTCGTATGATAATGAAACAGAAGCGTTAAAAAATGTGACTTTGAATATTGAAAAAGGAAAGAAAACATTATTTCTTGGGGAAAATGGCTCAGGAAAATCAACTTTATTTTTAATAATGAATGGACTTTTGAAGGCACAAAAAGGAGGCATTTATTTTGAGGGAGAGAAGGTTAAATATAAAAAAAAGAACTTAGAGGAATTGAGAAGAAAAGTTGGAATAATTTTTCAAGATCCTGAAATACAGATTTTTGCTCCATTAGTTTTTCAGGAAGTGGCTTATGGGCCTGAAAATCTTGGATATTCTGAGGAAAAAGTAGAAGAAAATGTTAATAGAGCAATGAAGGAAATCAATATTGAGGATTTGAAGGATAGACCTTGTCATCATTTGAGTTATGGTCAGAAAAAAAGGGTTTCAATAGCAGCGATTACGGCAATGGAGCCAGAATTGCTAATTTTAGATGAGCCTACAGCATGGTTGGATTCGAAAAATACAAAAAGAGTTTCTGAAATTTTAGATAATTTTTCTGAAGCTGGGAAAACACTTGTAGTTTCGACACACGATACAGATTTTGCATATGAATTTGCTGACTATATTTATGTTCTTGATAAAGGGAAAATTGTAAGACAAGGTAGTAGAGATGAGGTTTTTGAGGATTTTGAATTTTTGAAAAAATTAAATTTGAATGTGCCAAACATTTTGAAAATTAAAAGTTATCTCAAGTATAAAAATCTTGATGAAAATGATTATTATAAATTTTTAGAGGAAAAAAATTTGTTATGAAAAAAATATTAATATCAGGAACGATGAGCGGAAGCGGTAAAACTACAGTAAGCAGTATTTTGATGTCTGCTTTGGAAAATGTGGCTCCTTTTAAAGTGGGACCAGATTACATTGATCCGACTCATCATGAGGTATTTACAGGACACCATTCACACAATTTGGATATTTTTATGACAGATGATGAGGACGCTGTGAGACAAATATTTGAGATGTATTCGCAAGGTAGAGATATTTCTGTTGTTGAGGGTGTTATGGGACTTTATGATGGAATTGGGAACGAAAAGGATAATTTTAGTACGGCTCATTTAGCGAGAGTACTTGATATTCCTGTAATTTTAGTTGTAAATGCTAAGGCGATTTCAACAAGTATTGCGGCAGAAGTTCTTGGATTTAAGATGTTTGATGAACGAGTGAATATAAAAGGTGTGATTCTTAACAATGTTTCTTCACAAAAATTATATGAGAGCTTGAAGGAAGCAGTTGAGAAATATACGGGAATCGAGTGTTTAGGCTACATTCCTAGAAATGAGCAGCTTGCTACAGAGAGTCGGCATTTAGGCTTAAAACAGGCTTTTGAAGAGGATAATGCAAGGAAACAGCAATTGTTCAAGGAAATTGCACAAAATTGCTTAAATTTAGAGCGGATAAAAGAAATTGCACAAGAATTTGAGTCAAGTCGAAATATGGACAATTATGCGAAAATAGGACATCTAAAAGATAAATTTAAAGGAAAAAGAGTAGCGATTGCAAGAGATGAAGCGTTCTCGTTTTACTATGAAGCAAATATTGATTTGATGAAATTTTGTGGAGTGGAAATAGTTGAGTTTAGTCCAATTCGAGATAAAAAACTTCCTGAAAATATAGATTTTATCTACTTTGGTGGAGGTTATCCTGAATTATTTTCAAAAGAGTTGAGTAAAAATATTTCGATGAAAAATAGTATTGTTGAAGCGTGTAAAAATGGCGTGAGAATATTTGCAGAATGTGGTGGATTTATGTATTTGGCAAAAAAATTACGTTTATTAAATGGTGAAATTTTTGATATGTGTGGAATTTTTGATATTGAAATTGGGATGAGAAAACGTTTAAATATTGGAAGGTTTGGGTATATCAATATTGAAACTGCAAATGGGATAAAGTTGCGAGGACATGAATTTCATTATTCGGAAATTTTGGAAAATAATGAAGTGAGTGAAAATGACTCGGAAGGCTATTTTTATAATATTTACAAGAATAATGGGAAAGAATGGAACTGTGGATATGTGAAAAATAATGCGATAGCTGGATATCCACATATTCATTTTTACTCGAATGTGGAGTTTTTTGAGTTTTTGTTGGATGTGAAAAGAGATTAAGAAACTTTTGAAGAGAAATTTTAACAAAAAGATAGCAAGATGTCTCCGCCTTCTATAATTGAGAGTAGTTCACGATTGTTGAAAAAATGAGAAATTTTTAATTTTTTTGAAAAATAATGAATTAGAAGAGTGAAAAATGATAAAAAGAAAGGAGAGTGTGGTAGTTATTATCACACAATGAAATATGTCATATATTAAAGATCCAAAATCAATAGAAGTGAGAAGTTTTGAAATAATAACTGAAGGATTGGCTGGAAAAGCTGATCATTTTAGTGAGGAAGAGCAATTGATTGTGAAAAGATTGATTCATACGACAGGAGATTTTGATTATGTAAATATTGTTGAATTTCAAAATAATCCGATTGAGTCAGCAAAAGAGGCGTTGGAAGCTGGGAATTGCAGAATTTATTGCGATACAAATATGATTGTTAATGGACTGAATAAAAATGGGTTGAAAAAATTTGGAGCTGAGGCGTATTGCTTGGTGGCGGATCCAGATGTGGCGAAAGAAGCGAAAGAAAGAGGGATTACACGTTCAATGGTTGGATTGGAAAGAGCATTAAAGGATCCTCAAACGAAAATTTTTCTAATTGGAAATGCACCGACAGCATTGTTCACATTGCTTGAAAAAATGGATAAAGAGGGAGAAAATGTTCCAAAATTGATAGTTGGAGTGCCAGTTGGATTTGTGGGATGTCCTGAATCGAAGGCTGAACTTTCAAAATATGATGTTCCATTTATTAGAACAAATGGGACAAAAGGTGGAAGCACAGTTGCAGTTGGTGTAATGCACGGAATCCTTTATCAAATGTACGAAAGGGATAAATATTTTAATAATTAATTACAATTTTATGTGAAAATTAATTAGTGAATTTAATAATATCTGAAAGTTTATTTCAATTTTTGTATTTTAATATAATTTTGGAGAAGTAAAAAATGGGAAATTATGTATATTTTAACGGTAGAAAATTGCGATATGGATATACTACTGGAAGTTCAGCAACGGCAGCGACTAAAGCAGCATTGTTACTTTTGCTGGGGAAAGTCGAAAAAATCGAAGAAGTTGAAATAGACGTTCCAGCAGGTGAGAGAATAAAAATTGGGATTAAATCTTTTGAAAAGACAAAGGATTATGCGATGGCAACTGTTGTGAAAGATGGGGGAGATGACCCTGATGTGACACACGGTTTAGAGATTGTTTCAAAAGTGAGTTTTAGAAAAGATAATAAAATCAATATTTTTGGAGGAAAAGGTGTTGGAAAAGTTACAAAAGTTGGACTTCCTGTTGAAGTTGGAAAATCAGCGATTAATTCAACGCCAATGAAAATGTTGACAAATATTGTTGAGGAGTTTCTTCCAAATGGAAAAGGAGTCGATGTTGAAATAAGTGTGCCTTTGGGTGAAGAAGCTGCAAAAAAAACGATGAATGCAAAGCTGGGAATTATCGGTGGAATCTCGATTCTTGGAACAATGGGAATTGTGCGACCGATGTCTGAAGAGTCATGGAAAGCCTCTTTGGCGATAGAATTGAAGCAAAATTTGACATATTTCAATACGAAAACAGCGATTTTTCTTTTTGGAAATCGTGGAAAAATGTTTTTGAGTAAGGAATTTCCTGAAAGGGCTGAAGAAGGCGTTGTAATCAGTAACTTTGTTGGATATATGTTTGATAAGGCCTGTGAATACGAGGTTAAAAAAGTTTACTTTATTGGTGAACTAGGAAAATTTGTAAAAGTGGCAGGAGGAATTTTTCATACTCATAGCCGAGTTTCTGATGCAAAAATGGAAATACTAGCTGCAAATGCTCTATTAGTTGGCGAAAAATTGGAAAATGTCTATAAAATTTTGGAATCAAATACAACTGAAGAAGCCTCTGGATACATTGAAAAAAAGGAAGTTTTCAATTTACTAGCTGAAAAGGCAAAGCAAAAATGTGAAGAACATTGCAGAAAAAATGGCTGGGACTTGGAAGTAGAAACGTTGATTTTATCGGCTGAGAAAAAGGTTATTGGACAAAGCAAGGACTTTTTTAAAGATTTTTAAAATTTTTTTTGCTTGTTATAAAAATAAAGACAGTAAGAAATTATAGTTTTTGAAAAGAGGAAAAATGGAAAAAATACAAATTTTAGGACTAGGGCCTGGAAATTTAGACTATACATTGCCGATTGTTTTGAAAAAAATTAAGGAATCGGAAGTGATTGTCGGTGGAAAACGGCATATTGAAAGTTTAGGAGAATGTGTGGAAAATAAGGAATATTGCTACATTTCAGCTGATTTGCAAAAAGTTCTGGATTTCATAAACGAGAATCGAAATAAAAAGATTTCTGTGATTGTATCTGGAGATACTGGATTTTATAGCCTTTTGACTTTTATGAAAAAACATTTTGAAAGTGAAGAGCTGGAAGTTGTGCCAGGAATTTCATCGGTTCAGTATATGTTCGCAAAAATTTCAGAATATTGGTATGATGCTTGTATTGCCAGTGTTCATGGGAAGGAATTCGATTTTGTGGAAAAATTGAATGAGTATGAAAAAATTGGATTATTGACTGATTTTAAAGAAAATACGCCACAAAAAATTGCTCAAAAATTGCTAGAAAATAATTTTGATAATGTGGAAATTTTTGTTGGGGAAAATTTGTCTTATGAAAATGAAAAAATTTATCATTTTAAGGCGAAAGAGTTGGCAAATTATGAAGATAAATTTGGAATGAATGTTGTGATTTTGAAAAAATAAAAAAAAGTTTTTGTAATAAAAAGAAAGTTTTTAACAAAATAAAAAAATTAAATGTAAGAAGTGGAGAGAAAATGTATCATATAAAAGATAAGGACTTTATTCGTGGAAAAGTTCCAATGACAAAGGAAGAAATAAGAGCGGTGAGTATTGCGAAAATGGAAATTTCTGATGAAGATATTTGTCTTGACATCGGTGGCGGAACTGGTTCGGTTAGTATTGAAATGGCTAAATTTGCTAAAAATGGTCATGTTTATACGATTGAGCAAAAAGAGGAAGCCGTTGACTTAATAAAACAAAATATGGAAAAATTTGAGATAAAAAATATGACTGTAATTTCTGGGAAAGCACCAGAAGATTTGCCACAAGGAATAACTTTTGACAAAGTGTTTATCGGTGGTTCAGGCGGAAATTTATCAGAAATTATTAACTATTCTTATGAAAATTTAAAAGAAAGTGGAATAATCGCTTTGAACTTCATCGTTTTAGAAAACACATTTGAAGCACTTGAATGTTTAAAAAAATCAAAGTTTGAGGATATTGATATTTCTCAAATAATTGTGGCGAAAAATAGAAAAGTGAAGGATTTTAACATGATGATGTCAGAAAATCCGATTTATGTGATTTCTGCGAGAAAATAATATATACATAGATTGTATAATATATTGCGACAAACTTATTTAAAATTAAACTGCTAAAAATTATATAAATTTAGAGTTTGAACAAAATAGTCATAGTTTTTGAGTTCAGCTTTAAAACGGTTTTACTACATATACTAATCAAAATATGTATCATTTTTTCTATAAAATTTTTAAGATATTAATTGTTTTTTTCTTATTTTATGGTATAATTAAATGAATGAATAAATTGTAATAATTATAAAAATATAAATATTTAAATTTAAAAAAAGAAAGGAGGCGCTACTTTTTAGAGTAATTTGACAAATATATGAAAATTTATTGTCAGTGTAATATAATAAATTAAAATTAAGTAGCGAAAAAAATGAAAAAAACACTACTATTAATCAGTTTGATTACCGTGTTATCTAGCTGTGGCGGAGGTGGAGGTGGAGGCGGAAGTTCGCAGACATCTCAAGCAACCCCCATACCAAATCCAAGCAGGCCGTCGGAAAATCCATCTCAAATCCCTGGAAATATTGGTGGCAAAAGTAATTTTAATCCAAGTCAAAATATTGGAAATTCTGAATCAAATAATAATTCTAGCTCTGGACAAAGTGCTGGAAATTCCACAACAAACAACAGTTCTAATTCTGGACAACAAAGTCAAGTACCCATCCCAAATAATTTTGAAAAACCTGCAAATCAAGGTGTAATGACAGGAAAAGGCGTACAAGTTGCAGTTTTGGATGAGGATTTTATAACTAATAATGAAACAATGAAATATTACAAAAGAGGACAAACTTTTGAGAAAGTAAAAGAAGATGAATTTAAAGGAAGATTGAATTCAAATTATGCAGTTGCTACGGGTCATAGTCCAAGTAAAAATGATCACGGATTGAGAGTAGCTACAATACTTGGTGGTGAAAGTGGTAATGGAGCTAAAGGAGCAACAATACACGGAGTATCTTTGGGAACACAAAGTGCTGGATTAATTATAAATGTGGATAGATACAAAGAATTACATGCTAAAGGTGTAAGAATATACAATCAATCTCTTGGAATACCTCAAGAATTTTCTTCTACAACTTATAGAAAGGATTTATGGGAATCTATTAAAACTGTTGGAAATTGGACTCAAGATAAAATGGATCAAAAGGTAGATGAGTTAATAAATTTCTATAAAAAAGCTGTTAATGAAGGTTCACTATTTGTCTGGGCAGCTGGAAATTATAAAGCAGATAAAACTGAGCTTACAGCAGTGTCTGTTCAGTCGGGGTTACCAATAGCAATTCCTTCATTACAAAAAGGTTGGATAGCAGTGGTAGGTTTGGAAGAACAGGCTGATGGAAGTGCAAAAGATTTTCCAAAACATTTTGCGTGGGCAGGAGAAAGTGCAGCATATTGGACTATTTCTGCAAATGGACGTTGTGAATTGCCAGGTTGTTCTTCACCGGGTTCATCAAATGCAGCTCCAAGAGTTACAGCGACGGCAGCAAAAGTTAAAGAAAGATTTCCTTGGATGACAGGACACGAAATTCAGCAGACGATTTTAACAACTGCAACTAAAATAAATACATTATTAATCGGCAATGGTGATGTAAGTTCAAGATATGGATGGGGATATTTGAATGAAGAAAAAGCATTAAAAGGACCTGCTCAATTTGATAATATTCTTCTTGTTGGTAAAAACGCTTCAGATAACGGATTAAAAGGGCAATTTAACGCAAATATCGGAAATTCAATGACTTCTATTTTTGAAAATGATATTAAAGGTGATGGCGGATTAAGAAAATCTGGAAATGGAACATTGATTTTAACAGGGAATAATAGTTATGCTGGAGATACTACCATAGATGAAGGAAAATTAGAAATATATGGAAATAATACTTCTGATATAACAATAAATTCACAAGGGACACTAGTAACATATCCGACAGCTATAATAAACAAAAAAGATGGTGTTCCAAAAAGTGTTTACAATAATGGTGGAACTTTTGAAAACAGAGGTTCAGGAGCTGTTATAACAGGAAATTACATAGCAACAGCTGGTTCTATAACAAAAGCAGAAATAGGTTCTAAACTTATAGTTAATGGAACAGTGAATTTAAATGGAGAGAGTGCAACATTACAAACTTTAAGTAATGGAAGATATATTACAGCAAAACCGTTATCGATGACTGTGATTGAAGCAGAAAAAGGGGTTGAAGGTAATTTTTGGAAAGTGGAAACACCTGAATTGGTTAATGGTACAACTGAAGTAAAAGGAAATAAATTAAGTGTGAAATTGAGTAGAAAAAATGTGTTAGATTATGTGAAAAAAATAGCAGGAACTGACGAGATGCAAGAAAATACGGCGCAAAATATTGAAACAGCTTTTCAAACATTAGATAAAAAAATTGAGAACGGAACGGCGGAAAATGTTTCGCAGTTTGAGAAAAAAGCTGCAAAATTACAATCGCTTTCTTCTACAGCAAGAGCAGCAATTTTAGACAGTTTATCAGGACAAATTTACGCATCAGCTCAAGCGTTGACTTTTGGA
This sequence comes from Leptotrichia wadei, assembly GCF_007990545.2. Lineage (NCBI taxonomy): Bacteria > Fusobacteriati > Fusobacteriota > Fusobacteriia > Fusobacteriales > Leptotrichiaceae > Leptotrichia > Leptotrichia wadei. The sequence goes on from NZ_AP019829.2 coordinate 86,425, forward strand.
CATTCACAAACTGTAAATAAAGATTTATCCAATAGACTTGTAATGCTTGGAACACTTGACAATGTCGGGGATAAATTTGGACTTTGGGTATCAGGTTTTGGAGCAAATGGTAAACTAAAACAAGACGGATATGGAACAGGAGACACAAAAGTACTTGGTGGACAAGTTGGAATTGACAAACAATTTGGTGAAAATTTAATTTTAGGGACAGCGTTGTCTTATTCAAAAGCCGATGTTAAGTTTGACAGATACGGAGGAAAATCCGATGCAAATAATTTTGGTTTTTCGTTGTACGGAAGATTAGGCAATAAAAATAATCCATTATATTTGCAAGGTCGTTTGGGAGCAGGATTTGTTGACAGTGATGTTGAAAGGGACATCATTTTAGGTAGTAATGATTATTCTCAAGCAAAGATTAATCACAATGACAAAGTCTATTCAGGGTACTTGGAAACAGGATATGATATAAAAAATAAAAATGGAGATTTTGTCGTAACACCATTTGTTGGATTGACTCACGACACAGTTCAAAGAGGTTCGTTTTCTGAAAAAGATAGCCAATTTGGACTTACAGCGGAGAAAAAAACTTATAATCAAACCGCAGCATTAGTAGGACTTAGAGTCGGAAAATCTGTAAATTGGAATAGTGGAAGCAAAACGACTTTCCAGGGATATGTAACACACCAAAAAGCTTTTAAAGATGAGGATTTGAGCTTTGATGCAAGATATACAGGACTTCCAGGAGCAAAATTCAAAGTAAAAGGTATTGGACTTTCAAAAAATAAAACTTGGGTAGGAGCAGGTGCACTAACTGAAGTAAATAAAAGTTTTGGTTGGTATGTAAACTATGATGGTTCAATTGACAGTGGAAAAGGTAAAGGAAGTAACAATGTTTACACGACAGGAGTTAGAATTAATTTCTAATTGAGTTAAATTCTAAAAAATACATCCTTTAATATTCAAAAGAATTTGATATTATGGGATGTATTTTTTTGAAGAAAAGATCTGAATTTAACTAAGTTTTTAATAAAAAAATTTATTGACACTCGAAGTGCGTAGTGATAAGATACTTGATATTAGATAAATTAATTTTAGAAATAGCCAATAAATAGGATAAAATTATAAATTTTATAAAATAAAAAATTTAAAAAGAGAAGAGGAATTAAAATGAAAAAAACATTTTATTTATTTGGAATTTTAACAGTTTTTCTGTTTAGTTGTATTGGATTAAGTACAAAAGTAAAAAAGAGAACTGTTTACAATTTGAATAAAACTTCTTGGGAATTATCACAAATTAGTAAAAAAGGTCAAAAATTGCCAATTCCAGAAGGGGCAAATATTACGATTAATTTTTCAGACGGTAAAATTAGTGGATTTTCAGGTGTGAATAGTTATTTTGGAGGATATAAAATAAAAAATAATTCAATTTTAACTGCTGAAACAGCGGCAACCTTGATGGCTGGACCAGAAGAATTAATGAAAATTGAGTTAAAATTTTTTGATATTTTGCAAAATTCTCCAAGAATAAATTATAATAACACAACTTTGAGCTTGAGAAATAAAAATGGAGAAGTTTGGACGTTTAAAAAATTAGATTTGAGTAAAAAATTAAAAAATACAAAATGGAAACTTGTCGAAATGGGACAAACTTCCTTTCCAGAAAAAGAAGGAGAAATAACAATTTCTTTTGCTGAAAACAAGATTAATGGAAATTCTGGAATAAACAACTATTTTGGAAATTGTGAAATCAAGAATGACAGCATTAAAATTGGACCAGTTGGTTCTACAAAAATGGCTGGACCAGAAAATTTAATGAAAATTGAATTTGAATATTTAAAATTATTACAAGATTCTAAAACTATAGAATTTAATAATAATCTTTTGATTTTGACTACTAATGATGGGAAAGTTTTGAAATTTGAAAAGATTGATGACAGAGCTTATCATTATTAGGTGTTAGAGATATAGAATTTTATAAATTTTATCTAGAGTGTCCATAATTTTGTGTAAACTCAAAATATAATATATGGTACAGGATGGTAGTTTTAGCATCCTGTTTTTAAATTCTTCCTTCAAAATAAATATAAATCATGAACAACCACATAGTGTAAAAAATTATTTGTGGTTTGAATATGTGCTATTATAGGAAAAGACACACTATTATCAATTTTTTTATCCTCTTTCACTGCCTTTGAATCAAATCCCAAATAATCCAGCCCTTTTATCATTCCTGCAAGATTAGTTTCGTTTCTATCTGTTCCTGATATTTGCCGTAACTTGGCAATTGAAAAATTTGAATTATATTGCTTAGCTATTGTTAATATACAGGCAGGTCCGCAATCCTTCTCATCCTTTTGTAAAACACAACAATATCTTTTAAATATCGAAAAAATCTTTTTCCACCTCTCTTTCTTTAAAAATAAAGAGTTCCTAAAAACTAGAAACTCTCTATTTAAATAAAAGTTTTATTAGGATTAGGTTAAGGGTTATAATTTTATAATAAATACATATTTATTTAATCTATCTGTTAATTTTAAGAAACTTTAATATAATTTTTCCAAGCAATACAACAATAGCACCTGTAATTGCAGCTGTTATTAAACCTATAACCCATCCATATTCATCAATTATTCTACCACCAATTATGGCTGACGATATTGAAGCCATTATAACTATCATATTTTGATATTTCTTATTCATAAATTTTACCTCCTTAAAAATTTCGATTACCATCCTAATTTGAAAGCTCCTCTATCAAAAGCATATCCTACTCCTCCTGCAAAAGAGCCTTCAATAGTTGATGTCTAAAATATAAAATATTTCTAAATTAATAATTCAAATAGAATGCTTCTTTCAATTCTTCATAAGTTTTTGATCCACCCAAATCTTTTTGAATTTTAGAATCCTTAATAATTAAATTGTATGGAACAGTTTTTACTTTGAAGGCTTTCATAAGTGAGTCTGTGGAGTCATAATATACTGGGAAGGTAAATTTATTTTCTTCCACATATTTTTTAGTTGATGATAAATTGGTTTTTCTTCTTGTGAATACAACTACGACATTTATATTATCTTTATTTTCTTCATAAAATTTTTGTACAGCAGATAGTTCACGCTGACAATAAGGACACCATTCAGCAGCAAAAATAAAAAGTGTAGGTTTTCCATCTCCAAATAGTTTTTTACTTTTTGTATATTTTCCCTGAAAATCTCTTAATTCGAAATTAGGTAATTTTGCACCTTCTGTTACATCAACATCAAGAGGTTTTACATTTGCAAATCCCAAAATACTTGTCATAAATAATGAAATAATAATCAATAATTTTTTCATTTTTATCCCTTCTTTCTTATTTTTTTATTTAAAATGTTTTATAAAGTTTATCATATTAAGTATATATTTTCAATTATATTTAACTTTTTAAATCCTAATTTCACTATATTTTTTTATAAACAATCATACAAATTAAAAGAAAAAAACTTAAATAACAGGATAAACTAAACAAAGATTAGAAAATTTATATTAAAATATATTCAGTTTTACTAATAAAAGGAGAATTTTAAATTGGAATTAAGAAAAATAAAATCAATAAAACAAATTAGAAATATTTACAAATTATATCAAAATTCATTTCCAAAAGAGGAAAAAAAGCCATTCGGATTAATATTAATCGGAGTATTAAGAGGAAATTTTGAAGTTTTTTCAATCGAGAAGAAAAAAACTGATGAGAAAAACAGAAATTCGTACGAATTTAAAGGTCTAGCAATCGCACTGAAACATAGAGACTTGGTTTTGCTAGATTATTTGGCAATAACCAAAGAAGCTAGAAGTTATGGATATGGCTCTAAAACGCTATCTTTTTTGAAGGAATATTACAAAAATTATCGTTTTTTTCTTGAGATTGAAAATGCTGAGGATGAAAATGCTAAAAATTACGAAGAGCGTCAAAGTCGAAAGAAATTTTATTTGAAAAATGGATTTTCGCCATTTCCTTTCAATGTTGAGTTATTTGGAATTGAGATGGAAATTTTAGGATACAATTGTTCTTGCGAATTTTCAGAATATTTTGAACTTTACAAAAATCAATTTGGTGGAATTATGAAAAAGAAAATTTCAGAAAATATTTTTTTGGTGGAAAAATAATTTAAAAATTGTTGTGTTATCGAAATATTTACGTAACAAATATGGTATAATATTTAAAATGATTTTATGAAAAATGATTGACAAATAGTTGTAAAATTGATAAGATTTTTGATTTTAGAAAAGGAGAGAACTATGAAATTTGAAATTAAATGGAAAAGAGCTTATGAAAAAATTGAAAAAGCAGATGGCTTTAGAATATTAGTTGATAAATTGTGGCCTCGAGGGCTAAAAAAGGAAAATGCAAAAATTGATTATTGGGCAAAAATTATTACGCCATCGAAAGAATTGAGACAAAATTATCATAAAGGGATTATTGACTTTGAAAATTTTTCTGAAAATTACAGAAAAGAATTGGAAGAAAATTCGGATTTTAAGGAATTTGAGGATGTAATATTGGAAGAGTTGAAAAAGGGAAATGTGACAATGGTTTATGCAAGTAAAACTCCAGAATTGAGCCATATTCCTGTATTAAAGAAATTTATTGAGGAAAAGTTGGGAAAATAGTTGAAAGCAAAAAAATTTTTACATAATTAATGAAAATTATCTAAAAGTAAAAAAGTTAGAATTTGAAAAAATGAGTGAATTTTTTAAGGGAAGTGAGAAGAGAAAGGAGTGAAATATGAAAAAAGGTAAATTTTACGGTATTGGTGTCGGAGTAGGAGATCCTGAAAATATAACTGTTAAAGCGACGAAAAGGTTGCATGAGGTAGATGTAATTGTACTGCCTGAGGCGAAAAGTGGAGAAGGAAGTACAGCTTTTAATATTGTAAAAGAGTATGTAAAGCCTGATGTGGAGCAGCTATTTTTGGAGTTTCCGATGATAAAAGATGTGGAAGCGAGAAAAGTTTTTAGAAAAAATAATGCGGATGTAATAAGTGCTGAATTGGAAAAAGGGAAAAAGGTAGCATTTTTAACGATAGGAGATCCGATGACTTATAGCACTTACACTTACGTCTTGGAACATATTTCAGATGATGTGGAAATTGAAACTATTGCGGGAATAACTTCATTTAACAGTATTGCGGCAAGGCTTAATATACCGCTAATGATTGGAGATGAAGATTTAAAAGTAGTTTCTGTCAATAGAAAGACTGATGTTTATAAAGAAATTGAAAATAATCAAAATTTAGTGTTAATGAAAATTAGCCGAGATTTTGAGAAAATAAAAAAAGCGATTATTGAAACTGGGAATAAAGAAAATGCTGTAATTGTTTCAGATTGCGGGAAAGAGAATGAAGTTTTTTATTGGGATATTGAGAGTGTAGAGAAGGTTCCTTATTTTTCGACAATGATATTGAAGAAGGGAGGAGTTAAGGAGTGGAAGAGATTTCTAAAAACACTTTAAAAAAAATAGAACTGGCAAAGTTTATAATTCTTCAAATTTTATTTTTTGTATTTTATTTTTTCATAGGAAAATATGATTGGGATTATGGTTTTGATTTGCCATTTCGATTATTTTTTGGAGGAATGTTTTCAATAATAACTGGAATAATTTTTGGCTTAATGTTTTATTTCATGGGGAAAAAAACCGAATATGAAAATGATAAAATTTTGAAATTGCCAATATTTTTTATAATTTTATCAGTAGTATTATTATTTAGAATAGATATTATTGGAGTTATAAAATTATGTTTTTTCAACGGATTATTCATTTTAGGAATATTTAGAAGTAAAATAAAGAGGAGAAGTTATTTGTCTAAAGTTTCTAAAATTATATTGTGGTTTATTACAATGTATTTTTTGATTCCTAGTTTTGCAATTTGTTTTGGAGTTCAAATATTTACAATTCCAATGGAAAGTTATGAAGATAGAATGCAATTTAGTATTTTAATCCCATTTGTTATGATTAATATTTGTTTTGGATTTTTTATAAAAAAATTTTTTAATGATGAAGAAATTGAGCTTGTAAGGATGCTTACAATAGTAGGATGTTTAGTGATTATGGGAATATTTATTTTTATGGGTTTTAATTGGTATAAAGAAGACTATTATGCAATAATTTATACTTTTCCATATAAAGTTTTGATGTATTTTAAAGAAACTCAGATTAGTATTGAAAAAATCGGGATTATAAAGACGTTGGAGTCGAGGTATTTTGTTTATGCGATAGTTGTTAATATGGGATTTTATTTGGGAACTTTGAAAATAAATAATAAAAATGAAAGGGGAAATTGTGTTGAAAACAAGATTGATGGGGATATTTAATAAGAAGTAGTTAAAATTTAAGAACTAAAAGAAAGAAGGAATTATTATGAAAAAAATATTATTTATTTTGTTACTTGGAGTAGCAATTCAAGGACTAGCAGAAACAATTGTAAAAGGAACTTATGATACGAAGAAAAAAAGATACATAGAATTAAGTCAAATTTTTGAAAAGGAAATAAATTTGAGTTATGTATTGCCAAATGATAAAAAGAATATAGTAACGTATAAAACTGAAAATTTTGATATTATAGTGAGAAAAAGTGATTTATTGGAATTATACAATAAAAATAGAGATAAAAAAGAAAAGAATATAAAAAATAGTATTTCAGATAAAGATAAAAAATTGGATTATGTTCGTAATTATATTGCTGAATTGGTGGAAAACAACAAAGCAGTTATTTATGAAAGAAAAACAAAAAAAGAAATAAAAAATATTGTAAAGATAAAATATAATAACAATACTTATTATGATGCTGGAAGAGGTTCAAATTACGATGGTTATAAATTTTATACAGATAAGAGTTTGTCGCAAGAAATTATGAAATTTGATATTATAACACAATTTGGAGTTGCACTTCATAGCAGTTTGGGAGATAATCCGTATAATAGGGAATTGACAGAAAAGGAAAAAGAATACAGAGAAAAAAATGGAAATCATTTTGAAGAATTAAAGGAATTATATAAGAAAGCGGTTCAAAATCCGAATGTGGAACAAAAAATTAGTTATTAGTAAAAAATATTTGATAAGTTATTTTTGAAATTAATATAAATGGGGGAAAAATGAGCAAAATTGAAAAAGGAATTGAGAGTAGTATGGTTTATTTGCAAATCAAAGAATTGATGGAAAATGCAAAGAAACAGGTGTTTGTAAAGATTAATAATATTCTTGTGCAGACTTATTGGGAAATTGGGAAAATTATTGTAGAAGATGAACAGAAAAATAAAGAGAGAGCGGAATATTTGATAGAAAATAAAAAAATATAAAAAAGAAAGAGGTAATTTTATGAAAAAAGTATACTTCATAGGAGCAGGACCAGGAGATCCTGAATTGATTACAGTAAAAGGGCAAAAAATTGTAAAGGAAGCAGATGTAATAATTTATGCGGGGTCGTTGGTTCCAAAAGAGGTTATTGATTGTCATAAGGATGGAGCTGAAATTTATAATTCCGCTTCAATGAACTTGGACGAAGTGATGGAAGTTATGATAAAGGCACAGAAAAAAGGAAAACTGGTAGCAAGGGTTCATACTGGAGATCCAAGTATTTTTGGAGCAATAAGGGAACAAATGGATATTCTGGATGAATATGGGATTGAATATGAAGTAATTCCAGGAGTGAGTTCATTTGTAGCTGCCGCTGCTGCAATAAAAAAAGAATTTACCTTGCCTGATGTGAGTCAGACGATAATTTGTACAAGACTGGAAGGAAGAACAACTGTCCCTGAAACAGAGAGTCTTGAAAGCCTTGCTTCACATAAATGTTCGATGGCAATATTCCTATCTGTGCAAATGATTGATGAAGTTGTAAAAAGATTATTAAAGCATTATGATAAAACAACACCAATTGCAATTGTTCAAAGAGCAACTTGGGAAGATCAGAAAATTGTTATGGGAACATTGGAAAACATTGCTCAAAAAGTGAAAGATGAGAAAATTACGAAAACTGCACAAATTTTGGTTGGAAACTTTATGGGGGATAAATATTCTAAATCTAAACTTTATGATAAGACATTTTCGCATGAGTTTAGAAGAGGGGTTGAAGAATAATGAAAAAACTAATAACAATAATTCTATTTATATTTTCCATGCAAATTTTTGCAGAGCAATATCAAGTAATAAAGCAAAAAAATGTTACTTTATCAAAAGAGCAGATTGATTTGGAGAATAAGAAAATTGAAGAAACAGTGAGTAAATATCCTAAAAAAGTATTACAAGAAATGATTTCATATTATTTTTCTGTAGCAAGTAAAGTAAATAATGAAATGAGCAAAGAAGAAAAAGAGAGTATGCAATTGCTATCAAAAGAACTTCCTAGTTTTTTTTCTGAAATATTTGACAATTCAAAATTTAATGTAAAAACTATAAAATATTTATCAAATACAAAAGTTTCTGTTACTTATGAAGTGGTTATTCCTGATTCGGATAAAATTTTAGATGATAAAGAAATGAAAAAAAGATTTTTTAAAAAATATGGATATGAAATGAAAGACGATGAAGATTTTTTAAGTCCTTCAGAAGTAAAAAAACGGAAAGATATAATAAATGAAATGTTAAGAGAAGGAGTGCGAAATCCTAAAAATTATATGACGGATAAAGTAACGAATGAATTAAATAAAATCGGGAATGAGTGGAAGTTTAAAGATGTTGAAAAATTTGAAGAGATGTTAAATAAAATGAAGTGATAAAATACTATTTATTACCTAGGGATTAAAAAAATATGGAAATTATAAAACTTGAAAATCAGAAAAATGATTCTTTTTTTGAAGCAGAATGTTTTTTGCATATTGGAGAAGCAAAAGAAGATAAAAATTATGTGGCATTTGATTTGAGAAGGGAAGATGATCTGCTGTATAGCTGTTCTTATTATGATTTTGAGAAAGAAAAGGGAGATAAAATATTTCATTGTTTTGATGGGCAGGATTATTCGTGGAAATGTTATGAAAATGAAGTTACGAATGATGAAAAATTGAAAAATGAAATTTTCGGAAATTATGATATTTTGAGAAACAGCACAATTAGGTATTTGAAAGAAATAATTCATAAAAATAAGGTTGATTTTTCAAAAAAATTAATTGAACTTCTTGAGAAAATAAAAGCGGGAGAAAAAATAGACAAGAAGGAATTTCGAATAGAACTGAAAAAAGTTGGACTGTATAAATCAATTTGGAAAGAAAAAACAGAAATTTTTGATGATGTTGTAACACGGGAAATTGGTTTTGAGAATATAATGAAATTTATTGAAGAAAATAATGTGAACAGGGTTATCTTTGAGGATGGTAAATTTTTAGAAAAGGAAGAAATAAGAAAATATATTAAAGAATACACAATTGTAGAATTTCGTGATTTTAAGCCAATTAAAGATTTTGATATGATAAAAATGACTTTGGAAGAATGGAATAATCTTAAGAAATGGAAAAAATTGGAAGTAGAAAATAATATTATTGAAATTGAAGAAAAAGATTTTGAAAAAGATGTTTCAATTTATAGGTTAAATGGCAAAAAAATAAATGCTAAAATAGAAGTTACAGATTTTGTGGAAATTAAAAATAAATTTCTTCGATATTTCAATAAATGGTTTAGTAAGGGAAAAGACGATAATTTGAGAGAAAAAGTAGTTATAAAAGGCGTTATACGAGATGGGAGAAAGTTCTATAATTGGATTTTTTTGGATAAAAATAATAAGATTACTACAAGAGAAGAATATGATGAATTTGGTAAAAGATGTGATTAAAAAAGGAGTGCAGATTATGAAAAGACAGTTTTTCAAAATATTTGTTTTATTATTTTTTATAGGAAATTTATCATTTACGGGGAATGTTAGTAATAAATGGAAAGTTTTTGGAAATAAAGAATATGATATAGAAATAAGCAAAGGAAGAAGAAGATTAAATGATGAAATTTCAGTAGATGATGAAGGTGTTTATTATTTAGGTATAAAAGTAAAAAATTCAGAAAATCTTGTAAATATTAAACAAGAAAAATTAAAAATAAATTTTAAAAATCTTGAATTGATTAAACCAAATGTAAAAAATATAGTAGAGAAAAAATATTTTTTGAAAGATGGGGAAAGAATATTTGCTATTTATGGAACATTAATTAATGAACTAAAAGGAGTGGATTATAATACATTTAAGTTAATATCTGAAGACGTTGCACTAGATAAGGACAAAATTTATATATTTGGAATAGGGGAAATTATTGTTGAACAAGGTTATCATGGTCCATATTTTTCTATGGAAAAAATAACAGGAACACCTCCTGCTGAAGATTTTAAATTTATAAATGAAAATTTGAAACATAACAAAATGTTTTTTGAGAATAATAAAAAATTATATTTTTTGTCTGATGGATGGCTAAATGAATATAGAGCGAAGGAATTAAAAAATATTGATAAAAAAACTTTTAAACCTTTGGAGTATGAATTTATAAAAGATAAGAAAAGTGTCTATTACTATAATTCAGAAATAGATGATTTTGTAAAATTAGAAGGTGCAGATACAAAAACATTTGAAGTTATAGGAAATGGTTATGCGAAAGATAGGAATAAAATTTATTTTTATGATATTTTTAGAATAAATAAATACCCAATTAAAGTTTTTGCAGATAAAAATTCGTTTACAATATTTGAAAATATGGATGCAGAGGGATTTTCTTACGCAAAAGATAAAGACCATATTTATTGTAATGGGAAAATATTAGAGGGTGCAGATTATGAGAGTTTTAAAACTTCAAGAGATGAGAGATATAGCATAAATAAAGGAACAGTAAAAGATAAAAATCACGAATATTTGAAATGTACAATCAAAACTTTTTAAGAGAGTGTCCATAACTTTGTGTAATCTCAATTTTTCAACAAGAGTCAAATTATAGGCACTCATTCCACAAACTATTAAAAAACACATTGTAACTCCAAAAATAATTCCCTCTTTTTTATTTCTAGGCATTAATTTCCTCCTTTAAAATTATAATTTTTACTATTCTATCATAAAAAAAATTTTTATGTAAGTTTTTTTTAGTTTACTAGAAATTTCAATATTAAAATTTTCTAACACTATTCTAAATCAACATAACTATATGGTATAATATTTTATAAATAAAATAAAAAAGGGAAGATAAAAATGATTACGACATTATGTTATTTAGAAAAAGATGAAAAATATTTAATGCTACATAGAACCAAAAAGGAAAATGATATAAATAAAGGAAAATGGCTAGGAATTGGCGGAAAATTGGAAGCTGGGGAAACACCTGAAGAGTGCTTAAAAAGAGAAGTTCAAGAAGAAACTGGCTACGAATTGAATAGTTATGAATTTCGTGGACTTGTGATTTTTAATTACAACGATGATGAGTCGCTATTTATGTATCTTTATACAAGTTCGGATTTTTCAGGAAATCAGCATGAATGTGACGAAGGCAACTTAAAATGGATTCCCAAAAAAGAAATTTTTGATTTAAAATTGTGGGAAGGCGACAAAATATTTTTAGAATTATTGTTTAAAAATACACCATTTTTTTATTTGAATTTAAATTATGAAAATGACAATTTATTGAGCTCAAAACTTGAATTTAAAGAAAAATACAGCTGTTTTGAAGTTTTTGTTCCAGAAAATTATGTGGAAAAAATTGTGGAAAACTTACAAAAATACAATCTTTTGACAGAAGGATTTTATGCAGATGTTTATTCTACAATTGATGGAATTGGACATTGGAAAACTTTGGAAGGTGGGAATCCTTTTGATGGAGAAGTTGGAAAATCCAGTGTTGCTAATGAAAAAATTATGAAATTTAGAGTGAAAAAAGAATTTTGTGAGTTAGCGTATTATTTAATTAAGGAGGTTCATCCTTATGAAACGCCTGTGATTAATGTGTTTGAGATGGAAGTTTAGAATTTTATGGACTAGAGGGATTTATGAAAATAAAATTATTTAAAATTTTTAAATATTTTAAAGATATAATTTTTTGGAATCGAGAAAAATATAATAAATATTACAAAGCGTTGAAAAAATTTTATCCTGAATATTATTTATCAATAAATGATTATGAAGAAGATGATGTTGATGAAGAGATTGAGGAAACAATCTTAGAAACAGAAAAATTTCAATATTTTAAAAATGGTGAGGTAGAAAAATTATTAAAAGAATATTATGAGTCATCAAATATTTCATTTTCCTTTTTGGAAAGAAAAAATTTTTTTGATAAATTGAAAAAAGAATGTACGACACAAGATATAAATAAAATTTACAGTTTGATTTTTGAAGGTGATAAGTGTGTTGAAACTGATAATTTGAGATTTGCGAATAAAATAGATAAGATTTTAAATCAAAATAAATTTGATAAGGATTTTTTTAAATATAACCTTATGAATAATGGTAAAAGTGAATTGAAGGAAATATTAAAAAAATACGAAGCCAATTCAGAAAAAGGGATAAAAAAATTTATTAAAAAATATTTTTTTCTAAAATATAACAAAATTTTGGGTTTATGTATAAATAGTAATGAAAATATTTTAAAAAATTGGATTTTTTCAAAACCATTTTTCTTAAATATAGAAAATATGATGTTTAAATATAAAATGAAAAAAATAAGTAATGAAGCAATTTCAGGCTATGTTTTTTATATAACTTTAATTCCTTTATGTCTACAATTTACAGGAATTATGCTTATGTTAATGGGAAGTTTACAAATTAATTATTGGATAATTTCATTAGTTATAGGAATAATCTTCCTTATTTTAGATTGGGATGCACTTATAAATTATAGAGAGATAGAGGGAGGTTTTTCAGCAGGAATGACAAATTGTTATTTATTTTTTGAACCAATTATTTATTTAATTTATCATTTAAAATATCAGAATTTTAGTTATGAGAGTTTTTATCAACTTTTAGGATTAAATTTAATATTTATTATATATTTTATTATAAAACAGAGAATAGTTTATCTTCGTGTAAAAAAAGTATCTAAATATTTTATAGACAGTATTTTGGGGAAAACTTATACGAAAGAACTAATAGTTGAAAATGAAATACAAGAAATTAAAAAATCAGATTTGATAGAAAATTGGATAAAACTTTTAAAAAGTAAACTTTCTAAATTAGTATTAAAAAAATATGTATTTAGAAAAGTACCAGAATATGAAGGATTAATTGAAGATTTTATTCATTTTGAATCAGATGATAAAAAGAAAATTTTGGAAATTTTAAAATCTAAAGAAATTATAGAAAAAAGTAAAATACCAAAAAAAGAAAAGAAATTATTGTATAAAAGATTAAAATTATAGATTTAAAAAATATAAAAAAGGAGATAAAATGAGAACAGCAGTATATTGTGTAAGTAAAAACGGATATGAAACCTGTCTAAAAATACGAAATAATGTTTATAAAAATTTGCATATTTATGTATCACAAAGAGTGGCAAATATGCTTAATCTTGAAAGTGAAAATGTGGAAAATTTGTTTGTGATAAATGAGCGAGTGCCAATTTTATTAGAAAAAACATTTGATAAATATGATTTACATATTTTCGTTGCGGCGATTGGAGCAGTTGTGAGAATTATTGAAGGAAAATTTAAGAGTAAAGATACTGACCCAGCAGTTATAACGATTGATGACCACGCTAATTTTGTGATTTCATTGCTTTCAGGACATCTTGGAGGGGCAAATGAAGAATGTAAAAAAATTGCGGATGGAATTGGAGCAATCCCAGTAATTACAACAGCATCTGATGTTGGTGGAAAAATTGCGGTTGACACATTGTCAAAAAAAATTAAAGCAAAATTAGAAAGTTTGGACGATGCCAAAAGAGTTACTTCGCTTATCGTAAATGGAGAAAATGTAAGCATTCATTTGCCAAAAAATATCGTAGAAAGCAATAAAAATTGTGCTGGAGCAATAATTGTCTCAAACAGAAAAAATATTGAAATTTCTAAAATTATTCCCAAAAATATTATTCTCGGAATCGGTTGCAAAAGAAATACAGCGAAAGAAAAAATCATCGAAAAAATAAATTATGTAATGAAAACTCAAAATTTAGAAATAGACTCGATAAAAAAAGTCGCATCCGCTTGGGTAAAATCTGATGAAGTTGGACTTTTAGAAGCAATGACTGAATTAAATATTCCAATAGAATTTTTTGAAAAAGAAAAAATTTTGGAAGTAGAAGATTTAGTCGAAGAGCGTTCAGAATTTGTAAAAAATCAAATTGGAGTATACGGAGTTTCTGAGCCTTGTGCCTATCTAGCTTCGAGTAGAAAAGGAAATTTTTTGGTAAAAAAAGTGAAGCTAGAAGGGATTACGATTTCAATTTTTGAGGAGGAGATGTGAGAATGGAAATATATAAATTGTCATTTATAGCAATAGTGTTGTTTATGATACACGAATTTGAAGAAATAATTTTTGTAAAAAAATTTATAGAAAAAAATAAAGTTGTAAAAGATATGAAAAATGAATTATTTGTGAAGAAAAAAGGGAATTATCCATCCACAGAAACAATTTCATTAATGATTGCTGAAGAATTTATAATTTTATCAACATTACTTTTTATAGCAAGTGAGATTAGTATGTATGAAATGGTACTGTCATTATTTATTGTATATATTGCACATTTAGTACCTCATATGTATGATGCGCTTAGATATAGAAAGTTTTCACCAGGAAGTCGGACTTCTTTTATAATTTTCCCTTTAGGAATTTTAACAATCTGGAATGTTATTTTAAATAAAGAAATTAATTTAGTTATTTTAATTTTATGTGTTATAATAATTGGATTTCTGATGATTTTAAATTTGCTATTTTTACATAAAATTAGTAAAAAAATTGATAGGTATTTGTGGAAATAAAAAAAAATTATAAAAATATTTAAAATAAAAAATATATAATCAATATAAGAAATTTAAAGAAAGGAGCTTGTATAATGTAACTATATTATACAAGTAAAATAACATGAAAAAAATATTTCTAATCATAGTCCTTTTTTTAATAAATCTAAATTTAGCCGCCTTAACAATGAAAGAAAAAATCCAGCAAGATTTGTCAAAAGCAGGTGTTAAACAAGAAATAATTGATGAAACTGTAAAATTGGATAAGAAATTTGGAGAAGGATTTGTAGAAGAAGATGGAGATGGGAAAAGGGCAACTGAAAGTAAGGATGAATGGGAAAAACTTTATCAGAAAGATAAAAGAAATTATGTTGCCTTGGAAAGATTGATAGAATCGTATTTTGTGACTGGGATACCAAACGATCCTCAGAAGAAAAAATATGTTTCAGAATATTTGAAAATGGATATTCCTGAAGATAGAAAAAATTTCGTTTTGGGAAAGGACTTCTGGAATTGTTCCAAAAACAAAGATACAAAAAATGAGTATTTTGAAAAAGTTAAAAAGATTAGCAATAATCAGTATTATTTGAAGGGAATAGATTTTTTTGAATATATATCAAAAGAAACGGAAAATATAAAAGAAGATGGAAATTCTAAGTTAATGAAACAGAAAATAGATGAAATAACGCAAAAAATGGATGAAATTGATAAAATACTTGATAATAAAAATTTGCTAGAAAAATACAGAATTTCTGATGAAGAAGCCTATTCTGATCAATTAACTTTTTTTATGGTTTGTGGTATCTTAAAAGCGTTTACAGGTGATACTGAAGGAATGGTCAATGATTTTATAAATAAAATTGCGAATAAAAAGATTTCTAAGGAAGTGGCGGAATATAATAAAAATAAGGAAATGATGACTGTTATGACTATTCAGATGGTAATGGCTTTGAAAGGATTTTTTGGAGAAATGTCAGAAAAAGAAATTACAAAACTTGAAAAATTGACAAAAAAACTTCAAGGCACTGAAATGTTTAAAAGGATTATGGAAAATTCGGAAAAGGGTGAAACTATTGAAAACGATAGTTATTTAGAAGAAAAGAGAAAAAATTTTGAATCACTTTCAGATGATGATCAAATAAAACAAATTGTTAATCAAAAAAAATTTGACTATATCGAAACGAGAATAGACAAGGAGAAAAAGATTTTTGATTGGACATTTGGATGTAGCGGATTAAATTGTAAACTTATTTTTTTAGGAAAAAATAAAGATTTTGAGAAAAAAATAAAATTAAAAGATCTGAAAGAAAAAGAAAAAATTGTTAGAATTCTTATTTTTGGAAAAAAAGAAGAAGATGAAGAAATTTCAGAAGGAGTATTTTTAAGAAGAGGAACTGACAGCAAAGACAATAAATTTTATGTTTACGATGATAAAAATGAAGATAAAATATTAACAGTTTTTGCAGCTCAAAATGAAAATTTAGATTTTTTTAAATTTGTAAATGAAATATTGGGAGAAGATTATAGAAATATTGAAGCGAAATATGGTGGAAGAGATTAAAAAATATTAATATTAAAAAATAATTAGATAAAAGAATAAATGAAAAAAATTATTTTCAATATTTTAAGAAAGTATGTTATAATTTTGACAAAGAAAAATAAAAGATAAAGTGAGGAGAGTTTATGAAAAAATTATTATTTGTATTGATGTTGGCAGTAATGGGAAATGCACTTGCAGGGACGACAGTGCAAAAAAATCGGAATACATCGATGAATATGGTATCAGGAAGTGAGAAAATTAAAATTGAAAATGCCTTTCAAAAAGATATGGAAAATATTAAGAAAATAGTTGAAAATCAGACTTTAGCGGAAGTGATTAAAGATTCTTTTAGTAATAATGCAGATTTATTATTTGACAAAGATTATAAAATTAGTGATTTAAATAAAAAAAAGATATTAGAAAAATTTTCTAAAGGATGTTCTGATATTTATTTGAAAAATATGAAATTAAGATTTGAAGTTAAAAATATTAAATCTATTGATAATAAAAATGTTGAAGTAGTGTATAATGTAAAAATGAAGGATTTTGATAAGGCGTTGGAGGGAATAGAAAAAAGATTTGAAGAGAATGTTAGAATTAATGTTTTAAAAAAATCAGGTTATAAAAGTGAAGATGAAATAGAAGCTTTAATGGTAAAAAATGGAAATGAATCAGAAAAAGTGCGGATTTATGACATTATGGTAGATGAAATTTTGGATATTATGGGAAAAGCCTTGGAAAATACAAGTTTAGAAACAGTAATTTCAGCAAATGAAAAAGCAGTATTGACTGAAGTAAACGGACAATGGGAATTAAGTGAACTAAAGTAAAAAAATTTAATTTATTAAAAAATTTTTTTGAAAATATGGTATAATATTAATAGAAAGATAAAAATATTATTAAGGAGAAGAGCATGAAAAAATTATTATTTTTAATTATGATGATTGTTGCAGGAAATGCTTTTACAGCAGGAACACAGGCAAATGAGGATATGGCAATAAAAAGAGCACTTCAAAGCAGACTGAATTCATTTTTCTTCACAATTGTAAATGAAGGAATAAGAGATAATGAAAGAAATCTTGAAAAGGAAGCATACAGCAAATTGTTTAAAAAGGATTATATTATCAGCAATTCTTTAAAAAGAGAGATTGTGGAAAAATACGCAAGAGAAATTTCAAGAATTACAGCAAATGAAACAAAGTTAAAATTTGATGTAAAACAAATAGATTATCTTTCAAATGGTGAGGCAGAAGTAGTTTATGATATAAAATCTAAGAGTTTGAAAAGTGTTCCAGATATGCTAGAAGTAGATGATGAAACAGAAAGAATAATTTTGGAAAGAGCTAAAATGAGCGAAAGTGAATTGGAGGCAATTATGAAGGAAAGAGGAAATGAACCTGCTAAACGAAATTATTATAATATTGCAATTGAAGAAAGAATAAATATGTATGAAAAAGAAGCTAAAAAAGTTACAGATGAAGAAGTGATATTACAAGATTTATCAGCATTAATGGTAAAAGTAGATGGAAAATGGGAATCAGAAAATTTAGAAAAAGCACTAAGAGGAATTAAGGAATAAAAAATATTGAAGTATATTTAAAAATTGAATATCTATAGTGATTTTTCTATAAATTTATGTTATTGTTATCTTAACATAGTAAGAATGATCCTTTCTAATTTTGTAGGAGATATCAGTATATCATTTTTACTATGTTTTTTTATATGTTTTAGGTGTTGCACTTGATTATACAATACACCCAATATTAAAATGTTGAAAAATTACAAAAAAAGTGTTGACAAAATCAATTTTTTTTTGTATAATGATTTATGTCTGTAAAGGATAAAAATATGAAGATGTTGTTGGGCTGTCGCCAAGCGGTAAGGCACTGGACTTTGACTCCAGCATGCAATGGTTCGAATCCATTCAGCCCAGCCATTTTAAAAATTAAATTATAGTGTATAGATGCTACTAAATTATAGTAGTTTTTTTTTTGATTAAAAATTATAATTTAATATTTATTTTCTTGAATTTTAGTATTTTAAACAAAGCTATAAAATTTATTAATTTTTGCCGTTGAAAATTCAAAAAAAATGTGGTATACTCAAAATGTAAGGAATAATATATAATTAATATATATTAAAATTTTTAGGAGGTATTATTAAAATGGCAGTTAAAGTAGCAATTAATGGATTTGGAAGAATCGGGAGATTAGCATTGAGATTAATGTCTGAACAAACAGATAAATTTGAAGTTGTAGCAATTAATGACTTAACAGATGCTAAAATGTTAGCACATTTATTCAAATATGATTCATCTCAAGGAAGATTCAATGGAACTATTGAAGTTAAAGAAGGAGCTTTCGTAGTAAACGGAAACGAAATTAAAGTTTTTGCAGAAGCTGATCCTGAAAAATTACCTTGGGGTAAATTAGGAGTAGATGTAGTATTAGAAGCAACAGGTTTCTTTGCAACTAAAGAAAAAGCTGAAAAACACGTAAAAGCAGGAGCTAAAAAAGTAGTTATTACTGCACCTGGTGGAAACGATGTTAAAACTGTAGTTTACAACGTAAACCACGAAATCTTGGATGGTTCAGAAACAGTTATTTCAGGAGCTTCTTGTACAACTAACTGTTTAGCACCAATGGCTAAAGCATTAAATGATAAATTTGGAATTGTAACTGGAACAATGACAACTATCCACGCTTACACAGGAGACCAAAATACATTAGATGCACCACACAGAAAAGGTGATTTAAGAAGAGCAAGAGCTGCTGCGGTAAATATCGTACCTAACTCAACAGGAGCTGCAAAAGCAATTGGATTAGTAGTACCTGAATTAAACGGAAAATTAGATGGAGCTGCTCAAAGAGTACCTGTTCCAACTGGTTCATTAACTGAATTAGTATCTATCTTAAACAAAAAAGTAACTGTTGATGAAGTAAATGCAGCTATGAAAGAAGCAGCTAACGAATCATTCGGATATACTGAAGAACCATTAGTATCTTCTGACATTGTTGGAATTCACTTTGGATCATTATTTGATGCAACTCAAACTAAAATTGTTCAAAATGGAGATGCTCAATTAGTTAAAACAGTATCTTGGTATGACAACGAAATGTCTTATACTTCTCAATTAATCAGAACTTTAGGATACTTCGCAAGCAAAATTGCTAAATAATTGATTTAATTAAATTCTAAAAAGATCAACTTTAGGAAATCGGCTAGAAATAGTCGGTTTTCTTTTTATCTATAATTTCTTATTTTTCTTTTCATCATTTTAAATTTTCTTTTTGAAAAATCAATTTATATTTTGTAAAATATATGTTATACTATAATAAAAATAATTAAAAATTATTTTAAAGCAACAATAAGGAGGGATTTATGGTTAAAATAGAAATGGCAAAACCAATAAATTTTAATGAACTTATCACATCAAAGGAAGCTGAAGTTGTAAGCATGAGAATCTTAAATCAGCCAAATAGCTATATTTCTTTATTTTCTTTGGCAAAAGATGAGGAAATAACGGCAGAGGCTATGCTCGGGAATCGTTATTATTACTGTTTTAATGGTAATGGAGAGATTTTTATTGAAAGTAATAAGAAAATAATTTCCAGTGGAGATTTTCTTGAAATAACAGCAAATCATAATTATTCTATTGAAGCGAGAGATAATTTAAAGTTAATTGAAATTGGAGAAAAGATGGGAGATAAGAATATGGAAAATAAGACGTTAAAAATGCTAGAAAGTGCAAATGCATTTAATCTTGCTGAAGTTGTTGAATATCAGGAAGGGAAAATTGTAAGTAAAAATTTAGTGGCAAAACCAAATTTGGTAATGACAATTATGTCTTTTTGGAAAGGTGAAAGCCTTGATCCGCATAAGGCTCCTGGAGATGCCTTGGTTACCGTGCTTGATGGGGAAGGTAAGTATTATGTTGATGGAAAGCCATTTATCGTTAAAAAAGGTGAAAGTGCAGTTCTTCCTGCAAATATACCTCATGCTGTAGAAGCTGAAACGGGAAATTTCAAAATGCTATTGATACTTGTTAAAGAATAAAAATTTGTAACTTTATTTTTTTATAAAATAATAATTTTATTGAAAAAAATTATATATTAGATGAAAAGCTGTATAGAAATAGTGAAGTACTTTTATACAGTTTTTTATACGAAAGCTGATTATACGTTATCTCAAATCAACGTAAATAAACTATAAGGGAGAAATTTAAAAATAAAAATGATGGAATCTTTTAAAAATTTTATAAAAGTAACTTTAATTGGAGCACCGCTTTTAAATAAAATGATAGGAATATTTCTTATATCAATGCTACCTATAATTGAGCTTCGTGGTGCAATACCGATCGGAGCTGCTATTGGATTGCCTTGGTACTTAAATATGATTGTTTCGATTGTAGGAAATATGCTTCCTGTGCCATTTATCCTGTTGTTTTCAATAAAAGCTTTTGAATTTATGAAAAGACGTAATATCTTGGTAAAATTTATTGAAAAAATAGAAAATCGTGCTAAAAAACGTAGTGAAGGACTTGCAACAGGAGAATTTATTGGACTGATGCTGTTTGTGGCAATTCCATTTCCAGGAACAGGTGCTTGGACAGGTGCATTAATTGCGGCATTGCTTCAGTTCGAGAGAAAAAAATCGTTTTTTTATATTGGATTGGGAGTAATAATAGCTGCAACTGTGATGACTTTGGCATCTTATGGGGTAATAAGCTTTTTTGCACCAAAACATTAAAAAATTTTAAATAGGCTGTTGAAAAATAAAGATTTTTATGGTAAAATTATTTAAAGTTAAATATTAGAGTAATTAAGGGAATGTTTTGGTTTCGACAGGATAAAAAGATTATTATCGGCAAGTAAGCGGGAGCTTTAAAACCCATTTAAAAATAATCGGAAACGATAATTACGCATTAGCTGCCTAAGATAGCGGCTCA
This sequence comes from Leptotrichia wadei, assembly GCF_007990545.2. Classification (NCBI taxonomy): domain Bacteria; kingdom Fusobacteriati; phylum Fusobacteriota; class Fusobacteriia; order Fusobacteriales; family Leptotrichiaceae; genus Leptotrichia; species Leptotrichia wadei. Next base: position 107,790 of record NZ_AP019829.2, read on the forward strand.
TCTCTTTTGGGAATGCCATTTTCTCATTAGATGATGTCATTTTTAATGGCTTACCTAAATGTATGATTATGTCATTTAGGGAAATTCTATAATCTTGCCTTTAGACTTTTGTCTGTTTAATATCTAACGGTTAAAGCGTTAAATAGACTAAACTTGTAGAAGATAGTAAGGACTTTCTATTTTGGACACGGGTTCGATTCCCGTCATTTCCACCAAAACAGAAAATAAAAGGTAAAATTTTAGATAGATTAAAAGAAGCGGGTCATTGGGCTCGTTTTTCTTTTTTTAAATTTTTTATCTCTTTTAAATAAAGTCAAAATATGAGATAATATAAAAAACAAATAGAAGAAAAATGGTATTTAAAATTAGGAGAATGAAGTGAAATGAGAGAAGCAGAAACAAAAATAGGTATTGGAAAATCACATAGCAAAATCATATTAATTGGAGAACATTCTGTCGTTTACGGATATCCTGCTATTGCTATTCCATTGAAAAAAATTGAAATAGAATGTGTAGTGGAAAAGGCAAAAAATAGTTTTTTTTGTAATGAAACAGACACTCTTTCAGTTGCTATTTTTACTGCATTAAAATATTTAAGAAAAGAAAATGTAAAAATAAAGTATAGAGTAATTTCTCAAATCCCTCAAAAACGTGGGATGGGCTCTTCTGCGGCAGTCAGCATTGCGGCAATTCGTGCAATATTTAACTATTTTGGAGAAAATTTAGAAGATGAATTATTGGAAAAATTAGTAAATACAGCAGAAATTGTGGCTCACCAAACTCCAAGCGGATTGGATGCAAAAACTTGTCTTAGTGACAAAGCCATAAAATTTATAAAAAATAAAGGGTTTTCATACATTGATTTAAATCTTGATGCATATCTTGTAATTGCAGATACGGGTATTTATGGGAATACTAGTGAAGCGATTCAAAATGTGAAAAATTTAGGGAGCAAAGCTGATGTTCCTTTAAAAAAACTAGGTGAATTGACAGATGAAATGGCTAAAATTTTATCTGAAAATAGTGAACCCAAAGGAGAAAAGGTCGATAAAATAGGAAAAATTATGACAAAGGCAAACACAGAACTCAAAAACTTGAACATAACCATAAAAAAAACAGATTTATTTGTAAAAACAGCGATTGAAAATGGGGCAAATGGAGCAAAAATTTCTGGTGGAGGATTAGGAGGCTGTGTAATTGCACTTGCAAAAAATTTGAAAATTGTAGAAAAGATAAAGGATGGATTTACCAAATGTGGAGCGGAAAATATTTGGGTAGAGAAAATTTAATAAAAAATAAAGGAGAAAAAATGGTAAAAGTTAAATCTTATGCTAATATTGCGATTGTAAAATACTGGGGAAAAAAAGATGCGAAAAAAATGATACCTGCCACAAGCAGTATTTCCCTTACTCTTAACGATATGTTTACAGAAACAGAGATGGAATTTATAAGTGATGAGGATATTAAAATTTCAGTTGAAAAAGAAATGAAAAATGGAGATTACAAAGATAAATTCTCGGATATGGCAGACTTGTTTTATTTGAATGGAGAATTGCAGGATAGTGTACATACAGAAAAGATTAGTAAAGTTGTGGATTTATTTAGGGAAAATAGAAGTCAGAAGGTAAAAATTTCTACAACCAATAATATGCCAACAGCTGCTGGCCTTTCTTCCAGTTCGAGCGGTTTATCGGCTGTAATAAAGGCTTGTAATGAACTTTTTGGAAAAAACTATACACAATCTGAACTTGCACAAATTTCAAAATTTGGATCTGGCTCTTCTTCGAGAAGTTTTTTTGGACCAATTGCGGCTTGGGACAAGGATACTGGAGAGATTTGTGAAGTTAAGACAGATTTGAAACTGGCGATGATTGTGCTTGTGCTAAATGAAAATAAAAAGAAAATTTCAAGCCGAAATGGAATGGAACTTTGTGCCAAAACTTCGACGTATTTTGATGAATGGGTAAAGCAGTCTGAAATTGATTTTATAAATATGAAAAAATATCTTGCTGAAAATGATTTTGAAAAAGTGGGAACTTTGACAGAAGAGAATGCTCTTAGAATGCACAAGACAACTGAAACTGCAAATCCTCCATTTTCGTATTTTAATGAAAAAACTTACGAAGCAATGGATTTTGTAAAAAATTTGAGAAATAATGGGAAGAAATGCTATTTTACGATGGATGCTGGACCTAATGTGAAGGTGCTTTGTCTAGAAGAGAATTTGGAAAAATTGGCAGGGATTTTTGGGAAAAAATATAAGGTTATTGTAAGTAAAACTGTTAAATTATGATTTTAGAAAGGTTTTTGAATAATGGGTAAATTAAGAAAATTTGATATAGTTACAGGTATATTATTTGGAATTGCGACAATAATTTTAATTTATTTATTTTTTAATAATGAAATATTTTTTACATGGGCATTTCAGCGACATCGGAATATACTGAGCTGGTATATAAGACCACTATTCATTGTTCCAATAATCTGGAGTGCGTACAAAAAGCTGTTTTCAGGAATTTCAATCTCTATTTTTGGTCTATTTACGAGTATGTTCTGGTTTTCAAAGCCAAATATAACTAATCCTGAAATTGTAAAATTTTTAAATTTTGAATCAAATTATTTGAAAAGCGGATGGACAATAGATAAAATTGTCTTGTTTTTTACTGTTATAATTTTTTTTATTTTTATTATAATTTCAACTTGGACAAAAAATTGGAAATTACTTTTAGTAATTTTAATAGCAGCTGCATTTTTTAAAATATTTAACAGCTATCTTTTAACTGGCAAGAGTGCATTTTCAATGTTGATGCCTGCGGTTACTGGATTAATTGTTTGTGTGATGGCTGTATTTTTCTTAAAAAAGAAAAACTGATGAAAAAGGAGGAGAAATTGTGGGATATATAAAAATACTAGATGAAAAAGTATCAAATATTATTGCCGCTGGGGAAGTTGTAGAAAATCCAGCTTCAATGATTAAGGAGATGATTGAAAATTCACTGGATGCGAAGGCTTCGATGATAAAAATAGAGGTTTTTAAAGGCGGAGTGGATGTTAAAGTAAATGATAATGGAGTTGGGATGGATAAGGACGATACGCTTTTGTCGGTGGAGCGGCATGCTACTTCTAAGATTAAGGAAAAGGAAGATGTTTTTAACTTAAATACTTATGGATTTCGTGGAGAGGCTCTGTCATCTATCGCAGCGGTATCAAAACTTACGATTACTACACGTTCTGAAAATAGTCCTATGGGATATAAAATTGGCTGTTATGGCGGAGTTGTGAGAAAGTTTGAGGAAGTTTCAAGAAATGTTGGAACAGAAATGGAAGTTAGGGATTTATTTTATAATACGCCTGCTAGGAGAAAATTTTTGAGAAAGATGTCAACAGAGTATGGAAAAATTAGGGATATTGTGCTAAAGGAGGCACTTTCCAACAGCAATGTGGCATTTTCACTTGAGCTGGATGGGAAAAGTACGATAAAGACAAGTGGAAAAGGAATTGAAAATACAATTCTTGAATTATTTGGAAAATCGGTTTTAAAAAATTTGAAAAAATTTGAATATGGATATTTGGGAAATGTGGAAATTTTACGAAGTTCAAAGGATTTTATGTTTACTTTTGTAAATAATAGGTATGTGAAGTCGGCAACTATTGAGAGAGCTGTTATAGATGGCTATTACACTAAGTTAATGAAGGGAAAATATCCTTTTGCCATTATTTTTTATAATGCTGATCCAAAGGAAATAGATGTGAATGTTCATCCATCTAAAAAAATAGTAAAATTCTCAAATGATAAAATTGTTTATAATGAGATAAAATCAGCAATTGATGACTTTTTTTACTATAATGACAGGGAAAATTGGCAGCCAAACATTGATTTAATAAAGAAAAATATTAATATTAATGAAAATATCGCTGTGGAAAAGGATGATTTATTTTCTGATGACATTTTAAAGGGGGAAAATCAGAAGATTTTGAGTTTGGAAACTTTTGATGGGAAAGAATGTAGTGAAAAATCAGAAGGGAAAAATGAATTTTTAAAAGATAATGTTGAAAAAAGTAATGAAAATAATGGTTTTACAAATAATGAAGAGAAGAAGGATAAAGAAGAAAATAATTTGAATCTTGATGAAATTTGGAAAAAAATGAATGGGAATTTGGATAAATCTGTGGAAAACAATGTGGAAAACTCGCAAAATATCGAAAATTCTAATTTGCTAAAGAGTAAAAAAGATAATAGAAACTGGAGTAAAAATAGTAATTTTGAAAATTATGAAAACTTTAACGAAAGAAAAAATTCTAATAGTGTAAATGAAAATACTGCAAGTGAATATTATAAAGTGGGAACGTTTGAAAAGCATATTGGAAAACAGATTCATTATGATATTTTGGGACAGATTTTTGATACGTATATTTTGGTTCGGAAAGACGAGGAACTGGAAATTTATTAAATAGTGCAAGAACACTCGTGACTTTTAGTCGTGAGATGAATTACACGAAAATTTTAGTAAGCATATAGGGAAACTTGTATGTAGACACGGAGCAAAACTGTGCAACAAAGAAACTGAACTGCTGGGAACTCTTAAAGCTAGTATGACCACAACATAATACTTTCGTTCAAATATGGTATAAGTGTGAAGGTAGCGAAAGCAGAAAAAATATACTAGATGGTGCAAGGTTAAATCCTAAACATTATGATAATAGACAATCAGCAGCTAAGCCTGAAAAGGAAAGTTCAACGACTATCCCTCGTGAGGGGAGTACAATACAAGCGATTGGTATTGGAAGTGGTTTCGCCTAAGTCCTTGAAATAGGATATGGATAAGATATAGTCTGTGCTTGTTAGAGATAACAAGAAGTTCATAAGAGAACTGCATAAGTAGTAGCGTACTTATGTGAACGACGCTTCCCGCTGTTGTGGGGTTTTAAAAACTTTAAAAATATTTAAAAATAAATAAAAAATATTACTTTTTTGACAGATAAAATGTAGAATACATGGTATAATATCTCTGATGAAAAGGTGATATCTATGTATTTAACTTTAAAACAGCAGGTAAAACATCTTAGTAAAAAGGAGTTTAGGAATTTAAAATACTTATCTCATATAGCCAAGAACTTAACTAATGAAGCTATATATAATGTTAGACAACACTATTTTCAAAATAAAAAGTATTTAAGCTATAACGAAAACTATAAAATGCTTAAAAATAGTGAGAACTATAAGAAGTTAAATTCTAATATGGCTCAACAAATTCTAAAAGAAGTAGACGGAAGTTTCAAATCATTTTTTGGGCTTTTAAAACTTGCTAAGAATGGTCAATACAATAGTAAAATAAAATTACCTAATTATCTTGCTAAAGATGGTTTTACAACTCTTGTTATAGGTTTTGTAAGATTAAAAGATGATATTCTGATAGTTCCTTATTCAAATTCGTTTAAGAAAACTCATCAGGAAGTTAAAATTAAGCTACCACCAGTATTAAAAAACAAGAAAATAAAAGAGATCAGAATAATACCAAAACAACATTCTAGGTACTTTGAAATTCAATATACTTATGAGGTAGAAGAAGTTCAAAGGAAGTTAAATAAAAACAATGCACTAGGAATTGATTTAGGTATAGATAATCTTTGTACTTGTGTAACTAATAATGGAGCTTCATTCCTAATAGATGGTAGAAAATTAAAATCAATAAATCAATACTATAACAAGACAAATGCAAAATTGCAAAGCATTAAAGATAAGCAAAAGATAGAGCATATAACATTAAGGCAAAAGAGAATAGCCAGAAAGAGAAATAATCGTATAAATGATTATCTTTCAAAAGCAGCAAGAATAATAATAAATTATTGTCTTAATAATGATATAGGAAGAATAATTCTGGGATATAATGAAGATTTTCAAAGAAATTCAAATATAGGAAATATAAATAATCAAAACTTTGTAAATATACCATACGGAAAATTAAGAGATAAATTAATATATCTATGTAAACTATATGGAATAGAATTTAAACTGCAAGAAGAGAGTTATACGTCAAAAGCAAGTTTCTTTGATAGAGATGAAATTCCAATATATGATAAAGAAAATTCGCAAAAATATATATTCAGTGGAAAAAGAATAAAAAGAGGACTATATCAAACAAGTAAAGGCTATCAATTAAATGCAGATTGTAACGGAGCATTAAATATATTAAGAAAAAGTAAAGTTGTGGATTTAAGTATCCTATACAATAGAGGTGAGCTGAACACACCTAAAAGAATAAGGGTAGTGTAAAGCTATCAAACTTCTTAGAAAATTTTTAAATATTTTTAAAGATTTTAGAACCCTGCGACTTTAGTCGTGGGAGGTTCAGGATCAGCACATTATTCACGAGAGAATTTTGTATGAAGAATTAAAGGATAAGTTTTATAATAAAAAAATTGAATCACAGCATTTATTGTTACCACTAAAGATGGAAGTTACACAAATTGAAAAAAATATTATTTTTGAAAATATAAATATTTTTAATGATTTTGGATTTGATATTGATGAGTTTTCAGAAAACGAGATTGTGATTCGTGCTGTGCCTGCCTTTGATTTTCGGGATAGTATTGAAAATGTATTTTTACAGCTTTTGTTGGATTTAAAAAATGAAGTTGAAATAAAGGATTTGAGAGAAAACATTATTATTTCAATGTCGTGCAAGGGAGCTGTAAAGGCTGGGCAGAAGCTGGATATGTTTGAAATGCAGAATATGGTACGAAGGATTCATGAAGTGGGAAAATATACGTGTCCGCACGGTAGACCAATTATTGTAAAATTGTCTAAAAATGATTTGGATAAAATGTTTGGAAGAAAAAAATAATGGCAAAACAGGGGAAAATTAGTAAAAAAATGAAAAAAACTTTTGACAATAAGGGAAAAATATGATAAGAATTAATGTAGTATGTATTGGAAAAGTAAAAAAAAAATATATAAGAGAGGGAATAGCTGAATTTTCAAAGAGGTTATCAAAGTATACAAAATTTGAAATTATAGAACTGGCTGAAGAAGATGATAACAAAGGGATTGAAAATGCAATAAATTCTGAAACTGAAAGAATAATAAATGTTATTTCAAAAAAAAATTATTCATATAATATTTTGCTTGATTTAAAAGGAAAAATGCTTACTTCAGAAGAAATGGCTGATAAAATTGAAAAAATTTCAATGACAAATAGTGAAATTAATTTTATAATTGGCGGTTCAAATGGAGTTGATGATAATTTACGGGAAATTGTAGATTACAGACTGTGTTTTTCAAAGATGACATTTCCACATCAGCTTATGCGGCTAATTTTGTCAGAGCAAATATATAGATGGATTTCAATCAATAATAATATAAAATATCATAAATAATGGAGGGAAGTTATGTATTCTGCTGGGGAAGAATTTGAAAAAACTAATAGCGAGGGGGAAGTTGAAGAATATACGTGTCTTTCAAATGTTACGGTGGGAGATAAGGAATATTTAGTTTGTGATAGTGAAACTGGGGAAAAGAAGGTTTTTTACTATGACAGTATTGAAGAGGAACTGTATGATTTAGATGAAGATGAGGAAGATCAGGTTCTGGAAATATGGAATGATGAATATTATGGATCTGATAAGGATTATATGTACTGGAATGAAGATTTTGGTGAATATGATAAGGATGAAAATGAAGATGGAGAATTTAACGAAAATAATTTTGATTCATTGAATGAGAATGATGAAAATGAATTTTTTGAAGATGAAGAAGAAACCGATGATGAAGATTTATCAGAATTTTTAGATGATTTTTTTGATGATGAAAATGAATAGATTGGTTTAATAAAAAATAAAAAAAGGGATATGATGAAAGTAAAAATAAAAAGTCTGGATAATTTTAATCAAAATTATGAAAAATTATTTGAGCTGGAAAAGGTATTGGAACAAAAAGAAAAAAAAGAGTATTATTATGGCGATGAATATGGAAATTGTAAAATTATTGATAAGGGTGATTCCATCGAGATTTATCGATATGGTGAAATTAATTCTAGACAGATTTTTCAAAGTAATAAAAATACGCCATTTACTTATATTACAAAACAGTTTCATGGTAAATACAAAATTTTTACAAAAAAAATTCAAAAAGAAAATAGAAAAATAGTGTTGGAATATGATATAATACATAGTAATGAAGTAATAAATAGTATAAATTTAGAATTACAATTTATAGATGTTCCAAGTAAATAAATATTTTATAAAAAAAATAGAAAGGAAAAAGTGAATGAGCAATCAAAACCAGAATGATAATGGTATTATAAAAGAAAAATTAAAAAAAGTAGAAGAACTAAAGGAAATTGGTGTTGAACCATATGGAAGAAAGTATGAGAAATTAAATAATATTTCTGAAATAAATCAATATGATGAAACTTGTGATAAAGTGTTTAAGACAGCAGGAAGAATTGTTGCTTTCAGAAGAATGGGTAAAAATGGATTTGGGAAAATCCAAGATCCAACTGGACAAATTCAATATTATGTGAAAAAAGAAGAAGTTGGAGAAAATCAATACGAAATTTATAAAAAGATGGGCCTTGGAGATTTTATTGGACTTGAAGGACATTTATTTAGAACTAAGACTGGAGAATTGACTTTAAGAGTAGATTCTTTTGAAGTGCTGTCTAAAAATATACGTCCGCTTCCAGAAAAATTTCACGGATTAACTAATGTAGAAACTCGTTACAGACAAAGATATGTTGATTTAGTAATGAATAGAGAAGTTATGGAAACTATGAAAAAAAGATTCCAAGTTATTAGATTTTTTAGAAGCTATTTAGAAAAAAAAGGATTTACGGAAGTTGAAACTCCAATGATGCACCCAATCGCAGGTGGAGCAACTGCAAGACCATTTGTAACGCATCACAACGCATTAGATATGGAATTATTTTTGAGAATTGCACCAGAACTTTATTTAAAAAGACTTTTAGTTGGTGGATTTGAAAAAGTATTTGAAATTAACAGAAGTTTTAGGAATGAAGGAATTTCTGTAAAACATAATCCTGAATTTACAATGATGGAACTTTATCAAGCGTATGCTGATTTTAATGATATGATGGACTTGACAGAAGATTTGATTTCTAGCTTGACAATGGAATTACACGGAAAATATGAAATCCAATATGAAGATAAAAAAATAAATATGGCAAAACCTTGGAGAAGAGTTACAATGAAAGAAATTGTAAAAGAAACTACAGGATTTGATTTTGATTCAATTTCAAGCGATGAAGAAGCTGTTTCAATTGCAAAAGAATTCGGAATTCCTTTAGAAAAAGATAAAACTTATACAAAATTTGGAATCTTAAATTTATTCTTTGAAGAAAAAGTTGAAGAAACATTGATTAGCCCAACATTTGTAACAGAATATCCAAAAGAAATTTCACCGCTTTCAAAAAATCAAAAAGGTGAAACTGAATGGGTAGATAGATTTGAGCTATTTATTTCTGGAAGAGAATTTGCAAATGCATATTCAGAATTAAATGATCCAAGAGATCAAAAAGAAAGATTTGAAGAGCAAGTTAAATTGAAAGAAGCAGGAGATGATGAAGCACAAGGAATGGATTTAGATTACATCAGAGCTTTGGAATATGGAATGCCGCCTGCAGGAGGATTAGGAATTGGAATTGATAGATTAGTTATGTTACAAACTAATTCAGCATCAATTAGAGACGTAATCTTGTTCCCAACATTAAGAAAAGAAGACATCGAATTATAATTTTTTGAATTAATTTATTAATCAAAAAATGAAAGATAAACATGAAATTAGTTGTGAGAATCTAGAAAAATAGGCAATCTCAGAAGTAGAGGATGTCTATTTTTTTTTATAAAAATTTTAAAAAATTAAAAGTTCTCATTTTTCTTTAATCTTTATGTGATACTATTACAATGTAATAAAGGAACAGCAATTACAAATAGAAAATGCGGAGGAGGATTATGAAAAATAAATTCTTAAAAGTAGTATTGCTAGGTTGTTTGGTATTAGGTTCTTTGAGTTTTGCTGGAAGTAAAGATTATAAAAAATCAAATTTCAGCCATAAAAAAAGTTCTTATAAAAGATCAAAAATAACCCCAGCAAGAGCTAAACAAATAGCATTGGCAAAAGTTCCAGGTGCAACGCTGAGAAATATTAAAGATTTTGAGTTTGATGAAGATTCTTATGAAGGAGAAATTCATTACAGAGGTTACACTTATGAGTTTGAAATCGATGCGTACACTGGAAGAATCACAGATTGGGATGTAGATAGAGATTAGGAAATAAAGAGTTTTATGAAGAGAAGGTCAAAGTTAAAAAGGAGTAAAGGTTACACAGGAATTTGTATACAAAAATGAAGTAACAAAAGTAAAAAGGATAGGATTCTTGGTCGAATCCGAATTATGAAGAAAAAAGTTTTTTAAAGTTAAGTCGATATCGATAAAAAAGGAGTTTAGGAGGCATTGTTTCCCTAGAGGAAAAAAGTTATTTATAGATAGATTAGATAAAAAAAGATAAGTCTAAAGAAATTTAGATATGTTTTGAAGAAAAAGGTCATTATGTATAAGTAGGGAAGTTAAAGTACAGAGGTTCTGTTTTAAGGAGAAATTGAGAAAAAGGTTGAGAAGAAATTATAGTTTTGAGAGAAGTTATTTTGTAAGCTGAATGTCTTGTAAAATACTTCTTTTTTAGTTATAGTAGTTAATACTATTCCTGTTAGAATAATTAATTTCTGTTTGCAAGGGGTCAAGATCTTTTGTTAAAAAATAAATAAAATATAGTTTTTGTTTTTGAAAGAATAGTTTTAATGGAAAGAATAAAAATAATAAAAAGGTGCTATAAAAACACCTTTTTAAATTTTTTGGAGAGAAAATCAACTTGTGAAAATTGATTTATCTTAGTTATATATAAATATAGCTAAAATCATATTTATTTGTCTTTTGTGAATAATTATTTTTTTTTAAATATTTTCACAGACATAGTTTTATTTAAAATTCCTTTTGGATTTGTTCAACCCATGCGTCAATTCTTTCATCTGTCAATTCAGATTGATTAACTTCATCTAGAGCAAGCCCTAAAAATTCTCCATCTTTTGCTGCTCTTGATTCATTGAATTCATATCCTTCAGTTGAAGTTTTTCCAATGATTGTTGCTCCAGTTTTTTGGATTTCTTCATCAATGATGGCGATTCCGTCCATAAACGTATCAGAGAAAGTTCCTTGGTCTCCGCTTCCAAAATATCCTACTTTCTTACTGCTTAAATCTTTGCTTGCTAAATCATCTAAAACTGCTGCCCAGTCATCTTGCAAATCTCCAAATCCCCAAGTAGAAGTACCTAAAAGAAGTACATCATAATCTTCTAATTTATCCTCATTTCCATCAATATTAAAAACTTCTGCTCCATCAATTTTTTCTGCAATCTTATGAGCAATATCCTCAGTTACTCCTGTTGTTGATCCGAAAAAAATTCCTACTTTTGCCATTTTAATCCTCCGTGTTTATTAGTTTAGTTTTAAATATGCTTTTGCACATTTATTTGCTTTTACATTTTTGGATAATTTTATCCTAATTTTTATTTCAAATCAAAGAAATGAAGTAAATTTTTTATATAAAAAATATACCATATTTTACTTTGATTGTCAAATTTTTTTGCATTTGAATATTTTAAAATAACAAAAAAATTTGTTAGATATGCCACATATAATAATCTTCCTCTGTTTTTGGGATGATTCTAGCCGGAATACCTACCGCTACCGCATTATCTGGAATATCCTTTAAAACAACTGAATTTGCTCCAATTTTCACATTATTTCCAACTACAATATTTCCCAGCAGTTTTGCTCCTGTTCCTACTATAACGTTATTTTTTAATGTAGGGTGTCTTTTAGTTTTGGAAGTGCTTACTCCACCTAGGGTTACACCATGATAAATGACACAGTTATCGCCTATTTCAGCAGTTTCTCCAATTACGATTCCCATTCCGTGATCGAAAAATACTTTACTTCCTAATTTTGCTCCTGGATGAATTTCTATTCCCGTAAAAAAACGTGAAATTTGAGAAATTAATCTTGCTAAAAAATATAATTTATGTTTTTGAAAAAAGTGGGCAATTTTATGATTAATAATCGCATGTAGCGATGGATAAAGGAAAACTTCTATTTTATATCTGACAGCTGGATCTTTTTCTGCTATATTATTTATTTCACTTACTAACCATTTAAAAATAATAATCACACTCCTTAAAATTTATATTTGAATTATATAATAAAACTGTTTTAAAAACAACTTTTTATTGAAATTTTATTTCTTTATGAAAAATATAATGTATATGTTTGACAATTCTTTTTTTTAGTCAAGTTTTTTTGCTTCATAATATTTAATTTATTAAATTCTAAAGAGTTAAAATTGAATTAGTGAAAACTAAGTATAACTAATACTTGAGCAGAATACTTATAACTTTTAGTTTAGTTTTAAAAGTAGTTTTGCTGTAATTTTATTTTCCAAAGTATTGAAAATATGAAAACAGGCAATTCATCCCGTTATTTTATGTAAAAGTCAGAGAATCCTTGCCCAAGTTAGTTAAATTTTATTAATTATAAACTGTTTCTAAATGCTTCAATTGATAAGTATTTTTCTCCACCATCTGGTAAAATTGCTACAACTTTTTTACCTTTTCCTAATTTTTTAGCTACTTCATAAGCTGCTGCAATTGCACTTCCAGAAGAAATTCCAATAAATAGTCCATTTTCCTTTGAAGCTCTTGTTGCAAATTCTACCGCTTGTTCATTAGTTACTTTTATAATTCCGTCTACAAGGCTGGCATCGTAGTTTCCAGGAATAAATCCTGCTCCAAGTCCTTGTTGAAAGTGTTTTCCAGGTTGTTCACCTGACAATACTGCAGAAGTTGCAGGTTCAACGGCAAATACTTTAACTCCTGGTCTTTCTTCCTTTAATCTTTTTCCAACCCCTGATAACGTTCCTGCAGTTCCAACTCCAGATATAAAAGCATCAATTTGAGGAAAATCATCTAAAATTTCTTTTGCAGTTGTTTCATAGTGTTTTGCAGGGTTTGCAGGATTTTCAAATTGTTGAGGCAAGAAATATCCATTTTCAGCTGCTAATTTTTCAGCTTCGGCAATTGCCCCTTTCATACCTTTTGCTCCTTCAGTTAATATTAATTCAGCTCCATAAGCTGCTAAAATGCTTCTTCTTTCCACGCTCATTGAATCAGGCATTACAATTACCACTCTATAACCTTTTGCTTTACCGATTAATGCAAGTGCAATACCAGTATTTCCAGAAGTAGGTTCAACAATTGTTCCACCTGGTTTCAATTTTCCTTCTTTTTCAGCTGCTTCTATCATTCCAAGAGCCGCTCTATCCTTTACACTTCCACCAATATTATATTTTTCAAGTTTAACATAAATATCAGCAATATTTTCATCATTTAAGAATTTTAATTTCACCACAGGCGTATTTCCAATTAAGTCTAAGATATTTTCGTAAATCATTATAAATTACCTCCATATTTAAATATATTATTTTTTGTTTTATTAATTTGTATCTACAATTATTATAGCACTAATTTTTTTTAAAATCAATAGAAAAATATAAATATTTTTAAAATTTTCTCTTAATTCAAAATTTTTTAAGTTATAGTAAATATATTTGGTAATTTAAATTTAACAATAACAAGGGGATCTTCCCCTTGCTAAATGTATCTGCTTAAGTAAAAAATAATATTAATTTTACAAGTTCATATCATCAACATTATCCAAATATTCCTTAATTTTTGGAATTACAAAAGCCAATGTCCCTTCTTCAAACGGATTTTTCAAATTAGCTGATTTCATAAGTTCAAAGAATGGTTTGCTTCCTCCAAGTTTACATAAATTCAAATAATCTTGCCATGCTTTTTCTCTGTTTTCTCTTGATTTTATCCAGAATTGGAAGGCACATACTTGAGCTAGAGTGTAGTCGATGTAGTAAAATGGCGAACTGAAAATATGCCCTTGTCTAAACCAGAAAATTCCATTTTTTAATTCTTCGACTTCTCCGTAATCTCTTGTTGGTAAATATTTTTTTTCTATTTCAATCCATTTTTCACGACGTTCTTTTGGCGTAGCTTCTGGATTTTCATACACCCAGTGCTGAAATTCATCAACAGTTACTCCGTAAGGAATGAATAAAAGAGCTTCTGATAAATGAATAAATTTATATTTGTCAGTATCGTTTTCAAAAAACAAGTCCATCCACGGCCAAGTTAAAAATTCCATGCTCATCGAATGAATTTCACAAGCCTCATAAGATGGCCATAAGTATTCAGGAACTTCAAATCCACGGCTTTGATAAACTTGGAAAGCATGTCCAGCTTCATGTGTCAAAACATCAATATCGTGTGAAGTTCCATTAAAATTGGCAAAAATAAACGGTGCCTTGTGTTCTGGAATGTAAGTGCAGTATCCGCCGCTCATTTTTCCCTTTTTAGAAAGCAAGTCAAGTAAATTATTTTCAGTCATAAATGTAAAAAATTCATCAGTTTCCTTCGATAATTCCTTATACATTGTCTTCCCATTGTTTAAAATCCATTCAGGCGACCCATGCGGATCAGCATTTCCAGAATTAAATTTTATAGCTTCATCATAAAATCTAAGTTTTTCCACTCCAAGTCTTTTCCCTTGTCTTTCACGAAGTTCAGTATGTAGCGGCACAATATTTTCAAGCACTTGCTTTCTGTAGTCTTCTACCATTTTTGCATCATATTCAAGTCTTGATAATTGTTTATATCCGAATTCCACAAAATTTTTATATCCCATTTTTTGAGCCATTCTAGTTCTGACTTTTACAAGCGAATCATAAATATTATCAAATTCATCTTGATTTTCAGCAAAAAATTGAGCAACTTTTTTAGCCGCTTCAATTCTTATATTTCTATCTTTTGACTGTGTATAAGGAACCATTTGTGACAAATTAAGCTCTTTTCCATCAAAATCTATTTTTGCACTGGCAATTAATTTTGAATATTTACTAGATAATCTGTTTTCTTCTTGAGCATCTGGAATAATTTCAGGTGAAAATGTTTTCAATGTGTTTTCTGCCAAATCAAATAAAAATTTTCCATATTTTTGGATAAGTTCATCTTTAAATTTTGAATTTACAAGAGCCTTATAAAAATCATTTGTAAATCCAAAAAGAATAGGGCTAATTTCATCCATATACTCATTTTCCTTATCATAAAACTCATCATTCGTATCAATGCTATGACGAACTGAAACAAGTGTCTGCATAGTTTCAATATGATTTCTCAGTTTTATAATTTCATCAAATGCAACAACTTGTCCTTTCATATTTTTAGCCTTTTTAAAACTTTCTATAAGTCTAGAAAATTCTGCCTTTATTTTTTCCAAATCCAAATGTTCGTATTCGTATTCATTAAATTTCATATTTTATATTCTCCCTTCAGTTTTTTCCTGATTTAATTATATCATAAAAAAAATGGAAATTAAGTATAATTTTTATATCTTCTTATTTCAAAGATTTACTTTATGATTATCAAACATAAGATTTATATATTTTTGATAATTTATTATTGTAGTTTAAATTTTTTTTAAACTTGATTTTTAAAGTTGTATTACTATAGTTTAGGTTCTATATTCAGGAGGGCAAAATGGAAATAATGAATAAAAATATGAGTATATCTAAATGTATGGACATATGGTTAAAAAATGAGCATAATTATATAAAGGAATCAACTTACTTTCTTTATTTGGCAATTATTGAAAATCATTTGAAAACATATTTTAAAAGAAGAAGAGTTAATACAATTTCAAATAAAGATTTTCAATCTTTCATTTTGGATAAGTTAAATTATGGCAGACTGGATGGCAGGGGAGGGTTATCAAAAAAAACTGTAAAAGATATGACAGTTGTATTAAAATCTATATTAACATTTGCAATGAATCATAAAATTATAGATAGAATGGAATTTGAATTTAAAATTCCTAGAAAGAAAAAGGCTAGGAAAGTTGAAGTATTTAATGTTGAAGAAAGAAGAAGAATTTATAAATACGTGAAAAATAATCTTTGCAATCAAACGCTAGGAATACTTATTTGTATATGCACTGGTCTTAGAATAGGTGAAATATGTGCATTAAAGTGGGAGGATGTGGATTTACGAACAGAAGTTATTAATGTTAATCATACGATTCAGAGGATATATATTAATACAGCTAAAAAGAGCAAGATTATCATTTCATCACCCAAAACAGAAAGTTCAAGGCGAAAAATTCCTATTGCCACAGAATTAATGTTTTTATTACAAAGATTTAAATCTAATAGTGATTTTTATGTCATTTCTGGCAATGAAAAATATATTGAGCCAAGAACCTACAGAAAATTTTTCACAAAAATGTTAAATATTTTAAAAATTTCAAAATTGAAATTTCATTCATTAAGACACACTTTTGCAACACAAGCTATTGAAAATGGCATAGATTATAAAACTGTATCTGAAATTTTAGGACATGCTTCTGTTGGAATAACTTTAAATTTATATGTTCATCCTGATTTAGAATATAAAAAAGAATGTCTGAACAAAATTTTTAATAATTTTGTAAAAAAATCTTAAAACCTGATTTATGAAAATATTTAAATAAATAAATTAATAAAATCAAAGTAAAAAATAAAACAAAAACTTGTAGCAGTACAGCTTTAAACAATAATAAAATTATTTTTATTTATTAATTTAAAAATTTTTTTTAAAGTGTCGTTTACTTGAATTTGAGAATAAAATATGATATACTCATACTGTAATATTTATAAATTATAATAGTTTTATTTTGGATATAACGAGTAAAAAAAATATTAAAACTTTAGGCAGGAACAAAATATTATTGCTCCTGTTTTAAGGTAAATTTACATTTATTGCCCTAATTTTAGATTAACAATTGTTAAGTGAGGATGAACTATGAAATTAAATAAAGATATTCGGATACGTATACTTTATATATTTATTTTATATATTGTTTATAGTCTTCTACTGGATAAATATAATTATGTAGCAAGGTATCTGACCAATTTTATATTTATCTTGTTCATATTTGTAAAATTCATATTCGGACAGCTTGATTTCTATGCGGAACGTTTCAGATTTAAAGATGTCTTTATAACATTGGGAATTGATGTAATATTTTCGGTTATGCTGTATGCTTTCTGGAAACAATTTAATATTTTTTATATCTATTTATTAATTTTTGTGTTTCAGGTGATTTTCAGAAAAATAGTATGCTCCATTTATATGAAAAAGCAAAATGTATTAATATTTGGTTCCAATCATATAAAAAATAATATTCAGGAGGATATTATTAATACCCTTGATTACAATTATGTTGGGTATATTTCAAATAATAAAAGTGGGGCAACAAAGTATTTGATTGGAAATTATGACCAGATGGAAGAAATTATCTCTAAAAAGGAAATAGATGTATTAGTAATTGTAAAGAATATAAAAAGTCCTGATTTTAAGAAATATTTAAAAAGAATTTTTGATTTAAAGATCAACGGACTAAAAATAATAAACTATGAAGAATTTAATGAAGATATTCAAAAAAAAATAGATATAAATCAAATAAATGAAGAATGGCTCTTACAATCAAACGGATTTGATATTTTAAGTAATGAAATGCAGAAAAATATAAAACGTGGAATAGATTTGATTCTCGCCCTTACTCTAATGGTGATTCTATCACCACTTGCATTAATTACTGCAATAATAATTAAGATGGAATCTAAAGGTCCAGTTATATTCAAACAAACTAGAATAGGTGAAAATATGAAACCTTTCAAGGTATACAAATTCAGAAGCATGAAAATACATGACCCTGAAAAATATTCAAAATACACACTAGATAATGACACAAGAGTCACAAATTTTGGAAAGTTTATGAGAAAAACAAGAATTGATGAACTTCCACAATTGTGGAATATCATAAAAGGAACAATGAGTTTCATAGGCCCACGTCCAGAATGGGATATTTTAGCAAAAGATTATGCAAAGCAAATAAACCATTATAATCTTAGACACCTTATAAAGCCTGGAATAACAGGTTGGGCACAGGTAATGTTCCCGTATGGGGAAAGTTTAGAGGATGCAAAGAGAAAGCTTGAGTACGATTTGTATTATCTGAAACATCAGGATTTAGTACTGGATGTGTTAATTGTTATGAAGACTGCTAAGGCTGTCTTGTTTGGAAAAGGGAAGTGAACTGTTTTTTATTAAGATATAAATATTTTTAAATATTAGTATAATGATTAAATATATTATATAAATTTTAAAATAAACAGATAGAAAAACCTTTTAAGGTTTTTTTAAAAAATTCTTAAAGTTATTTATCTTCTAAAAAGATAATAAAACTGATTCTAAATTTTTATGGATATAAAGTAATATTATATATTTTAAAAATATGTAAGATAAAAAAGAATACATTAAATATATAAAAATAAAAATAGAATTGCTTTAAGAGAAATAATAGATATTTTTTATTATTTAATATTAGAAATCAAAAAAATTTGAGAATATTTAAAATTAAAGTATTATTAATATAACTAAATAAAGGAAGAAGGGAAATGCTACTAAATATAACTATGTATATTTATGAATAGTTAGAAGTTTATAAATATAAAAAAATTAAAATTTACTGATAAATAACTTTATTTTGAGAGTAGATTTATCGAAATAGTAATGTTCTGAATGTGTTAATACTATTCCTCATTTTAAAAACGAAAATAATATTTAATTATTTTAAAATATTGATCTTTAATATTATCTTTTGTTGGAAAATTTTGTAATAATTTCGTTATTTAAACGAAGTTTAGTATAAATATGTTTTGAAAAATTTTTAGTAGCAGAGTTTTTATGAGAGGAATTATTTTAGCAGGAGGAAGCGGAACAAGACTTTATCCTTTAACAAAAGCTATTTCAAAGCAAATTCTGCCAATATATGATAAACCTATGATTTATTATCCTTTATCGGTATTGATGTTAGCCAATATAAGAGAAATTTTGATAATTTCTACTCCTAGAGATTTATTAGTATTCGAGGAATTATTGGGTGATGGAAGCCAATTAGGAATTAAGTTGGAATTCAAGATTCAAAAATATCCAAATGGATTAGCAGAAGCTTTTATCATTGGTGAAGAATTTATAGGAGATGATAATGTTTGTTTAATTTTAGGAGATAATGTATTTTATGGAGCAGGTTTTTCTGGATTGATAGAAGAGGCTGCAATTTTAAAAGATGGAGCAATAGTATTCGGATATCCTGTAAAAGATCCAAGAGCATATGGAGTTGTAGAATTTGACAAAAGTGGAAAGGCAATTTCATTAGAAGAAAAGCCAGAAAATCCTAAATCAAATTATGCAATACCTGGATTGTATTTTTATGATAACACAGTTGTTAAAAAATCTAAATCAATAAAACCGTCAGCAAGAGGAGAATTGGAGATTACTACAATAAATGAGAAATACTTAAAAGAAGGAAAATTAAACGTAAAACAACTTGGAAGAGGAATAACTTGGCTTGATACGGGAACTCATGAAGCGTTGTTGCAAGCAGCTAATTATGTAGAAACTATACAGAATAGACAAGGATACTATATTGCATGTATTGAAGAAATAGCTTATAGAAAAAAATGGATAAAAGAAGCTCAATTGAAACAATTAGCAAGTTCTATGCTTAAAACAGAATATGGAAAGTATTTGATGGATTTGTTAAAATGATATCTAGGAGGTTTTGATTTTGGAAAATCCTAAATTATGTATACTTTTAGCTTCTTATAATGGAGAAAAATATATAAAAGAACAATTAGATTCAATTATTAATCAAACATATAAAAATTGGAAATTAGTAATAAGAGATGACGGTTCAAAAGATAAAACAGTAGTAATTTTGAATGAGTACGAAAAAAAAGATGAACGAATAAAAGTTTTGAGAGATAGTAAAGGGAATTTAGGTTTTTTAAAAAATTTTGAAGAGCTACTTTTTAATGCAGATGAAGAGTTTGTTTTATTTTCTGATCAGGATGATTTTTGGTTGAAAAATAAATTAGAGAAGTTTGTTGAAAAAATAAGTAAGTTAGATGGAAAAACATTATCAAAACCACTGTTGATACATTGTAATTCTTCGATTTGTAATGATAGATTAGAAGTAATAAAAAAAGAATTTATTGATTCGAAATTAGCAAAAGAGAGAAATTCAAATATATATTTTTTTGAGTATATGGTACAAGGCTCCACTTCAATGGTAAATAAAAAAATGATAAGAAAGAGCATTCCATTTTTAAAAAATGTTACTTTACATGATCGTTATTTTCATTTACTTTCTCAATTTTTTGGAACAAGAGTTTTTATAAATAAAAGTTTAGTAAAGTATAGACAACATGAAAGAAATGAAATAGGAGCAAATAAAAGTATGTTAAAAAAGATAATGAATAAAAAGTATTTTTATATTGAAGATAGGAAATTAATCCAAGAAATAAAAGAAAAATACAAAAAACAATTAAGAAAAAAAGATTTAAATGATATTGAAAGATATCTAGAAGTAACAGATAGAAGTAAAAATAGGTTGGAAAGATTTTGGTTAAGTAAATATTTCAAAATGAAATTACTAAAAAGATTAGTGCTATTAATAAAAGGATAAATATGCTAAAAACAAAAGGATTTATAGGAGTAGCTTTTCATAAGAAATTTTTTAGTTACAAAGATGATATTATTGTTCCAATTCATGTTGGTTCAAAAAAAAGTAAAGAAAATTTGGAGTATCTAAAAGATTCTTTGGGAGATAATATTTCAGAAAAAAATAAGAATTTTTGTGAACTGACAGGTATTTATTGGATGTGGAAAAATGTAGATGCTAATTTTTATGGAATGATGCACTATAGACGATATATTTCTCTTGAAAATAAATTGGGATACATATTAAAGAGAGGATTGTATGTTTTTTCAAGGCTTTTTTATTTAAAACCTGTAATAAATATGCTAGATATGAGAGAATTATTTCAAATAAAAATTAGTGATAAACAAGTAATGGAACAAGAAATAAAGAAACTGTCTGAAAAAATCACAAGAGAAATACAAAAGTATGATGTGATTTTACCTAAAAAAGAAATTTTTAATAAGAGTGTGTATTTACAATATAAAAAATCTCATATAGTGGAACATTTAGATAAATTATTAGAAATAATAAAAGAAGATTATGAGTATATATATCCATATTATGAAAAAAAAATAAAAAAGAATAATACAATATATCCTTTAAATGTATTTATTATGAAAAAAGAATATTTTTTTGAATATTCTCAATTTATATTTGATGTATTATTTAAATTAGAAAAAAAAATAAAAATTCCTTCAGATGCATATCAAATGAGAGTTTTTGGATTTCTATCTGAAAGAATGATGTTACCATTTATAGAATATTTGAAAGATAAAAAAAATATAAATGTAAAAGAAGGGGTTGTACTTTATTTAGATAGAAAGGAGAAAAATGAAGGAAATATTTGAGTATAGAGCACTTTTAATAGAGCTAATAAAAAGAGATATAAAGAAAAAATATAGAAGATCTATACTAGGAATACTATGGAGCATGCTAAATCCTTTTTTAACAATGTTAATCATGGCGATGGTATTTTCGAGTTTTTTCAAATTTGCAATTAAAAATTTTCCTGTGTATCTATTGACAGGACAATTAATATTTAATTTTTATTCAGAAGCAACAAATACAGCAATGGGTTCAATTTTAGAAAATGCGTCATTAATAAAAAAAGTGTACGTGCCTAAACATATTTTTCCAATAGCAAAAGTATTATCAAGTTGTGTCAATTTTATTTTATCTTTACCAGGATTAGTTTTGGTGATACTAATAACTAAAGCACCTGTAAAATTTTCGATAATATTTTCAATAATACCAGTATTGTACGTTCTTTTTTTCTGCCTAGGTATAGGATTGTTATTAGCTTCGGTGACTGTATATTTTAGGGATATGTTTCATCTATATGGGGTTCTTTTAACAGCAATAAGTTATTTAACACCATTGTTTTATCCTAAAGAAATAGTTCCTGAACAATATATGTTTTTGTTAAATTTAAATCCGATGGTTTATTTTGTTGATCTATTTAGAGATATGGTATATTACGGGAAAATGCCAACGTTAGATGAACATCTAAATTGTATATTTATCATTATAATCTCACTTTTTATTGGAGTAGTGACATTTAATATGAATAAAAAGAAATTTATACTTCATATATAGGAGGAAATTGTGGAAGAAATAGTAAAAGTAAAAAATATTTCTATGAGATTTAATATGAGTTCAGAAATAATACATTCCTTTAAAGAATATATAATAAAATTATTAAAAAGGCAACTATTTTTTAAAGAATTCTGGGCTTTAAGAGATGTTTCATTTTCTTTAAGAAAAGGAGAAATATTGGGAATAGTTGGTTTTAATGGTTCGGGAAAAAGTACAATATTGAAAGTAGTGGCAGGAGTATTAGAGCCAACTTCAGGAAGTATAGAAGTTATTGGGAAAGTTGCACCTCTTATAGAGTTAGGAGCAGGATTTGATCCAGATTTGACGGCAAGAGAAAATATATTTTTGAATGGTGCTGTATTGGGATATGATAAAAAATTTATGGAAGAAAAATTTGATGAAATAGTGGAGTTTTCTGAATTAGGAGAATTTTTAGATACACCGTTAAAGAACTTTTCTTCAGGAATGTATGCAAGATTAGGTTTTGCAATAGCAACTGTAGTTAGGCCAGATATTTTAATAGCTGATGAAATTCTTGCAGTAGGAGATTTTCATTTTCAGGAAAAATGTGAACAGAAAATAAAGGAAATGATGGCACAAGGTACAAGTATATTATTTGTATCACATTCAATTGAGCAGGTGGAAAAATTATGTGATCGAGTTGTTTGGTTGGAAAAAGGAAAGTTGAAAATGGTTGGAGATACTAAGAAGGTTTGTGAAGCATATAAAAATAGTTAGGTAAAATATAATAATAAATAAAAAAATTAGAAAGGAGAAAAGTAGTAGTTTTCAACTATGAAATTAAGTAGAAATGAGATATGATTATTTAGTAGTAGGAGCAGGGCCTTTTGGGGCAACATTTGCTTATGAAGCAAATAAAAGAGGGAAAAAAGTTTTAGTGATTGACAAAAGAGATCATGTTGGTGGAAATATGTATTGTGAAAATATTGAAGGAATAAATGTTCACAAATATGGAGCACATATTTTTCATACTAGTAATAAAAAAGTATGGGATTATGTAAATCAATTTTGTACATTTAATAATTATATAAATTCACCAATAGCAAATTATAAAGGTGAAATATACAATTTACCATTCAATATGAATACTTTTAATAAATTGTGGGGAGTTGTGACTCCGGCAGAAGCTAAAACTAAAATTGATGAACAAATAAAAGAATCTGGAATTACAGAACCTAAAAACTTAGAAGAACAAGCAATTTCTTTGGTAGGAAAAGATATTTATGAAAAATTGATAAAAGGTTATACTGAAAAACAATGGGGAAGAAGTACAACAGAGTTACCAGCGTTTATTATTAAGAGATTGCCTGTAAGATATACTTATGATAATAACTATTTTAATGATAAATATCAAGGAATTCCTGAAGGCGGATACAATGTAATTTTTGATAAATTATTAGAAGGAATTGATGTAGAATTGAATGTTGATTTCTTTGGAAAAAAAGAAGAATTATTGGCTAAAGCTGATAAAGTAGTATTTACAGGTATGATAGATCAATATTTTGATTATAAATTTGGTGTTTTAGAATACAGAAGTTTAAGATTTGAACACGAAACATTAGATGAAGAAAATCACCAAGGGAATGCAGTAGTAAACTACAATGAAAGAGAAGTACCTTATACAAGAATAATAGAACATAAACATTTTGAATTTGGAAAACAATCAAAAACAGTTATAACTAAAGAATATCCAGCAGAATGGAAACAAGGAGATGAACCTTATTACCCAGTAAACAACAATAAAAATGCTGAAATCTTTAAAAAATATCAAGAATTAGCAAAGCAAGAAAAAAATGTGATATTTGGTGGAAGATTAGCTAATTATAAATATTATGATATGCATCATGTATTTGAAGTTGCTTTAGAAGTGGTAGAAGAAGAGTTTGGAGGAATGTAATGAATATAATACAAAGAAGTGTATTTCCTAAAATTAATTTATGTACAGAGCAAGATTTATATTTTAGAGTAAATGAATTTGCAAGTTTAGATTTAAAAAATTCTATTATTCATTTTGAAAAAAATGGAAGAGTTTTTACTGATACATATTTTAATAGTTTTACAGTTGGAAAATGGAAAAATAACACAGTTATAGAAGACTTGAATTTAAAAATAAAATTTAAAGGAAAAATAAAAATAATTTTTAAATTAAGTTGTTTGTATTCTAGCAATAGAGTTTTAAGTGAGTTATATTTTGAAAATAAAGACATTAAAGAAATTTTAATACCATTATATTTTTTTAATGAATTAAAAAATGGAATGTTATTCTTTGAAATCAGAGGATTGGATACTAGTGAAGTATATAGTTTTGAATATTTTACAAATACTCAAATAAAGAATAATATAAACTTAGGTATTGTTATAACGCATTTTAACAGACAGCAATATGTTTTACCAGCAATGGAAAGATTAAAAAAAGAATTAATAGAAGTTCCAGAATTTAAGGGAAAAGTGAGTTTAAATATAGTTGACAATAGTCAAAATTTACCAGAAGTAAAAGGAGTTAATATTATAAAAAATGCAAATTTAGGAGGTGCTGGTGGATTTACTAGAGGATTGATTTATTTACAAGATCAAAAAAAGTATACTCATTGTTTATTTATGGATGACGATGCTTCATGTGAAGTAGAAGGAATAAAAAGAACAATAAATTTATTAGAATTTGCAAAAAAAGATAATCTTTCAATAGCTGGTGCTATGTTAAATGAAGCCAAAAGTTATATTCAATATGAAAATGGAGCAAAATTTCCAGGTTATTGGCAACCTATAAATAATAATTTTGATTTAAGAGATTATAGATGTTTATTAAAGAATGAAGAGGAGGTTGCTATACCGGCTTATGGTGGATGGTGGTTTTTTGCGTTTCCAATATCAGAAGTTAGACATTATGCGTTTCCATATTTTGTAAGAGGAGATGATATAGGATTTGGATTGTCACATAAGTTTAATATTATAACATTAAATGGTATTTCTTCTTGGCAAGGAGATTTTGAAATAAAAAATGGAGTAGTTCCAGCTTATTTAGATACACGAAATCATATAATGCAAAGATTTCATAATTTAGTTCCTTGTAGTTTAAAATCTATTATTAAAATATCGCTTTTATTTTTAGCTAGAAATCTTCTTACATATAACTATGAAACAGCTTTAGCAACTGTTTATGCAATAGAAGATGTCTGTAAAGGTCCAAATTTTTGGAGAGAAAATGTAAATATGATGAAAAGAAGACCAGAAATAGCAGCATTAGCAAAAGAAGAAAAGGTTATAGATATTCCATTAACAGAGGTAGATCGATCGATTACTTTTGAAGAAAATGAAAATGGTGAAGAAGTAGAAGTACATGAAAAAAAATTAAAGACTTTCTTTAGATGGATAACGCTAAATGGTCATCTGATACCAACAATATTTTTTAAATCTGGAATGGTTCAACAAAAAAAAGGATTTGGTGGAACATTGAGAAAAGTATTCAGATATAAAGAAGTTCTATATTTACATAAATTATCTAATAAAGGTTTTATTTTAAAACATAGTAAAGCAAAATTTTTTAAAGTATTGTTTAAATATTTTGGTGCAATACTAAAATTATCATTGAAATATAGAAAATTACATAAAGAGTATTTATCAACTTATGATGAATTTACTAGTCGAGAATTTTGGGAAAAACAATTTTATCAATAGTGGCTTTGTTAGATAATTATATTTTTATTTTAATTGTAATCAATTTATAGAAAGGATAAAAAAATAAACAATGTTAAAAATAAAAAAAGTAAAACTGTTAGCATTTATAATACCTATTTTTATATTTTGGATGGTTTTAATTAGTGCTAAGGTATATCCTTTTGGAGAAAAAAGCATATTGGTATCAGATTTAAGTAACGAATATATAGATTATTTATCATGGTATAAAAATATGTTGATGGGGAAACATAGTTTTATGTATAGTTGGAATTTTGGAATGGGTATGAATATGTTT
The DNA here is from genome assembly GCF_007990545.2 of Leptotrichia wadei. Classification (NCBI taxonomy): domain Bacteria; kingdom Fusobacteriati; phylum Fusobacteriota; class Fusobacteriia; order Fusobacteriales; family Leptotrichiaceae; genus Leptotrichia; species Leptotrichia wadei. The sequence continues at coordinate 134,095 of NZ_AP019829.2, forward strand.
TCAACAATATTTTATTTTCTGAGTAGTCCTTTAAATATTTTAATATTAATTCCTTTTCTTGAGATACAAGATACAGTTTTAATAATAACACTTTTGAAAATAGGATTGTGTGGTTTAACTTGTAATTTTTATTTGTCTAAAAAGTTTGGTTTAAATAATAATCAAAGTCTAGTTTTTTCGACTTGCTATGCTTTGATGTCTTTTAATATTTGTTATATACAACATCTTATGTGGCTTGATGGCATAATATTGTTACCTATTTTAATTTTTTATTTAGATGAATTTATAGAAAAAGATAAGAAGTTAGGGTTAATATTAACATTGATAATTTCTTTTTATTCAAATTTTTATATATCATATATGATAGGGTTATTTATGATAATTTATTTTTGGTACAGATTTTTTTCTTCAGATTTAAAAATAACACTTAAATCTGCTATTATAAAATTTGTTAAATTTGGACTTTATTCAATAAGTTCTTTAATGATTTGTGGAATCTTTCTGTTACCAACATATATATCATTAGAAAAAGAAAAAAATACAGAATTATTTAAATTGGGAATAAGATATAGAATAGGTGATATTATATCAAAATTATTTATAGGAAATTTTGATACTTTACATCCAGGAGGAAGCCCAAATATATATTGTGGTTTAATTGTGTTGGTATTTTTTTTGTTATATTTTATTAATAAGAATATTTCAATTAAGAAAAAAATATCAGCAGGGGTAGTATTAATAATTATGTTTATATCAATAGAAATTTCTTTTTTTTATATGATGTGGCATGGATTTGATAATCCAGAATGGTTTGAAGGACGTTTTTCTTTTTTGGTTTCTTTCTTTTTAATTTATATTGCTTCTGAAAGTTATGAAAAGAAAAATGGTGTTTTAATTAAAAGAAGTCTTGAAAAAATTAGTTTAATTCTTATATTGTTGTTAATATCATCTAGTATTTTAATTGAAAATTTGAGGGATAAATTATTTATAAATTTGGTATTTATAATTTTATATTGTGTTGCTTTTAAAATCAACTTACTAAAAAAATTTTTATTAATTATAGTATGTTGTGAATTGTTAATGAATGGTATATTAGTAAATAAAAAAATTAGGACAGAAGAGAATTATGAAGATAGAAGTTATTATATTCAATATAAAAAAAATTTAAGAGAAACTGTAAATGAATTAAAAAGAAAAGATAATTCAATCTATAGAACAGAAAAAGATTTTAGAAGGCGTGAAAATGAAGGAGCATTAGCTGATTATAAGGGAATTGCTATATTTGATTCAAATTTTAATAAAGGTGTACATAATTTGCTTTCTAAATTAGGGATGCCTTTTTTCGACAAAGTTGGAAATTTTGAAGGAACAACCTTATTTTCAGAGTCATTATTAGGTGTAAAATATGTATTATCTCATAATATAGGAAAAACAATTTTTTATTCTAAACCAGTTTTAAAAGTAAATGATACTTATGTGTTTAAAAATAATCAAGCATTACCATTTTTTAGTTTAGTAAATGAAGGTATTTTAAGTGTTAATATTAATAAGGAGAATGAAAATCCATTTGAGTTACAAAATAAAATTGCTGAAAAAATTACTAATAATAAAGTGAGAATTTTTGAGAATTTAAATGTTAATAAAAAAATTGAAAATTTGAAAGTCGAAGATGAAAAAAATGATAATATCAAATATGTGAAGATTAATCCAAATAAAGAAGCTTTTTTGGAATTTAAAGTTTCAAATTTAACAAATGATATAAACTATATGTATATTAAAAAATTTAATCAAAATACATTAGTAGAAATAAATGGCATTAATAATCCATATGAATTTGGTGGCTATAATAAAATTTTTAGATTAAATAATGATGATATTGTAAAAATCTCTTTAAAAGAAAATGAATTAGAGATAAATAAGAATTTATTTTATTCATTTAATAAAAATAATTATAATATTATTATGAGTAAAATAGACAGAACTCCAATTATAAAAAAATTTAATGATACTTATATAGAAGTAAAAATAGAGAATATAAAAGAAAATGAATTACTAATGACTTCTATACCTTATGATGAAGGATGGAAATTATATGTTAATGGAAAAAAACAAGTCAAAGAAAAAATATTGGGAGCATTCATAGGAATAAGATTGAAAAATAAAGAATCAAATATAATTTTAAAATATGAAGCACCTGGAGTAAAATTAGGGGTAATTATTTCTTTAATTGGTTTGGTTGGATTAATAATATTATCATTTGTAGATAAAAAATTCTTAGTAGTTGAAGAAGGCATATTAAAGAGTAATAATAAACGGTTATCATAAAATTAAAAAAATTTAAAAATATTGTACTATTTATATTTTTATATAGTTTTGCAATTGAAAAAATAATAAATGAAGGAGAATAAATTATAATATAATTTTATATGTAATAACAATGGAAATAAATGGTAAAAAGATATCTAAAGATTTGAATAATGTAATATTAGAGTTAAAATACTTTTCAAAAAGTTGGAAAATAACTTTATAGTTTGATCTAATTGGAATAATTGAAATTATATTTGTGTTATTGCATTTAAAAAAGCAAAATAAAAAAAGAAAGGAGAAAATGATAGCAATAGTTATCAATTTAAGAAATGATCTTAGAAATAACAATACCAGTTCTTAATGAAGAACAAACAATAAAAGAAAAAATTAGTGAAATGATAAATTATGTAAAAACTAATATAATGAATATTAGTATTAATTTTATAATAGCTGATAATGGTTCAACAGATAAGACACAGGAATACAGCCAAGAGTTAATAAAAGAGTATAGTAATTTAAGTTATATTAAATTACCTGAAAAAGGAGTCGGACTTGCTTTAAGAACTTCTTGGTCAAGATCAAAAGCTGATTATGTAGGTTATATGGATTTAGACATAGCAACGGATTTAGACGCTTTAAAAATAGTGGTTTCAGAAATGAAAAAGAATACCAAAATAATAAATGGTTCACGGTTGTTAAAAGATTCGACAGTTATTAATAGAACTTTATTAAGAGAAATATCTTCAAGAAGCTTTAATCTAATATTAAAGTTAATATTGGGTATAAAATTTTCTGATGGGATGTGTGGGTTTAAGTTTTTTGATAGAAATACAGCACAAGAACTGATAAATACTGGAATTGATACAAAAGGGTGGTTTTTCTCAACAGAAATGTTAGTAAAAGGATATTGGAAAAATTTTGAAATAAAAGAAATACCTGTAAAATGGACAGATGATAGAAATTCAAAAGTAAAAATAGTTTCGTTGAGTTTAAATTATTTAAAAAGTATTTTTAAATTAAAAAAAGAAGAAAAGGAATTTAAAAAAAGATGGAAGTAGCAGTAGTAGGTTATGGATATTGGGGAAAAATTTTAAAAAAATATTTAGATGAAAATAATTTATTTAAAGTAGCTGGAATTTGTGATCCTTTATATGTAAATAGTATAAAATTAGAAGAAATTTTAAATAATCCTAATATTGAAAGTGTATTTGTTTGTAATCCTATAGATATACACTATTCAACAGTAAAAATATTATTAGAAAAGAAAAAAAATGTATTTTGCGAAAAACCATTAAGCAAAAGTTACAAAGAATCAATAGAATTATTTGAAATTGCTAAAAAAAATAACGTAACACTATATGTTGATTATATTTATACTAATTCTCCGAGTATTAATAAAATTAAAGAAATGAAAGAGAAGTTAGGAAAAATTTTGTATATTGAAGCTAATATAAATCAATTTGGGAAATTTTATGAAAATGATGATGTATTTGATGTACTTGGTGTTCATTTGATTTCTTCAATTAATTACATTTTAGATAAAAATATAAAAGTGGAAAAGATTATAATAAAAAAAGAAAATAGTAAAAAAATTATTGAAAATGGAAGTATAGTATTTTTAGTTGAAGATATAGCAGGAATAATGAATTGTAACCTGCTTTCATATGAAAAAGAAAGAAAAATTATTTTTACTTGTGAAAAAGGTATAATGATTTTTAATATGTTGGGTGAGAAGACGGTAAAAATAATAGAGCATGTTGAAAAAGATGAGAGTTTCGAAGAAAATTTAATTTTTGAAGAAAAAATAGACGAAGTAAATAATTTAAAATATGTTTTAGAAGAATTTTATAACTATGTAATTTCTAAAAAAAGTAATGAAAAAATAGCAATTGGGGTTGCTAAAGCTATAGAACAAATTAATATTTTGAAGAATGGATGTAATTTATAATGAAAAAATATAACAAAATAATAATAGGAGCAGGAATATATGGAATGTATGCTGCAAAACGAAGTTTAGAAAAAAATCCTGATGAAAAAGTATTGATAATAGAAGTGGAAAAGGAGCCATTTAATAGAGGTTCTTATATAAATCAAGCGAGACTTCACAATGGCTATCATTATCCAAGATCTTTTTCTACAGCATCAAAATCTGCAAAATATTTCAACAGATTTTATAATGATTTTAAAAAAGGTATCAACGATAAATTTGAAAAAATTTATGCAGTAGCCTCTGATTATAGTTGGGCTAACGGAGAACAATTTCAAAAATTTTGTGATAATCTAAATGTAAGATGTGATGAAATTCCTAGAGGGAAATTTTTTAATGAAAATACTATTGATAAGGCATTTTTAACACAGGAATATTCATTTGATGCTAAGATAATTGGAAAAATGTTGTATGAAGAATTAGTAAAATTAGGATGTAATTTTAAATTTGAAACAAAAATAACAGAAATAAAAAAAGAAGAGAAAGAATATGTGTTTAAAACTTCAAATGGAAAAATATATTCAGCACCATTTGTTTTGAATGCAACTTATGCAGGGATCAATATAATTCATAATTTATTGGGATTTGAATATTTACCAATAAAATATGAATTTTGTGAAGTAATTTTGTGTGAAGTTTCAAATAATATTAAAAATGTTGGATTAACTGTTATGGATGGACCTTTTTTCTCATTGATGCCATTTGGATTAACTGGTTATCACTCCATAACAACTGTTTCAAGAACACCACATTTTACAAATTATGAGAATTTACCGCCATATGACTGTTGTGGAGATATAGAAAAACAAAAACATCCTGAACATTCAAAAGGTTGTATTCATTGTGGAATTTTTCCAGAAACGGCATTTGAAGAAATGGTTCAAATTGCTAAAAAGTATTTGAATGAGGATATTGAGATAAAATATGTTAAATCATTATTTACAATAAAACCTATTTTGGTTGCTTCTGAGATAGATGATTCAAGACCAACGATTATAAAACAGTATTCTCAAAGTCCAGATTTCTATACGGTGTTTTCTGGTAAAATAAATACAATGTATGATTTAGATGAAATATTATAGTAGTATGGAGGGAAAAAATGATAAAAACTTTAGAACAAAATTATATATCAGTTGTTTTAGTTATAAATGATGATAATATGCAGGTAGAAAAAAAAATAAAGGAAATAAAAAAAGTTTTGAATAACAATTTTAAAAACAGTGAAATTGTGATAGTAGATAATACAACCAAAACAGATTCTTTAGAGTCATTGAAATCTTTGAATTTTAAACATACAGAAATAAAATTACCTATAAAACATAGAACACAACAGGCTTTAAATGCGGGAACAGCAATAGCAATAGGAGATTATATTGTTGAAATAGAAGACATTTCTTTTGATATAGACTACAATAAAATAATGGAAATGTATAGAAAAAGTCAAGAAGGATATGATTTTGTATTTTTAACACCAAAAAAATCAAGAAAATCTTCAAAAGTATTTTATAATATTTTAAATAAATATTTTAAAAATTCATTTAATGAAGATATCAATTCTTCTGTTATGACTTTATCATCAAGAAGAGGTCAAAATAAAGTGGCAGAAGTAGGAAAAAGAATTATTAATAGAAATGTTGCTTATGTCGTTTCAGGACTAAAGAGTTCTTATATAGTAATAAATATGGATTATAAAAATAATAGAGGATTTTCAGAGAATCTAATGCTGATGTTTGATACTTTAATTTATTATACAGATGCAATTATGATATTTACTCAAAGATTAGCTTTTGGATTTTTTATATTATTTGGATTAGGAGTAGTTTATAGTATAATTACAAAAATTGCAAGAGAAACAGTAGAAGGATGGGCATCATTATTCATAATATTGAGTTTAGGATTTTTTGGATTATTTTTTATCTTAAGTATTGTCATAAGATATTTACATCATATTTTACAAAATTCATTAAATACAAAAGATTATATTTATAGATCTGTAGATAAAAAATAAGTTGGTGGAATATGAGTTTAATAAAAAAATTAGTAAATAAAGAAACGATTTTGTATCTTGTTTTTGGAGTATTAGTAACATTGTTGAATATAATCCTCTTCTATATATTTGTTACAAGAATGAAAATGTCAACTTTTTATGGAAATATGTTAGATACTATTCTATGTATATTATTTCAATATTTTACTAATAGAATTTGGGTATTTGAAAGCAAAAATAAAGGGAAAGAAGCAGTAAAAGAATTTATTCAATTTATATTAGCAAGAGGGGTTACAGCTGTTATTGATCAGATTTTTGTTGTGGTTGGAGTAGATTTTTTTGTAGCAAAATATGTTAGCCATTCACAACAAGGGGTATTTAGTATAGGAATTAAAATTTTGTCTAATATTATTGTGATTATATTAAATTATATTTTTTCTAAATTGTTTGTGTTTAATAAGAAGTAAAATCTAAAAAAATTTATTTTCTTTGAATAATAAAGAAAAGAGGTATTTTGAATGATAGAAAAAATAGAGATAAAAAATTACAGAGGAATAGAAGAAATTTCAATTGATAATTTCAAAAAATATAATATTTTTGTAGGAGATAACAGTAGCTGCAAAACTAGTGTTATGGAAGCAATTTATTCTTCTTTACCAAACGTTCGTGATGGAATAATAACAACTGCAAATTCAAGGGGAATGCAAGTTCGGCTTGATAATATTCATAATTTTTTTTATAATGCAGATATAAAAAAAGAAATTCAATTTATTTTAGATGATAAGATTATAACAAAAATAAATAGAAAAGAAAACAACAATGTAGAAAATGAAAAAATAATTGAAAATATAGAAAATAATACTATATCAAAAAATTTAATGAATATGAATGTATTAAACGCAAATATGAAATATTTATATGATATTTTACAAAAAGATAAAAATAATGATAAAGAACATATGGATATATCTGTTATGATTGATAACTTCATTCAGATATTATTCCAAGAAAGAATTAATATTAAAAGTGGAAACTATTATGGTAAAAGCTCTTGGATAACACCTCTAAGTAAGTATCAGAATGATACAGCAAAAGTTGTAAAAAAAATAATTGAAAAAAAGAAAAAAAATGAATTACTTAAAATAATTAATATTTTAGAACCTGAAATAGACGATATAATATCTGATGGATTTGAAATACAATTAAGTAAAAATAATGCAGAAAAAATGTTGTCTCTTTCAAGTTTTGGAAATGGACTTTCATCAATTGTTACAACAACAAGTAGTTTAGTGAATAATGAAACAAAAATATTATTTATTGATGAAATAGAAGATGGAATACATTATTTAAATTATTCAAAATTTTGTGAAAATTTAATAAAAATAACAGAAATATTAGATATTCAGTTATTTATCACAACACATTCAAAAGAATTTTTAGAAGCATTTTATGATAAACTATCAAATAATGAAGTAACGCTTTATCGTTTTCAAAAATCTAAAAATAAGATAAAAAAAATCTATTATCCTAAAGAAAAAGTTTTATATGCAATAAAAGAAGGTTGGGATATTAGATGAGAAAAATATTATTTGTTTGTGAAGGTGTAACAGAGGTTTTTTTATTATATAAAATTTTAAAAGAGATAGAAAATTTAGAAATTAATAAAAAATATTAGAAAATGGAAATTTAAAATGAAATCTTTGGATAAGTTAATAAATTTATTTTTTGAAAAACAAAATTTAAAAATATTTATTAATAATCTAAAAGGGAAAATAAATTAAATAATTTTTTAGAAGAATTTTCTAATTCAAGAGAAATAGAAGAAATTTCAAAAATTCTCTTTATAATAGATTCTGATTTTTCTTCAAAAAATAACGAAGAGACAGGGTTTGAACGAACTAAAAAAAGTATAGAAAATAAAAGCAAAGATTTAAAACAGATAAATAGAAATTTAGAAATAGATTATTTTATAACTCCAAATAATAAAGATGATGGAATGACAGAGACTTTGATAATTAATAGCTTAAAATGTACACAAATTGTAGAATATATGAAAACAGTTATCAAGGATGTAAAAGAAATGGATGAAGCAGATATAAAAAATGAAACTAAAAGTGCTTTTTTAATGATAGCTGCTACACAGAATCCTTTAACAGGAACAACTCCTGCATTTTTATCAGGATGTTATGAAAAAATAAATAAAGAGTATATAGATTTTAAAAAAATAGTGGAATTTATAATGAAAGAAATAAATTGAATCGCTGTCTAAAAATAAATTTAAATAAATGAAAAGGAGCATTTTTAAATGAAAAACATATTAGTAATAGGAGGAGCAGGATATATAGGTTCCCATACAGTAAATCTATTAAAAAAAAGTGGGTATAATCCAATAATTTATGATAATTTATCAAAAGGCTATAAAGATGTAGCTGAAATATTAAATGTAAAGTTTATAAAAGGTGATTTGGGAGATAGAAAAAAACTAAAAGAAGTATTTGAAACAGAAAATATTACAGCAGTTATGCACTTTGCAGCGTTTATTGAAGTTGGAGAATCAGTTCAAGAACCAGCTAAATATTATGAAAATAATGTTGTTAAAGTAACAAAATTATTAGATCAAATGGTAGAATCAGGAGTTAAGAATTTTATTTTTAGTTCTACAGCAGCAACTTTTGGAGAACCTGTTAAAGAAAAGATAGATGAAACTCACCAACAATTACCGATTAATCCATATGGTAAGAGCAAATTAATGGTAGAAAAAATACTTGAAGATTATGATGCTGCATATGGCTTGAAAAGTGTTGTTTTGAGATATTTTAATGCGAGTGGAAGTGATAAAGATGGAATAATTGGGGAAAGTCATATTCCAGAAACACATCTAATTCCATTAATTTTACAGGCAGCGAGTGGGAAAAGAGAGAGCATAAAAATATTTGGAGATGATTATCCTACAAAAGATGGTACTTGTATAAGAGATTTTGTTCATGTATATGATTTGGCAAAAGCACATATTTTAGGTATGGAAAAAATGTTGAAGGAGAATAAAAGTTTAAACTATAATCTTGGAAGTGGAGAAGGTTTTTCTGTTAAAGAAGTTATTGAAAAAGTAAAAGAAGTAACTGGAAAAGATTTTAAAGTGGAAACTGTGGAAAAAAGAGCAGGAGATCCAGCAATATTAGTTGCTAATAGCGAGAAAGCTAAGAAAGAATTAGGATGGGAGCCAGAATATTCCTTAGAAGAGATTATTGATTCGGCTTGGAAATGGGAAAATAGTCGCAAATATTAAAAAATATGGTATACTTAAAATAAGAAAATATATTATATTTAGGAGAAAAATTATGAAAAAAATAAGAAAAGCAGTAATACCTGCTGCAGGATTAGGGACAAGAGTGTTGCCTGCAACAAAGGCACAGCCTAAAGAGATGTTAGTAGTGGTAGATAAACCAGCATTGCAATATTTAGTTGAAGAATTAGTAGATTCAGGAATTGAAGAAATACTTATTGTAACAGGAAGAAATAAAAGTTCAATAGAAAATCATTTCGATTATTCTTTTGAGCTGGAAAAGACACTTGAAGAAAAAGGGAAAAAAGATTTATTAAAAGTGATAAATGATATTTCAAAATTATCGAATATTTATTATGTAAGGCAAAAAAAACCGCTAGGTTTAGGACATGCAATTGGCTGTGCTGAAGCGTTTGTAGGAGATGAGCCTTTTGTCGTAGTTTTAGGAGATGATATTGTTTATACTGACAAAGCAAAAGGAGAATTACCTGCAATAAAACAATTAATAGATAAATATTCTGAGTTAAAAGGTGGAAATATTTTAGGTGTACAAAAAGTTCCTGAAAAAGATGTAAATAAATATGGAATAATAAAGCCTTTGAAAAAGATAGATGAAAGAACAGTGGAAGTGGAGAATTTTGTTGAAAAACCTAATTTAGATGAGGCACCAAGTAGATTAGCGGCACTTGGAAGATATGTTTTAGAACCAGAAATATTTGGATATTTAAAAAATACTAAACCTGGAAAAGGTGGAGAAATACAGGTAACAGATGCAATTTTAAGTATGAAAAATGATGGTGGGAAATTATATGCATATAATTACGAGGGATTAAGATATGATACAGGGAATAAATTTGGAATGTTTGTTGCAAATGTTGAATTTGGATTAAGACATCCTGAGTTAAAAGATAAGGTAAAAGAGTATTTAAAAAAATTAATTGAATATGAAATATAGAAAATTAGAGGAACAATATGAAAATACTACTAACAGGCTCAAACGGTCAACTAGGACACGATTTCAAAAAAATATTCGATAGAAAAAATATTGAATACATCGCAACTGATTCTAAAGAATTGGACATCACAAATGATGAGAAATTAAAAAAATTTTTTCAAGGAAATAGAGAAATTACTCATATAATAAATTGTGCGGCGTATAATGATGTGGATAAGGCAGAAAATGATGAGAAAGTTTGGCTATTAAACGCTAAAGCTCCTAAAAAGTTAGCTGAAATTTCTAAAGAAATAGGAGCAATCTTTGTAACTTATTCGACGGATTTTGTGTTTGATGGAAATAAAAGTTCTCCATATTTGGAAGAGGATGAAACAAATGGGTTATCGGAATATGGAAAATCAAAGGCTAAAGGTGAAAAAGAAGTTTTTAAAATATATGATAAATCTTTTGTAATACGAACTTCATGGGTATTTGGAATAGCAAATAACAATTTTAATAAGCAAGTTATAAATTGGAGTAAATCAAGAAATGAATTGAATATTGTGGATAATCAAGTGTCAGCTCCTACGTATTCGGTGGATTTGGCTAAGTTCTCCTGGAAACTAATTCAAACTGAAAAATTTGGTTTATATCACATTACAAATGATGGAATCGCAAGTAAATACGATCAAGCAAAGTATGTTTTGGAAAAAATTGGTTGGAATGGAACGTTAGTGAGAGCTAAGACGGCTGATTTCAATCTTCCTGCAAAACGACCGGCTTACTCTAAATTGGATTCTAGCAAAGTTGAGAAATTGTTAGGAGAGAAAATTCCTGCTTGGCAGTCGGGAATTGATAGGTTTTTGGAAGAGATGAAAGAAAATGGAGAGTTGTAAAATTTGTTATAAAAATATGGAATATCCTTTATGATTAAAGAGATATTCCTTTTTATTTTTTATTGAGTACTATATAACTTTAAATTGTAACGAAGTAAATTTTAATTCATCACTATCTCCTTTAGCAATAATCGAAATTCTACCTCTTCTATCTACGCGTAAAAATCTGTATTCTTTTTTTGAAAGTTTTCCATTTTGCTGAATTACTATTTTTTTACCTTTTAAATAACTATTTTCATTTACTATATGCAATATACTTTCCCATTCTCGGTTCAAGCTGTGAAATTCATTTTCAAAAGTTGATACAATTTCTTCTATTATGCCTTGTACCGAGTATTTTTTTCCTGTAATTTCCACAAGTGCAATAGCTTTTTCACGAAATATTCCAAAATCGGTATTGTTGATATTTATTCCAATTCCAATTATTATGTGATCTCTTACTTTTTCGCAAAGTATTCCACATATTTTTTTATTTTCATAATAAATGTCATTTGGCCATTTGAAAGTTAGCTTATCTTTGCTTTCTATATAATTTTTTAGTATTTTGTAGACAATATATCCTGTGAAAATTGTAATTTTTTCATCCAGTTCATAATTGTCATTAACAGCAAAAGAAAAGAGAGCAGCACCTTCACTTGAAATCCACGTACTATCTCTTTTTCCTTTTCCATCTGTCTGATTTTTTGCTACGATTACTTCAAATTCTTCGATTTTTAGTTGTCGTCGTAAATATGTATTTGTTGAATTTATTTTATCAAAAAATTTAAATTTCAAAGCTGTCCCTCTTTCTGATTATTATGTTAAAAGATTAATTAACTTAATCTTGGAAATATAAATACTCCATAAACTGGACCTGCATGAGCTCCTATTACAGCTCCGATTTCCCGATTTAGTATTAATGAGTTTATTTTTGGATTATTTTCGATTTCAGAATAAATTCTTACGACATTTTCAAGTTCAGTTGGAGTTCCGCCCCATCCGCTCATAAGTACGATACTTTGTTTTTTGCTTTCACGTTCAATATATTTCTCAATATATTTTTGTGCATTACGTTCGCCAAGAACTTTTTTCTCAACTGTAACTTCCCCTTGATTTACAGTTAAAATAGGTTTCATATTCAATGCTCCAGCTATTGTTGAACTTGCTTTCCCAATTCTTCCACCTTTTTCAAGATATTTTAAATCTGGAATGATCATAAGGAGTTTACCTTTAGTTCTAAAGTTATTTACCCAGTTTATAATTTCCGTAAAACTTTCACCTCTTACTGATTTTCCTGCTGCTCCTAGTACAAGGAATCCTTGTAATAATGAAGCTCCTAAACTGTCGATTAATTCTATGTCGTTTTCTCTATTTGTAAGGCTTCTTCCAACTTTGGCTGCTTGTATTGTTCCACTTAATTTTGATGATGGATGTATTGAAATAATCTTTTTATATCCTTTTTCAAATAGCTTATTGTAGGCATTTAAAAAGTCTTGCGGTGATGGTTGAGATGTTTTAATTCTTGCATCATTGTCTAGCATTTCATGCCAAAATTCTGATTTTGAAATTTCCACTCCATCCTTGTAAAGTTCACCATTTATATCAATTTTTAAAGGCACTATTTTTATTGGAAGCCCTTCAATGTCTTCATTTGTCAAGTCTGAGACAGAATCTGTTAAAATAGCAATTTCAGGCATATTTGGGTCTTTATTTTCAATGTATAAATAATAGTAGTAATTTTCCTGATTTCCATTAATAATTGTAGTTTTCAATCCTGCCAATTTTTCTTCAATACTTTTTTGTACAGTTTCATCTTTTTCATTTCCACTTACAACAACTGCAGTTAGTGTATTTTTAGTTACCAAGTCATCTATTATAGCATCTGTTACTTCCTTTAATGATTTTTTTGCATATTTTATTTTTCCATTTATAAGTCCAATAAAATCATCTTTTTCTATTGATAAATCTTCAATTTTTGTATCTCTCACAGCTTTTGTGATTTCCACAGAGTAGTTTCTAGATGCTGCTTCTTTTAATTCATCAATATCAGAATATTTGTTTTTTAAGAAATAATATCCATCAAGCATTGTTTTTGTATTTAGAACGATAACTGTTTTTTTAGATTTTTCAGATGCTATTTTTGCTGTTGTAATTACATTTTTATTATTTGGAAGAATATAAACATTTTCTTTTTCGGTTTTTCCAATGGCATTTAATATTTCCTGAACACTTGGATTTTTACTTTGTCCTCCCAAGATTACCACATCTGCACCAAGTTTTAAAAACTCATCCTTCAAATTTTCAGAATCTGCCAAAATCACAAATGCCGATTTTGTTTTATCAATTTTTTTATTTGTAAAAATTTTTGCTTCATCTTTTTCACTAAAAATTTGTAAATTATCATGCTGTAATCTCATATTTTCCACTTTCATTTTTTCTAGTGGTCCATATTCCAATGCAATTTCAATTGCTTTTCCAGGATGGTTTGTATGAATGTGAGTCTTGAATTTTTTAGAAGTTTGTGCAAATACTGCTGAATCTCCCAGTTCTAATACACGTTTTTTATATTCATTTGTATCAAAATTACCATTTAGAATGATAAATTCTGTACAATATTGGAAATGTATGCTTTCAGGATCGTGGTTAATATTAGCTATTGTTTTGTCAAATTCATTTTCCTTTACTTGAGCCTTTTGCAATTCTGCTAGCAAGTTTAATTCAGTTGTAACCTTATAAAATCCTTCAAAAAAGAAAAATAGACCTTTTCCACCTGCATCAACTACTCCAGCCTCTTTCAATTTTGGAAGCAGTTCAGGTGTTTCATCTACAGCCTTCTTTCCAGCTTCTACAATTTCCTTTAAAAATACCACTAAATCTTCAAATTTATCTGCACATTCTGTAGCCTTTTCAGAAATTTTTCTAATAACTGTCAGCATTGTCCCTTCAATAGGTTCACTTACAGCATTGTATGCAGTTTCTTTTGCACTCACAAGAGCTTCTGCCACGTCTTTAGGCAACAGTTTAACTTTTTCTCCAATTCCTCTTAAAAATCCTGTAATTACTTGTGATAAAATTGTTCCAGAATTTCCACGAGCTCCCATTAATACAGCTTCTTCAACCACATCTATAAGTTGTGGCATCTTTATTTTTTCATCTGTCTTTTCTTCCAGATCATTTATCATCGAATTTAATGTCATTGACATATTGCTCCCAGTATCTCCATCAGGAACTGGATAAACATTCAGTTCATTTAATAGCTCTTCATGCTTTGTAACCCATTTTCCACCGCCAATAAACACTAATCTTAGCCTTTTGGCATCTAAATATTTTATTGCCATTATTTCCTCCTAAAAATAATTTTTTATATTTTCTGATTATTTTTTATTTAATTAATAAATCCATTCTAAATCTATTTCCTAAAGATTCATATTTAAGATTTTTTTATAATTTACATTTTATAGATTATTTTTATGAATAATTGTTTTTTCTTTATTTCTTAATTATTTTTTTTTAACGTAAGGGCGTCAAGCGCCACGCCCTTACAACCCGGCTTACGCAAAACTTTCTTATAAAGAAAAAATAAAACTTGATTTTGAATCAAAGTTATCTTGACACAGATAACTGAATACAATTTAAAATATGTTTCAAAATCTCAAACAGTTATTTTTTCTTTAACGAAATTTTGCTTGATATTTGTTTTAGTCAAATAATCTATCATAATTGAATTAGAACGTCGTGATTTTTTTGGAATGAAATTGACTGTTTGAGCTTTTTCAAAATTTTTAAATTGTAATTAGTTTAAAAATTTTATAAGAACTTTTATTAAAAAGCGAGTTTCAATTTCATTTCAAAAAAATGCTTAGACAAGCGGGAATTGTAAAGGGGATGGCGACTGATCCCCTTTACGTTTGAAAAAAAGAAAAATATTGAAAAAAACAAAAAAACAAATATTAATAAAAATAACTTTTGTCAATTTCAAATAAAATTCTTTAATATGAATATTTAAGGTTTTATTTAATGAAAAAAAATTTAATCTATTTTATGATTGATAAAAATTTTTGAAATAAATTTTCTTTTTTTAAAATAACTTCTATAAATTCACGTACTGCTCCTTCACCGCCATTTTTGGTAGAAATGAAATCGGCGATTGCTTTTACTTCAGATATACCATCTAACGGGGTTCCAGAAAACCCAATTCTTTCTATAATTGCCATGTCATTTAAATCGTCACCCATATAGGCTATTTCTTCTTCCTTTAGCCCTGTTTGATTTATAATTTCATCCAGTATTAAAGTTTTTTCAGAAATTCCCTGGAAAAGGTATTTTATTTTTAGTTTTTCAGCACGTCTTTTTAATAATTCAGATTTTCCACCTGTAATAATTCCAAATTCAATGCCGAGTTTTTGTACATTTGCGATGGCATAGCCGTCTTTTACATTGAATTTTTTTAGTTCTTCGCCACTATTTCCAAGATAGATTCCACCATCGGTCAGTGTTCCATCTACATCTAGTAAAATTAATTTTATCATTTTCTCTCCATTTATGTTTACAACTTGTTACTATTATACCACAATATATGGTTATTATTCAAATTTATTTTGAAAAAAAAACGAAATGAGAATATTTAAAGAGTATTTATGACTAATCTTGAATAAGCTCTATGGTTAAAGGTCTAGAGATATTTCAGATCATATTATTTTTAATTTATACCATAGTATATCTTTATAATAAATTTAATCTTTCATAGAATACTCTTTTAATTAAAATTTTAAAAAAAATATTGACTTTTAGGAAAAATGTGGGATAATACTAATGTAGGGGAAAAATAATGTTGAATATGCTTTTAGGCAATTATATGGCTAGAATAGAGGAATGTTTGTATTGAAGATCATTGTTAGTAGATTTCTGATATACATAAAAAAAACTATTGGCTATAAAATTGTAATTTTTTGATATGTATCTAAAATTGTAAAATTTAAATTGCTTTTCTGATTTAATATCAAAAGAATTTTGTATTTATTTTTTATAAAAATATTATTATAAATTTAACATAACCCAAACAAATTCAAAATTGAGATATTTAAAAATTATTTTTTAAAATTAAAAATGTTTTGCGTTTCCCTACATACAAAGTAGGGAATTTTTTGTTTTATTGATGTTAATTGCTAAATTTTATGATAGATGATTGTAAAAGTAAAGACTAGGAAATTTAAAGAATATCAACCCTTATTAAAATAAAAAGTATTGATTTGTTAAATGTGTTTATTTTTACAAATGACTACAAAATTTTGTAAATACGGAGGGAGTATTATGAAAAAAGTGACAAAAGATTTGGAAAAATTAGGGATAGTAAATGTAGCCCAAGTTTATAGAAATTTGACACCTGCAGAACTTGTTGAACATGCGTTAAAAAGAGAGGAAGGCATATTGTCAGCAAGTGGAGCTTTAGTTGTAACGACAGGAAAATATACGGGACGTTCACCTAAGGATAAATACATTGTTGATACTCCAGGGATTCATGAAAAAATTGCTTGGGGAAATGTAAATAAGCCTATTGAGAAGGAAAAATTTGATTCTATTTATAATAAATTGATTGCATATCTGCAAAATCGAGAAATATTCATATTTGATGGAATGGCGGGAGCAGATCCAGCTTGCAGAAAGAAATTTAGAATAATAAATGAACGAGCCAGCCAAAATTTGTTTATCCACCAGCTTTTAATCCGTCCAACAGAAGAAGAACTAAAGGATTATGGACATGCTGACTTTACAATAATTGCAGTACCAGGATTTAAGTGTAATGCAAAAATCGACGGAATAAACTCATCAGCTGCGATAATTATCAATTATGAGGCAAAAGTTGGAATTATTTGTGGAACAGAATATTCGGGAGAAATAAAGAAAAGTGTATTTTCAATAATGAACTTTGTAATGCCTGAAATGGATGTATTACCTATGCACTGTTCTGCCAACATGGATCCAAAAACTGGACAAACTGCTATATTTTTCGGGCTTTCAGGGACTGGAAAAACTACACTTTCAACAGATCCTAATCGTAAGTTAATCGGAGATGATGAACATGGATGGTCTGATCACAGTATTTTCAACTTTGAAGGAGGATGTTATGCAAAATGTATAAATCTTGATCCAGAACATGAACCTGATATTTACAATGCAATAAAATTTGGAAGTCTTGTAGAAAATGTTGTAATGAATCCAGTTACACGTGAATTAGACTTTTATGATAAGAGCTTAACTGAAAATACAAGAGTCGGATATCCGATTAACCATATAAAAAATGCACAAATTCCTGGAATTGGAGGAATTCCAAATGTTGTGGTATTTCTGACTGCAGATGCATTCGGTGTTTTACCGCCTGTTTCAAGACTTTCAAGGGATGCAGCAATTTATCATTTTGTAACAGGATTTACTTCTAAATTGGCTGGAACTGAACGTGGAATTACAGAACCGCAGCCAACATTCTCGACTTGCTTCGGAGAACCGTTTATGCCGCTTGATCCATTAGTTTATGCAGAAATGTTAGGTAAAAAAATAGACCTTCACAATACAAAAGTATTTTTAATAAATACAGGATGGTCTGGCGGACCTTACGGTGTTGGAAGTCGTATGAATTTAATATATACGAGAGCAATGGTAACTGCGGCACTAAATGGTGAACTAGATGAAGTTGAATACAAGCACGATGATATTTTCAATTTGGAAATTCCGCAATATTGTCCAAATGTTCCGAGTGAATTATTAAATCCAATAGATACATGGGCAAATAAGGAAGCCTATGAAGCGGCTGCTAAAAAACTTGCTAAAATGTTTAGGGAAAATTTTGAAAAGAAATACCCAAATATGCCAGAACATATTGTAAATGCAGGACCAGCATATTTTGAATAAACATATAAAATAGGTAGCTTAAAGTTAAAATAATTATTAATTATTTATTTTTAGTCAATTTTCAAGAGTTTGAAAATATGATTAACTGTTTATTTTATGGCAATTTTTAACTGTTTACTAAAATAGGGAGGTTTTTATGGGAAGGGTGAAAATAACTGAGACATCGTTAAGAGATGGACATCAGTCACTCATGGCAACAAGAATGACAACTGCTGAAATACTTCCAATAATAGAAACTATGGATAAAATTGGATATTATGCAATGGAAGTTTGGGGCGGTGCAACTTATGATGCGGCAATTAGATTTTTACACGAAGATCCGTGGGAAAGACTGCGGGAAATTAGAAAAAGAGCTAAAAATACAAAGCTGCAAATGCTTTTGAGAGGGCAAAATTTACTTGGTTATCGGCATTATGCAGATGATATTGTGGATAAGTTTGTTGAACTTTCAATAAAAAATGGAATTGATATTATTAGAACATTTGATGCTTTGAATGATACGAGAAATATAAGACAGGCATCTGAAAGCACTAAAAAATATGGAGGGCATAGCCAGCTTGCTATTTGCTATACAATTAGCCCAGTTCACACGATTGAATATTATAAAAAACTGGCTTTGGAAATGGAAAGTATGGGAGCAGATTCCATCGCTATAAAGGATATGTCTGGAATTTTGCTTCCAAATATGGCTTATGAACTTGTAGGTGAGTTAAAAAGCATTTTAAAAGTTCCGCTTGAATTACATACGCATGCAACTGCGGGATTAGCTGGAATGAGCACGTTAAAGGCAATTGAGGCTGGAGTGGATATTGTAGATACGGCAATTTCACCTTTTGGAGGTGGGACTTCACAACCGCCTACAGAATCGCTTGTCAGAACTTTACAAGGCTCAAAATATGATACAGGATTGGATCTTGAACTTTTAAAGGAAGTTGCAGAGTATTTTAAGCCAATAAGAAAAAAATACATTGATAACGGAACATTAAATCCAAAGGCCCTTGCGGTAGAGCCAAGCATTGTGGAATATCAACTGCCTGGAGGAATGCTTTCCAATCTTGTATCGCAATTGAAGGCACAGGGAGCGGAAGATAAATACGAAGATGTGCTTCGTGAAATTCCAAAAGTAAGAAAAGATCTAGGTTATCCGCCATTAGTAACTCCAATGAGCCAAATGGTTGGAACGCAGTCGGTATTTAATGTTTTGACAGGACAAAGATATAAGATGATTCCGAAGGAAATTAAAGATTATGTGAAGGGGATGTACGGAAAGTCTCCTGTGGAAATTTCTGGTGAAATTAAGTCGATTATAATTGGAAATAATAAAGTGTTTACTGGAAGACCTGCCGATTTGTTGGAAAATGAATATGATGCGATGAAAAGTGAAATTGGAAGTTTGGCAAAGTCTGATGAAGATGTTTTGACTTATGCGTGTTTTCCTCAAATTGCAAAAAATTATTTGAAGGAAAAATATGAAACGAAATATTTAAAGGAAACAGAAAAACAAAAAAAATCAAAAGATGAAATAAGCATTCAAAATATTGAAGTGTTTTTTTAAAAAATTAGGATGTGGTAAATTGATAACTTTTTTAGCTGTGATGTAAGACTTCTTTAAAATCGGGACTTAAAATAGGATTTTATTATCCCGATTCTGGAGGGGATTTGGTAACTCAAAGAGAGGTGAAAAATGAATTTAGATATAGATTATTTCAAAAGAAAATTAAAGGAAATAACAGATTGGTATGAAAATACTGCTTGGAATAAAAAAGCATTACTTGAAAAAATATTAGAACTCGATACAGAAATAAATAAGACTCGTGATAAAGAAAACCTGATAGATTGGGAAAAATTAACTCATACAGAAGAAAAAGTTGTAAGTGATATGGTTCATCTTAGAAATAAAATGAAACTTTCACATAAGGAAAAATTTGACAGTTATTACAAAATAAAATAATAAAGAAATATACTAAACCTATTAAAATCGAACGTGTGAAAATTAAGTAAACTAAATTTTGAATAAATAGTTGTAATTTTTCAGTTCGGTTTTATATAATTTTACTATAAATAATTTTTGGTAAATGTTTGGATTCAGTAATTGAAATTATTTTTGTGTGATAGTTTATAAAAAAAATGAAAGGAATAATTAAAATATGAAAAGTATTTTGTTTGGAAATTTGGCTGTAACATTTACAGATGCAGTTTATATTTCAATTGTAAGTATGTTAATTGTTTTTTTCATATTATTTTTAATTTCATTTATGTTATCATTTTTTAAATATTTTTCAAACTTTGAAGGAAGAAGTAAAGATAGTAAAAAAACAAATGATAATAAAGTTTTGAAAAAAACAGAAAAATTAAGTAATGAAGGAAAATTGGATAAAAAAGAAACATTTAATATGGAAAAAATAAAAGATGAAACTATGATGGCAGCAATGATGGCAGCACTAATTGAAGCGGCAGGAGATAATAAGAATAGTCGTATAAAAATAAGAAATATTAGGGAAATAAAATAAAATTTGAAAATATAAAGGGGCATGACAAATATGATTAAACTGTACAAAATCAAAATTGGAGAAAAAGTTTATGAAGTGGAAGTGGAAGAAGTTACTGAAAAAGATGGAACCATTGAAACTTCAACTTATTCAAATAGTAAACAAAAAATAGACAAAAGTGAAAATCCACCTTTACAAGGGGGAACTGGAAAAAGTGAAGTAATAAAAGCTCCAATGCAGGGACTTATTGTGGATGTAAAAGTAAAAGCTGGAGAAAAAGTAAAAGCTGGAGATGAAATTGTCATTTTAGAAGCAATGAAAATGGAAAATCCAATTGTAGCACCTTGTGATGGAGTTATAGACGAGATTAAGGTGATAAAAGGAGATAAAGTAAATGTCGATGATGTTTTAGCCGTATTATCTTAAATTACTTTAAATTCAAATGTTACTAAAAACCTAAGGAAAGGATGGTTTTCAAATGGAACTACTAAAAATTCTTTACGGGACAACAGGAATATCTATGATAACTGGAAGGCAGTTAATCATGATAATAATTTCCCTAATTTTGCTATATTTAGCAATAAAAAAACAATACGAACCTTACTTATTGCTCCCAATTTCCTTTGGAATGTTACTTGCAAATTTACCTGCTGTAGCAAATGAAGGACTTATGGAAAAGGGCGGACTTTTATATTATTTGTATCAAGGAGTAAAATTGGGAATTTATCCGCCATTAATATTTCTGGCGATAGGAGCAAGTACTGATTTCGGACCGCTTATTGCAAATCCGAAAAGCCTTTTGCTGGGAGCGGCTGCACAGCTTGGAATTTTTGTGGCATTTCTTGGGGCAATTTTGCTGGGATTGACAGGAAAGGAAGCGGCTTCAATTGGAATTATTGGAGGAGCTGACGGACCGACTGCTATTTATTTGACAACAAAACTGGCACCGCATTTGCTAGGATCAATTGCCATTGCAGCCTATTCTTATATGGCTCTTGTGCCTGTAATTCAGCCGCCAATTATAAAATTATTGACAACTAAAAAGGAAAGAATGGTTGAAATGAAACAGCTTAGATTTGTAAGCCAAAGGGAAAAAATAATTTTTCCAATTGCAGTAACAATTATTGTTATTCTTTTAGTTCCATCATCAGCTCCATTAATTGGAATGCTAATGCTTGGAAATTTAATAAAAGAAGCTGGTGTTGTTTCAAATTTAGTTGAACATGCAAGGGGAGCTATGCTATACTGTATTACAATTGTACTTGGAATGACAGTTGGAGCAACTGCTGATGGAGAACATTTTTTAAGTTTTGTAACAATAAAAATCATTATTCTTGGATTAATTGCATTTTCTTTTGGAACAGTGGGAGGAGTACTATTTGGAAAAATAATGTATAAATTTACAAGAGGAAAAGTAAATCCGATGATTGGGGCAGCAGGTGTTTCAGCAGTGCCAATGGCAGCAAGAGTTGTCCAAAAAATAGGACAATCTGAAAATCCTAAAAACTTTTTGCTAATGCATGCAATGGGACCAAATATTGCTGGTGTAATTGGATCAGCTGTAGCAGCAGGAGCTCTTTTAATAATATTTAGATAAATTATTGCTCTCATTAATTTTGAAGTATTATATTTAATGGGAGTATTTTTTTAAATTAATAAACAGAAGGGGAAAAAATGAAAAAAAATATAAATCTGTATAAATTTAAGGAATTAGATTCAACGAATGATTATTTGGAAAGAAACCATAAAAATTATGAGGAATTTGATGTTATTTGCACTAAAAATCAGACTCATGGAAGGGCACGTAGGCAGAATGACTGGGTTTCTATGGAGGGAATGGCTATTTTTAGCTTTTTTTTGGAGAAAAGAGAAAACTGGGAAATTGAGGATTATTTGAAATTGCCTTTAATTGCTGGGCTTGCAACAATAAAAGGATTAAGAGGAATAGAAAATTTGGAATATAAATTTAAGTGGACAAATGATGTTTATTTGGAAAATAAGAAGTTGTGCGGGATTTTAATAGAAAAAATAGATGATGTCTATATTGTTGGAATTGGGATAAATATAAATAATATATTGCCGGGAAAACTGAAAAATAAGGCAATTTCATTGACACAAGTAACAAATAAAAAATATGAGATTGAAAAAATTATAAAAAATATTATTTCTGAATTTCAAATGTTGTGTGAAAAGTTGGAAAATGGATTATGGGAAGATATTTTGAAAGAAATAAATGAAATAAATTATTTAAAAAATAAAAAAATAGAACTGAAATTTGGAAATGAAAAAGTTCTGGGAATTGCACAAGATATTAATGAAAATGGAGAAATTGAAGTTTTGGTAAAAAAGGATGAAGTAGGAAAAGGTGAAATTAAGAGTTTTTCAATTGGAGAAGTTTTTGAAAAAATTGTTTTTTAAATTTTTATATTATTTCCTATTTAAACAGCTGACTGGTTATGAGTTTCTAAAGGGGCAAAATTCCTTGTTAGCAAATAATGTAAAGTATAACTTCTATTTTTAAATGAGGTTTAGCATTGTATATCTAGCAAAATGATTTTTTTATTTTAAAAATTTTTAGAATTGACTATGCAAATAACTAATGTTATAATATAAAAAAATTTAGGTTATTTTATAATGGAGGTATTATGAAAAAAAATATTTTGAGAAGTTTATTATTAGTAATGGTTTTTTTATTTACAATTAGTTGTGGAAAAAAGAATGATACGATTAAAATTGTGTTTTTGCCGAATGAAACTAATGATTCATTAAAGAAATCTAGGGAAGAATTTGCTCGGATTGTACAGGAGGCAACTGGGAAAAAGGTTGAGATTGTTACGACAACTGATTATAATATTACGGTGGAAAATATTGTTTCTGGACAATCACAAATTGCGTATATTGGAGCGGAGGCATATTTAAATGCTAGAAAGCGTACAAAGAATATTGAGGCAGTATTGACAAATGCAGGGGAAAGTGGAACGTTAAAGGATGCCCTTTATTACAGCTTTATCGCAGTAAGAGGGGAAGATGCCAATAAATATCGTTCTGGAGATGGATTTGACTTGAAAAAGATTAAAGGTAAGTCAATGGGATTTGTTACAAATAGTTCTACATCTGGATTTAAAGTGCCTGGAAGTGTAATTGTAAAGGAATTTGGGCTAAAAAATACAGATGAATTATTGGGAAATAGGGTATTTTCAAAGGTTATGTTTGGAAATTCACATCCTGGAACTCAAGTTTTATTATTTAAAGGGGATGTTGATGTTGCGACATTTGCTATTCCAAAATCATTTACGATATATGAATTAGTTGCTGGAAAAGATTTTAATTCAGGGGCTACATATAAAGTTAAAAAAGGAGCAGTTGCACCATTTGGAGAATTTGCAGGAAAAACTTTTACAGTTATAAAATCAATTCCTGTTTATAATGGACCAATTGTATTTAATACAAGAACTTTATCAAAGGAAGATCAAGAAAAAATAAAAAAGGCTCTAATGGCTAAGTCAACAACCGATAATCCGCA
This sequence comes from Leptotrichia wadei, assembly GCF_007990545.2. Classification (NCBI taxonomy): domain Bacteria; kingdom Fusobacteriati; phylum Fusobacteriota; class Fusobacteriia; order Fusobacteriales; family Leptotrichiaceae; genus Leptotrichia; species Leptotrichia wadei. The sequence continues at coordinate 158,386 of NZ_AP019829.2, forward strand.
TATTTTCAGCAATAAAAAGAGCAAAGTAAGAGGATTGTTCCTGAAGGAAAATGACAATGTTGGATTTGTAGAAACAAACACAGCATGGTATGAAGGAATGAAAAATATAAAATAACGAAAATTTAGGAGTAAATAAAAAAATGCGTTTAGATAAATTTTTAAAGGTAACAAGAATTATAAAGAGAAGAACTGTGGCAAAGGAGCTTGCGGATAATGGAAATATTGTTGTAAACGGAGATCCTAAGAAATCTTCCTATGACGTGAAAAAAGGCGATATTTTTGAAATAAAGTATTTTAATAAAAATATAAAGGTGAAAGTACTGGATTTACCGCCTGAAAGTCTAAAAAAAGAATTTGTTGAAGATTATGTCAAGATAATAGGATAATTTGTTTCTAAAGTTACTCTAAATAAATTAAGGAAATATTATATTCTTTATGACTTTTTCTCTTGTTTTTTACGATAAATAAGGTATAATTGTAGTGGAAAATAAAACTACAAAACAAGGAGAAGACTTATGAAAGTAACTGATATTCGTATTAGAATTGGAAAACAGACAGAGAACATCGAAAGATTAAAGGCTTATGCCGACATTACATTTGACGAAAGTTTTGTCATTCATGGATTAAAAATAATTGACGGACAAAACGGACTTTTTGTGGCAATGCCATCAAGAAGAATGCCAAACGGAGAGTTTAAGGACATAGTTCATCCAATCAAACCTGAACTTCGTGCTGAAATAACAAAAGTTGTTTTAGAAAAATTTGAACATGAAAAGGCAGCTCATACTGAAGCTGAATAACATTTTCACTAAAAAAGTACACCTAAATACTAAAATCATATATACATAATAATACTAATATCAGTGGTGTACTTTTTCTTTCTTCTTAATTATTCCATTTTTTAATTTCATATTTAATATTCATTTCACTTTTTTTAATCTAACTAATACTAAATCCCATTTGAATAACGAATATATTATAAATCTTTTTAGTAGTTTAAACCTGATATTTATTTTCAGATAATTAAAATAAATATTCGCTTTTTAAACGGGGAATGGTATAAATCTATCCTCACTTTTCCAATTAAATATCGTATTTTAACATCAAATCTTTTTAGCAAGGAATGATCACTTGCCTATTAGTAAACAAATAAAACATAGTTTTACTTTTTTAAATAGGATTCAGTATTTTTTTATTATATAGTTTTTTTATTTTTTTTCATAATTGGAAGATAAAACAAAAATTGTAAAAAAATCATTGTTAATATTAAAACAATATCATATAGCCAAATTGGTTTTATAAAGCTTACTTGTGAAATAATATAGCTTTTTAAGAACATTGCATTTATTCCTTTAAAAATAAAATTATATGTAAATGCATATAAAAATATGAAAAGCAATGTAATTATTGATTGAATAAGTCCTTTTTTTGTAGGTTTTTCATTCAAATAAGCATATCCAAAAAAAGCTGTAAATACAATAAGTGCATGCATTATCATAAAAATATACACGTAATAGTTATCATGGTAATAGATTATTCCAGGCAAAATTAATGCTAAAACTGGTCCAAAAGTTAAATAATAGACTGCATTATACAAGAATTTTGTTCTGAAAATTAAATATAGTCCTGCAAAAATTGCTGCAAAATTACAAAGATGTACTGGCATAACATTTGTTACAGGCTCATTTTGATACATCAGCCTGTAAATTGAATCAACTATTTTAAATATTAGTAAAAAATAACCTAAAATTGTTGAATATTTTTCTATGTTTATATCCTTAAAAATTTTTGGAACGTAAAATAAGAATATACAAATTAAAGTTGATACTACAAAGGTTTCTATGTGAATTGGGCTAAAATAACTAAAAGTCAAAATTTCTCCTTTCTTATTTCCTTTTTTTCTTTTCTTCTTATTTTTATTTGAAATTTTTCAATGCTCTTCATTGTTTTGATTGTAAAAACATCCAGTCTTTTATTCCAGGTATGCTATAGGCTACCTTCCAAGTTCCAGAATGTTCTAAACCAGGGTTAGCATCTTTAGGCAAGTATGGATTTGTGTCTTTTTCAAGTGTTGTGTATTTTATATTTGACTTTTGGGCAATGACCTTTCTTGCTCCTTCTAGAAATTGTGCATCTGTGTAGTCGGCTCTCCAACTATCTTTGGCTACTGTAGCTCCTCTTTTTATAAGTTCACTTGTAATCGCATTCATTCCTGGATAGGCTTTTGCATCGCCAGTTGAAACTGTTATCCATAGATTATTTCTTGCCATAGTAGATACTTCTTTCGGATCCCATTGACAAGCTACTAAATATGAAGCAGCAAATAATTCTGGATATTTATAGTTCATAACGATAGCCATCATTCCGCCCATTGATTGCCCTGTTGCATATAATTTTTTTTCATCAATACTATATTTTGAAATTAAATAATCTTTTATTAAATTTACAGTTGCATCCAAATCACTTGTGATATCTCCATTATCATCCACTACTTTTCTTGAATATTGAGGAGCTAGCACAAATGCCTCGTGTCTTTCCTGTTCTTCAGGAGTTGCAAATGAAATAGCACCGTTTCCTTGAAGCAAGGTAGTTTTTGTATCTTCACTTAAAACTCCCGCATCGTGCATAAACAGCACAAGTGGATATTTTTTATTTTTATCATAATTTTTTGGAATATAAAGATTATATTTTACAGTTGTCCCAGTTTTTGGATCTTTATATACAAACTGCTTAAAATTTTCCACAATTAAATTTTTGATCTTGTTATTTTCAAGTATCGCAATACTTTTTTCTAATTTTTTGCCATTTGTAAATAAAATATCTTCCTTTTGTGTTACTTTAGAAGTTGCCTTTTTCATTTGAAATCCTACTTCATCATTTCCTTCAAGACGAAGAGAAGCTCCACTATCTTTTGGATTTAATTCGATAATGACAAATCTTCCGTCTTTTACAATGTCAGTTTTTTCTGGACGAGTATTTGAATAAATTTTTTCAACAGTTCTGTCTGATACTGTAAAAGTATTTTTTGTCAGCTGTGAATTTACTACTTTTTCATTAAATTCTAAAATAATATGTGTAATTTGCTGTCCTGTTCCGAAAACTTCCGTTACAGATGTTACACTTCTTATTCCTCTAGGATATTTTATTTTTTCAGTCTTGAATGCAGTAGTTGTTTCTGCTGAAATAATGCAAGTTGATATTAACATACCGAAAAATGCTAAAAATAATAGTATTTTTTTCATAGATATTCCTCCTTTATTATTTTTTATCAGATATACTCTATAACTTTTTTATTCTATTATTTTAAAGAAAAGCCTTTGATAAATTTTACCATAATTTTTCTATATTTCAAAATTTTTTGCCTTTTATTTTTGACAATATATTCAATTTAGTTTGTCATTTTTTTAGTTTTATGGTAAACTATTTAAGTAAAAGCAAGGCATTTTTAGAGAAATTTGACTTGTATTATTGATATTTTTCTGGGGGGAAAAATGAAGAGGGATAATGGAAATAAAAATAATGAAAAAATAGGTTTTGAACAAATATTGGATGAAGAAAAGGAAAAAGGACATCGAGAAAGATTAAGACAACGATTCTTGTTAACAGGGTCAAAGGGATTTACAGATTATGAAATTTTGGAATTGTTGCTTACCTATATAGTTACTAGGAAAAATTGTAGAGGAATTGCAAATGAACTTTTGAGGAAATATCGGGATTTGTATACAATTTTGAAACAGCCTGGAGAAGAATTGCAGAAAAATAAGTATATGACTGAAAGAACAGTTGTATTTTTTAAACTTTTGTTTGAGATAATTGAAAATGAATTATATAAAAAAGTATGTAATGAGCGAATTGTGCTTTCAAGTAATCTTAAACTGCTGAAATATTTGGAATTTTCTCTTTTAAATAGGGATATTGAAGTATTTAAAGTGTTATTTTTGAATACACAAAATGAACTATTAAAAGAAGAGGAGCTTTTTTTTGGAACGATTGACAGGAGTACGGTCTATATTCGGGAATTGGTAAAAAAAATTTTAGAATATAATGCAAAGGGAGTAATTTTGGTACATAATCATCCATCAGGTTCATTAAAACCGTCAGAATCTGATATTTTATTGACAAGAAAATTGAAGGAAGTTTTTGAGAATATAGAAATACGGTTGCTGGATCATTTAATAATAAGTGAGAAGGGGCATTTTAGTTTCTTGGAAGGTGGGATTTTATGAAAATAATAAATATAAAATTTAGGAAAACAAAAAAAGTTTATCCGTTTATGATAAGTGATTTAGAAGATTATAAAAAGGGAGATTATGTTCTTGTAGATACAATTCGTGGTGAACAAATAGGCATAGTTCTCGGAATTGCTTTAAATAAAGGAAATAGTGAGCAAGATGATTTGAAAATTAGGGAAGTAAAAAGAAAATTAACAGAAGAGGAAGTAAAAAAATTAGCAGATTTGGATAAAAAAGCTGATGAAGCATATTTTAAATGTAAAAAAATTGTAAAAAGGCTGCTTCCTGAAATGAATCTTGTTATTGGAGAGTATACATTTGATGAAGGAAAGCTAATTTTTTATTTTACAGCGAATAACAGGCTTGATTTTAGAGAATTGGTAAAGGAAGTAAATAAGACATTTAAAAAAAGAGTGGAATTTTATCAAATTAAGACAAATGATGAAGGAAGAATTTTGTCAGCTTTTGGGAAATATGGACGTGAAATTTACTGGTAAAATTAAAACTTAAAATATGAAAGAAGTTAAAGTCATACTTAGCTTAAATTTTTTACTTTGAAAAGTTATCAAATTTATTTAGTAATAATTGAACTGCATATTAAATAATATTTTTACTGATTGTAATAGTGAAATTATTAAGGACTAAATAATAGATAGTATTTATAGTAGCAAGGGGTCAAGACCCCTTGTCAAAAAATAATGTAAGAATATAAAAGATCAAAATTAATTAAACATTGTATTAATGGGATTTTATAGATTTTTTATAAATGATAATAAATAATATTTAGTTGAAAGAGTGATTTATCTTGTTGAAGAGATAAATAAAATATTGTTTTATTTTAATATTTTAAAATGATAAAAAGGATAATTTTTCAGGAATTTGATAATTTAAATTAAAAAAAATGTGGATATTTGTGGATATTTGTAAAAATTTTTTTAAAAAAGAGTTGAAATATTTGAAAATATATGTTATACTTATTGAGTAATAAAGTTAATGTGGTCGCATAGCTCAGTTGGGAGAGCACCTGCCTTACAAGCAGGGGGTCATTGGTTCGAGCCCAATTGTGACCACCATTTTTATGGAGGTGTAGCTCAGCTGGTTAGAGTGCTTGCCTGTCACGCAAGATGTCGCGAGTTCGAGTCTCGTCACTTCCGCCATTTGCCCAGATAGCTCAGTCGGTAGAGCAAGGGACTGAAAATCCCTGTGTCCGTGGTTCGATTCCGCGTCTGGGCACCATCATAACAACTAAAATTAGAATATATAGTGCAAATCAGTAATCATGCTGTTTTGCATTTTTTTTTATTATTTTTTCAAACAGCAAATTTTTTTAGTAAAAGATCAATATTTTATTTGAAAAATAGAAAATACACTCAAACCTATTTAAAATTAAACTATTAAAGATCATATAAATTCAGGCTTTGAGTAAAATAGTCATGATTTTTGAGTTTAGTTTTTAAAGCAGTTTTTTATATATTTTATCTATTTATGATAAAGGATTAAACAGAATTTATAGATGAACCCATTAATTTAATGGAAAATGATATTGGAATTTTTTTTGAAAAATTAATTTAACTGCTTTATCTAATAAAAAGGTATTTTACAAGGAAAAAGATTGCTCATATTAAGAATATGAGGTTAATAGAAAAAGATTGACAAATTAGAAAAAAAATTATATTATAATACAATGACTTATAAGTCAATTTTTATTGTTAGGTAGGAAAATGTTTGAGAAAGAGAAAAATATAAAAAAACAGAAAAAAAGGAAAATATTGGAAAAGGCTTTTGAATTGTTTAGGAAAAATGGGTATAAGGATACAAAAGTTGAGGATATAACAAGGAAGTTGGGAATTTCAAAAGGGAGTTTTTATACGTATTTTAAGACAAAAGAGGAACTTTTATATGAATTATTAGAAAATGTAAAAAAATCTGAAATGGAAAGATATTCAAAAGTAGAAATTGATGAAAATCCGAAAAAAACTTTGGAAAATTTTATTAAAGAAAGATTTAAAAGTTTCCTTGAGCTTTTGAATAATGCGGATATTGGAATAATGAATTCTTTTACCCAGAATACAATTGTAGGAAAGTTTCGTGAAGAAATGACAAAATTTTTCAAGAGTTTTATTAAGGAAAATATACTTTTACGATATGAAAGTAACAAAGAATATGATATGGAAATTATTTCAGATTTTATAATTTTGGCAATTAATAATTGTTTGATTGAAAAAATTGTGTGTAAAAAAGAGTATACTTTTTCTTCAAAAGAAGAGTTTGATGGGATAGTGGAGGATAATCAGAAATTGATTAATGAAATTGTAAAATTCGTCGATAATGCATTGAAATAGATTAAATAGGAGGACAAAATGAAAAAAAATAAATTGCGAATGATAGTGGTGTCATTATTATTATTAATTGCAATCCCAGGTTTTGCAGAAAAAATAACGATACAGGAAGCAGCAGAAATGGCAATTAAGAATAATAAAGATATTAAAATTGAAATGCTGAAAGCAGAACAAGGGAAAATAGACGTGGATAGAGCATGGGCAAGTAAATTTTTTACAGTAGGTTATTCGGGAAGTGCTCAAGGGCATTTAGATAAAGATTTTAATAGAACTGGAGAGGCTTATCAACATTATTTGACATTATCGCAGCCTATTTATACAGGAGGAAAATTGAAATTGAATCATGAGATAAGTAAGGAAAAATTGACATTGTCACAGCTTAGTTTGGATAAAGTGAAAAAGGATACAGTTCTAAGTACAGTTCAAGCATACATTGATGTCTATAATGCGATGAGTACATTAGGAGTATTGCAAAAGTCAAAAGAAACGTTAGATGAAAATCTAAAAACTCAAAAAGAATTGTATGATTTGAGAATGACAACTCAGCCAGAGCTTACAGAGGCAGAAAGAAGCGTGGCATCCATTGAAGCACAAATTGTAGAGCAAGAGGGAAATATAGAAGTTTCAAAGGAAGCATTGGGAATTTTAATTGGAGTGAAAAATAGTTCACAAATTGAGATAGTTCCATTTGGAGTAGAAGATAACTTTACAAAAACAATTAAATTGGATGAGGATTTGGCAAAATTACCAATTGAAAATACAGAATATAAAATGGCCGTTAAACAAAATGATTTAAGTAAGAAAAATATAAAAGTACAAGAAGCTGATTTTAAGCCAACAGTTAGTGGAATGATAAATTATGGTGTATTGCAAAGTCAAGATAAATTTGGAAATATTTTTAAAACAAAAAACTTTACAACTTCAGCTGGGGTAAAATGGAGCTGGGATATATTTGACTGGGGAACAAGAAAAAATAATGTGAATTATGCGAAAAAGACTCAGGAAATATCAGCAGTTCAAGTAGAACAAACTTTGGAAACTGTCCAAGCAAACATGAAAAAAACTTATTATCAATTAAGATCATTGGAAAAAAGCATAGCAGCATTGCAATTGGCAGTACAAAAGGCGGAAGAATCGTATAATCTAGAAAAAGAAAGATATTCTTATAGATTGATTACGATGGAAAATTTATTGCAATCAGAAACAAATTTGAGACAAGCTAGAGTAAATTATGCACAGGCTAAATTGAATTATTACTTTTTAGTATCTAAATACGGAGCATTTTTAGATTAGAAATATTTAAAAAAATGGGATAATTAAAATTTATAAATTTTTATAAATGACTATTGAAAAATAAGAAAAATAAAAATAGGAAATAGGAGGAAAAATGAAAATAAATAAAAAAGCAATTATAGTAATGATAGTGTTGGCATTACTTACTGTTTCATGTGGAAAGAAAAAACCAAAAGGAAATTTATCTACAGCAAGACCAGTAAAAGTGCAAGTAATTGGTCAAAATCAAATGTCGTTGGGATACACGGCGAGCGGGTCGATAAAAGGGATTGAAGAAATACCGTATACAGCGACTTCAAGTGGGGAAGTTGTAGTAATTAATGGAAAAAATGGTGATTATGTGAATGCAGGGCAAGTAATTGTGGCAATTGATAATCAAGCGGCAAGATCTGGTGTTAGAGAGGCTGTTTCAAATGTAAGAACGGCAGAATCTAATATTAGTTCGGCACATGGAGATATTAGTGCAGCTAAAGGTAATATAGCATCAGCAGAAGCAGCAGTGGAAGAAGCGAGAATTAATTATCAAAAATATAAAATGTTATATGATAAAAGATTAATTACAGAAACTGATTTCTTGACAGCACAAACAAAATTAAGTTCGGCACAAGCTAACTTAAATTCAGCTAGAAGTAATTATAATACAGCGGTAAATGCATTATCTTCGAGAAGAAACAGTTTGAGTTCGGCACAAGCTAATTTAGCTACAGCAAATGACACTAACAGTAAAACTGTTATTAAAACTAAAGTTAGCGGATATATTGCAAATATGGATTTAGAAAGACATCAACAAGTATCAGCAGGAGCAAAATTATTTACATTGGTTAATGAGAGTGAAATGAAATTGGAAATTGGAGTTCCAGCAGAGATTGTTAAAAAAATTCAAATGGGATCACAAGCAACTATAAAAGTTGATGAATTGAATGGTAAGGAAATTGTTGGAACAGTTTATGAAATAGCAGCTTCAGCTGATTCAGCTAGTAGACAATTTATTGTAAAAGTTAAATTCCCTAATCCAGATAGAGAGTTAAAAAGTGGAATGTATGGAAAAGCAAATATTGCAACAGGAGCTGAAGATGGGTTGATTATTCCTAAAAAGGCGATTGTAGTAAGAGGAGTTCAGCAAGTTATTTATGTTATTAGAGATGGTAAAGCAGTTATGATACCGATAAATATTTCTAATCAAAATGAAACTTATGCGGCAGTGACTGGTGATGGCTTGACAGCTGGAGATCAGTTGGTTGTTGATGGACAAAATGTTGTACAAGCAAATGAAAAAGTAAATATTGTGCAATAATATACGAAAAATAGAGAAAGGAGTGTACGGTTATTGTAATCGTATGAGATAAAATGACAGTAGCAGAATTTGCAACGAAGAGAGTAGTGTCGACAACGATGATACTTATATTTATGGTTTTTGCTGGTTGGGTAGCGATGACAGGTATGAAACAGGAGAGAATACCAGATTTCGATATACCGATAGTTGTTATTAATGCCACTTGGACGGGTGCAACAGCGGAAGATGTAAAAACACAAGTATCAAAAAAACTAGAAGATGCGGCATTAAATGTAGATGGAATTAAAAATATTACAACTTCATCTTCTTATGGTTCATCAGTAGTTACGATAGAGTTTAACTATGGTGTAGATACAGATATTAAACAAGTACAAGTTCAAACACAAATAGATAAAATAAAAGGACAATTGCCAGATGATGATAACTTTAAAGATCCTACAGTATCAAAAATGGATGCGACAGGTAGTTCCAATATGGCACTGATGATTGGGATTACTGGGGAAAATAAACAGTTAATAACATCGTTTGTTGAAGAAACATTACAGCCTAGATTGAAAAGAAATAGAGGTATTGGTAATATTTCTATAATGGGTAATGCAACAAGACAAATTAAAGTTTGGTTGGATCCAGCTAGATTGAAGGAATATAATTTGTCAGCGGCAGAAATTTATAGTAAAATAAAAGCAGCTAATACAGTAACACCAGCAGGTACGATAACTGATGGGACAAAAGAATTTATCTTAAAAGTTGATGGAGAGTTAAAAGAGCTCGATCAAATTCAGGATATAATTATTTCAAATCAAAATAATCAAACGGTTAGATTGGCTGATGTGGCAAAAGTTGAGTATGGAACAGAGGATCCAACATCGTATGTAACATATAACGGAAAAGAAATGGTTGCTGTTATGATTCAAAAGAGTAAAGATGGTAACTTGGTAGAGGTTGCGAAAAAGGCTAAGGAAACTTTGAAAGAAGCAAAACCATTATTTCCAGAAGGTTCTAATTATAATATAATAGTTGATAACAGTGAAAAAGTTAGTGAATCAATAAAAAATGTTGCAAGTTCTGGGATACAAGCGGTTATCATTACAATTATAGTGCTTTTTGTATTCTTGAAAAACTTGAGAGCATCATTAGTTGTGGGAACATTGATTCCGATTTCAGCAATGTTTACATTCTTCTTACTTACAACACAAGGAATAACATTGAATATGATTTCGTTAATGGGATTGTCACTTGCGGTTGGATCACTAGTAGATAATGGGGTTGTTACACTGGATAATATTTTTGATCACATTCAGATTAATAAGGAACCAGCAGATGTAGCAGCGGTACGGGGTACAAATGAAGTAATTCTTCCGATGATGGCGTCAACGGCGACTTCAGTTTGTGTATTTCTACCTATTATATTGTTTGAAGGAATTACTAAAGAAGTATTTAAAAGTATTGCATTTTCAATGATGTTTGCGTTATCAGCTTCAATCATTGTTGCGATGTTATGGGTTCCGATGGCTTCAAGTTTATTTTTAGATGTTAAAAAAATCTCAGATAACGCTGAAAAAGCCGCAAGATTTAATGCATTCAGGGATAAATATAAAGAATTAGTGGCAAAAGTATTGGAAAATAGGTGGAAAATGGTAATTGGGGTTGTAATAGCATTTGTAGTAGTTGTATTTGGAATAGGAAAAACAGTAAAAACTACATTCTTCCCAACGATTGATGATAATCAATATTCAGTAGTTGCGACACTTGCGACTGGGCTAGATTTAGATGTATCAAAAGATATTGCGAATAAAATGGAGGCAGTTGTAAAAGCGGATCCAGCGACTAAAGATATAAATGTACTTGCTTCAAAAGATGCAGCGGTAATAAATGTTGACGTAAAAAAAGACACAATGAAAGCAATGAACCGTGTTAGGGAAAAATTAAAGGATTTACCAAATGTAACACTTGCTGTTTCACCACAAAAAGCAGGAGGTCGTTCATCGCAGAAAGATTATTCGTTTCAAATAGAAGGTGATGACCCACAAGAACTGAATAGAATAGCAAATGCGATAATGGCTGACATGAAAAGCCAGTCATGGTTTAAAGATGTTAAGTCATCAACAGAAGGGGGATATCCACAGGCTAAGCTGGAAGTAGACAGAGTAAAAGCTGAAAGTTATGGAATAACTGTAACGGACATTACCCAGATGTTATTTATGACAGCTTCTGGATCTGCAAATCCGATTGATGTAACTCAAAGTACAGAAACATTGGATGTAGTGCTGGAATTAGAAAAAAATCAAAAAAATTCATTGAATAAAATTATGGATTTAGAGATAAAAACTAATAAAGGAACTTATGTTAGATTAGGGGATATTGCTACAATGCAGTATGAAGAAAGTGCTTCAACTATTTCAACAGAAAATGGAACAAGAATTGTAACAATTGGTGCAAACTTGGATAGTTCGAAAGGGTTTAACGATGCAGCAGCATTTATTCAACAGTCATTCAAGAAAACAAATCCAGCTGAAGGATATAAAATTGGAGTAGCAGGACAAGCTAAAAACCAATCTGAAATGGGTGGACAAATTATGAAAGACTTGTTGCTTGCGATTGTGTTGATTTATACAGTACTTGCAGTTCAGCTAGAATCATTTATCTTGCCGCTTATGATTATGACAACATTACCACTTTCTATGATTGGAGTAATTTTAGGATTAGCGATAACTAGAGTACAACTTAGTATGTTCGTTATGATTGGTATCTTGATGTTATTTGGTATGGCAGTTAACAATGCGATTGTAATGCTTGATTTCGTTGCAGGACTGCGGAAAAAAGGCTGGACAATACACGATGCCTTAGTAGAAGCCTGTGGTTCAAGACTTCGACCAATTTTAATGACAACACTTACAACAGTATTAGGATGGCTTCCAATGGTATTTTCAAGTAAAGGAAGTTCGGGATACTATCAAGGTATGGCGATTGCAGTAATGTTTGGACTTTCATTCTGTACGGTGTTGACATTGTTTTTTACACCAGTATTGTATTCATTAGTTGAAGAAAGAAAAGAAAGAAAACAAAAAGAAAGAGAAGAAAGAAGAAGACAAGAAAAAGAAGAAGAAAGAAGAGGATATGCTAAATAATTCAATTCTTTGATTTATTGAAATGTTTGATAATTTATAAATTCCAAGTCTTACGGGTTGTCAAACGGAGTTAAATTTATAAAAGTTAGAGAGGAGAATTTTGTGAAAAGATTAGAAATATATTTTGATTCATTTTATACTGAAAAAATGAAAGAAGAATTAAGAGAATACGGGATAGATCAATATTTTATAGTTCCAGCTATTCATAGCTCATGGAGTAAGACTTTTAAACATTTTAATACACATGTTTGGCCAGGGACAGACAGTATTTTAGTTACTTATTTGGAAGATAGGCACGCACAAGAGATTATACGGATTATTAAAATTATGAAGATAGATTTGGGTCGTGGAATTTCGATGGGTGCAGTAATATTGCCAGTAGAAGATATTATTTTGTAAAAAATATAATTTTATACTATCTTCCAATTAAATAGCAAATTAATTATAATTTTCTCGTAAGAGGTCAAGCTTCCTTGTCAGTAAACAGTATAAGATATAATTTCTGTTTTTTAAATGGAATTTGGGTATTAAGTGAAAAAGTAGTTTGAATACAAAAAAGAACGGAGTGATTATTAATGGCAGTTTTTGAATTGAAACATCCACTAATTGAACATAAACTTTCAAATTTGAGAAATAAACATACAGATACTAAACTTTTTAGGGAAAGCCTAAACGAAATAGCAGGACTTATGGTTTATGAAGCAACAAAACATTTGCCGCTCAAGGAGATTGAAACAGAAACTCCTATTCAGAAAACGACTACAAAAGTTCTGGATAAGCCAATAACATTAGTTCCCATCCTAAGAGCAGGACTTGGAATGATAGATGGAATATTGCAGCTTCTTCCAAACGCAAAAGTGGGGCATCTGGGAGTTTACAGAAACGAAGAAACTTTAGAGCCGGTCTATTATTACGCAAAAATGCCAACAAACGTTGTCGAAAGTCAAGTTTTCGTAGTAGATCCAATGCTTGCAACAGGTGGTTCAATGATTTACACACTTGACTATTTGAAAGAAAAAGGCGTAAAAAATATAACTGTACTTTGTATTATTGGTGCTCCTGAAGGAATAAAGAAATTTACTGAAAAACATCCCGATGTTGACTTATACATTGCGGCAATTGATGATGGACTTAATGAACATGCGTATATCTATCCAGGATTGGGAGATGCAGGAGATAGAATATTTGGAACAAAATAGTAAAATGGATTTTTTAGGAAAATACTCTAATTAAAATAATTAGGGTATTTTTTTGTATATTTTGATTTTCCATATTACTATGTTTTTTCTTTTTTATTTCTGTAGGATTGCTCATTGCCGCAAATCCTACAACCTATGGCTAGTCTACGACATTTTTCTGCACTGACAAAAAACTCGCTATGCTCAAACAGTTTTGTCAGCACAGAAAAATGCTCCGACGGATTTTAAAGAGTAAAAATTATATTTTAATTATTTAAAAATATTGAGTTGTTATTCTTTATTAGAAAAGTTTGTAATAAATTTCTTATTTAATCGAGGTTTTTTAGTATAATAATGTTTTTTCTTTTCTTCTAAAGTAAAAAAGAAGCAGAATCTCAAAAATTCCACTTCTTCACATAATGATTTATTAATAACGATTTCCATTTTCATCTTCGCAATAAAATATACCCACTTCGTTTTTCATAACATCTTCTTCCGCTTCCTGCTCTATCTTTTTCATATTCTGCCCATCTTGAAGGACTAAAAAGTTAGCAACTTACTGTAGTTAGAGCAAGAATTACAATTAAAAATAACTTCTTCATATTTATCATCTCCATTATACAATTTTATTGTTATTGTTTAAATGAAGTTTAGTAGGAGAATACATTATAAATTTGATTTAAAAGGAATTTTTATAATTACTTCTGCTCCTTCGGTTTTGTTGTCTTTATTTATAAATACGCCATAATTTTTGCCGTAATAGAATTTTATTCTTTTATCGACATTTTTGATTCCTACACCGCCAGTTTTGCTCTTTTTGAACTGTTTAGCTTTTTCAAAGCCTATTCCGTTGTCTTTGACTGAGATATTGATAGTGCTGTTTTGTCTGTAAACGTCTATTGTGATAATTCCGTTTCCAGAAAGGTTTTTTATTCCGTGATAGATGGAGTTTTCTACAATTGGCTGGATTATGATTTTTGGAACTTCGATGGAAAGAAGGCTTTCATCTTCTATGTTGAAAAAATAGGAAAGTTTGTCTTCGTATCTCTGCTTTTGTATGAATAAATATTCTTTAGTGTGCATAATTTCATCTTTTAACGGTATTTTTTCGTGACCGTTGCTAAGGGAGAGCCTAAAATAGTTTGCAAGTGATTTTGTAATGCTGATTACTTTTTCATTGTCTTCAAATTCTGCCATCCAAATGATTGTATCTAGCGTGTTATACAGAAAATGTGGATTAATCTGGCTGTGAAGAGCTTTTATTTCATATTCCCGCAAATATTTTATCTTTTCAACCATTACATTAAAATGCTCCACAAGGTTCTGAATTTCATAGCCTGTTTTTTCACTCAAATGAAATTCTCGTAGATTATTTTCAAAGTTTTGCATATGATTTTCCAGTTTTATTAAAGGCCTTAGAATCTTTGTTATTACGATAAATGTAATAATGGAAGAAAAAGCTAGTGAAACTAGGAAAATGATAATAACTATGTGAGAAAAATTTTTCTTTAAGGTAACTAAGTCATTTGTGTTTGCAAGGCTTCTTAAATTCCAGTTTGTATTTTCAATCTGTGTTTCGTATAAATATGTATCTTTATTTTTATTCTTTTCTGAAAATTTTTCAAGACATTTTTTATCAGCAAAACATTTTACATCTCTGTAATAAATCACATTGCCATGATTATCTATAATAATGCTGTCACTTTGTCTTCCAAAAGCATTAGAACGTAAATACCTTTCAAACATTTCATATTTTATATCAAATACAATAACTCCCAGATTCTCTCCTTTTGAATTTTTTATATCCCGACTAATTGACAAAAACCACGAATTAGAGTTCATGGAAGAATCTTCATCTTTTCTGACTGGATTGAAAACAGGCATATCTGAATTATTTATTGCGTCAACATACCATTTTTCCTTCATCATATTTGCTGATATTTTCATATCGTTATTTTTATCACTGGAAATAATACTACCATTTTTTCCAATCACAGTAATATTTTTTATCCCTTTATTATTATCGAGAATTGAATAAACCATTTTTTCAATACTTTTTTTTGAATTATTATTTCCCAATGTTAAAAAATTTCTAACATCCGCATTAACGGACAAAAGATTAATTATATTTTGTAATTTCTCAACATAAAGTGTGATATAACGTGATGTACTCATTACATTTTTGTTAGTGTACTCAATTTCTTTGTTCATTATTATATATTTTGAAGTATAATAAAAAATGCTGCTTAAAAAAAGTATAAACAGTAAATTTCCAACAAGATAATAAAAAAATAACTGCAACAGCATTGAATTTCTCATAGTTTTTTTTAATTTCATATTTTTTCCAACACACTTTTCTTAAATTCTTTTGGTGTCATTCCAAAAGTTTTTTTAAATTTTGAATTGAAATAATTAAAGTTTTCCATTCCTACAAGTTCTCCAATTTGATAATTTTTCAGATCTGTTGTCAAAAGCAGCAGCTTTGCCTTTTCCATCCGTATATTATTTAAATAGTCCTGAAAAGGAATACCAAACAAATTTTTAAAAAGTGAACTCAAATATCCAGAAGACAAATTCATTTCGTCAGCCAGAGAATTTAAGTTAAAGGAAATATCGCTGTATTTTTCTTCAATTTTTTTTGTTAAAATATCTTTATACTTGCTATGAGAAATATTTTTATTAGATTTCTTAGATTGGCTAATTTTATTAATAATTTTTCTTGCTTCGTTATATCTTTTATCTTCTTCCAGCTTATAGATAAGTTTTGAAATTATTTCATTTATATCTGTCTTGGAAACAGGTTTTAAAATATAGTCTTCAACTCCGATTTTTAAAGCCTTTTGAGCATATTCAAAATAGTCATATCCAGAAATAATGGCTATCTTAACATCACTTTTCAGATATTTCATTTCCTCGGCAAGAGTCAGCCCATTTTTAAAGGGAATATTTATATCCAGCAAGACAAGGTCAGGCAAGACTTCAGAAAAAGTCTTAAAGGCAGAATTACCATCTTCTGCCTCATAAACATCACTTATCTTATATTTTTCAAAATCAATAAAGGTTTTAATACCTCTTCGTATAATCGGTTCATCGTCAATTATTAAAATACTATACACTTATTTAACAGCTCCTTTGATTTGTGCGGCAGTCAGATGTCCCGGCAAAGTTTTAACAATATTCAAGTTCCCATCCAATATAATGTTTGAAGGATATCCCAAAACTTTTGCCCTTTTTAGCACTTCCCCCTTTTCGTCCAGCAAAACAGTAGTATTTTTGTAATTAAGCCCTTTATACCACTGAATAAATTTAGCTGTAGGTTTTTCTCCTTTTTGTCCCGGAGAAGCAATTGTTATAACTGTAAAATTCTTACTTTTATCTGCACTTAAAGAATTAATTTCGCTTAATCCCGAAAGGCAGATAGGACACCATGAAGCCCACATTTTAATATATATTTTCTTACCTTTGTACTTGTTAAGGGAAACAGGTTTATTATTAATGTCCTTTAACTGAACTCCTTGCAATGTATTTCCAAATGAAATCGATCCAAAACTCAACAAAGTTACAATTGTTACAATTAATTTTTTCATAAAAATTACTTCCTTTCTGTATTATAGCAAATTTAAAATATTTTTTGTAATTATTTTTTAAGTTATTTTGATTACTAATTGTTTTATAAAATTTAAAAAATAAAATTATTAAAACTTATTCATTATTAGCAAAATTCCCATAAATATAATTAGAAATCCTCCAAAGATTTTAAAATAATTTGTGTATTGATTTAAAGATCGTACTTTTTTTAGCAATTCCTGAGAAAAAAAGGAAAATAGAACGAATGGAGTGGCAAGTCCTAAGACGTATATAAACATCATTAGCCCTCCATAGACTGCAGATCCTTTTTCTCCTGCAAGAGTAAGCACTGAGGCAAGAATAGGGCCTACACATGGAGTCCATCCTAGACTAAATGTCAGTCCTAGCAAAAAAGCCTGTAATGAAGAATTTTTCCCAATTAAATTTAAATTTACAGATTTATTTTTTTCTAAAAAGTTAAATTTTAAGATACTTGTTTGATGTAGTCCCAGTATTATTACAAGTATTCCTGCCAAAACTTTTATAGTGTCATTAAAGAAAATTCCCGTAAGGAAACTAAAACTAAAGCCTATGCTTACAAAAGTAAGCGAAAGTCCTAAAATAAATAAAAAGGTATTAAGTACAGTTTTTTTACCTTTGCTTAAAATTCCTAAATATACAGGAACAATGGGAAGAATACATGGAGATAGAAAACTTGCGACTCCTCCTAAAAATACGCTTCCTACCAGTAGTGGCTGATTAAACATAAATTATCTCCTATTCTGTTCATTTTACTGAACTAATTTTATTAAATATCCGTAATGCTCTTTTTCCATATCTTTTAATGGGATAAATTTAATTGAAGCACTGTTTATGCAATAACGAAGCCCGCCTTTGTCTTTAGGTCCATCATCAAAAACGTGTCCCAAGTGAGCCTTTCCGCTTCGGCTAAGCACTTCTGTACGTACCATATTAAAACTTGTATCATTTGCATAAGTTACAACATCTTTTGAAATAGGTTTTGTAAAACTTGGCCAGCCACAGCCAGAATCATATTTATCCTTTGAGGAAAATAATGGCTCTCCTGTTGTTATGTCCACATAAATTCCAGCTTCATGATTGTCCCAGTACTCATTTGAAAAAGAATGTTCAGTATTTTTTTTCTGTGTAACGCTGTATTGCAGTGGAGTAAGCCGTTTTTTCAATTCTTCATCACTTGGTTTTGGATAATCTTTTGGATCAATGATAACTTCATCTGCTTTAGTAATATCAATGTGGCAATATCCGTTAGGATTTTTTCTTAAATAGTCCTGATGGTATTCTTCTGCGAGAATATAATTTTTCAAAGGCTGAACTTCAACTTGGATTTTATCTGTATATTTTTTCTGCTCTTCTTCAATTTCCTGTAAAATAATTTCTTTATCTTTAGGATTAGTATAATAAATCCCTGTTCTGTATTGTCTGCCTCTATCATTTCCCTGCTGATTAATGCTAGTAGGATCTACAACTTGAAAATAATATTTAAGCAGCTTGCTCAAAGAAATTTTGTTTGCGTCATATTTTACGTGAACTGTTTCTGCGTGATCCGTTGATGCGACAATGTTGTAACTCGTTTTTTCAGTTTTACCGTTCGCATAGCCAACTGTAGCATCCTTTACCCCGTCGATTCTTTCCATATATGCCTCAAGTCCCCAGAAACAGCCGCCAGCAAGATAGATTTCCCTGATGTTTTCGTTTCCTGCCTGAATCATATTTTCTTTTTTCAGTTTATTTTCATTTCTGTTTTTACGATTTTTATTTTTATTTGATAATACTACTGAAAATAAAGCTAAAGATAGTATTAAAAATAATAGTAGACTTCTAGATTTCATAAAACCGCCTCCCGATTTATATTTAAATATTTTTTGTATCTACAAGAATAGTATAGCCCAAAAATTGATAAAAAAAAATGAAATATAGTAATATTTTTCTATAATTTTATAATATTTGTTTATTTATTTACTAATTAAATTTGATATAATTTTAAAAAAGTATTAAGTTAAAATATAAAATCAATATTTTTAAAATAAAAAATAAAGGGTTTTGTGATATATTAAAAAACTGTGATTAATAAACAGATTAAAGAAAAATATTAATAAATAGTGCCTTGAAATATAGATTATCTAGGAGGAAAAATAGTGGGTAACATCGCTTGTAGGAACACAGAGGTCGGGGGACTGATATGAAAAACACGTTAAATGGTGTAAAAGTAAAAATAGTGGCTTTGGGAAAAACAGGAAGTAATGTAATAAATAAAATGATATTAAATAACATTGTAAGGGCTGATTTTATAGTAATAGACACAGAAAAGTTGAATTTAGACAGTTCAAAAGCTCCCAAAAAAATATTTGTGTCATCAATAACTTCATTTGAAGCGATGGAGGATTTAAGAAAACAAACAGAAAAAGAATTTCAAAATGCAGATATGGTGTTTATAATAGCTGAAATGGGAGAAAAAACAGGAACTCTGCTTTCATCAGCTGTGGCAGAAATTGTAAAATCTATGAATATACTAACTGTTGCAATAGTGTCAAAGCCTTTTGATTTTGAAGACCGGAATAAGATAAAACTTGCTAAAAAGGGAAAGGAAAGATTAAAACATTTCGCTGATACTGTAATAGTCATTCCATATCAAAGATTAAATGATTTATACGTAAATCTTCCAATAGAAAATATCTATGAAAAAGGAGAAAAAGCCTTTGTTACAATTGTAAAAGGAATATTGGATTTAATAAAAAAACAGGGAATTGTAAATTTAGACTTTGCAGACATTAAATCTATATTGCAAAACTCAGGCAAAACAGTATTGGGCTTTGGAAAAGCACACGGAGAGGACAGAGCAAAAAAAGCGGTAGAACAGGCACTAAATACCCCACTTTTAGAACGTTCAATAAAAGGTGCAGGAAAAATACTAATGAATATAACCTCAGGAAATGACATACGTCTGGAAGAAATCAGCCAAATTGCCACAGCAGTAGCCACAAGTACTGAAAATCCAGATTTATTTCTCGCATGGGGAACAGTCTTTGAAGAAACTAAATTTGAAAATCCTGAAGATTTTGAACAAAAAGGGAGCTGTGTAAAAGTATATTTGATTGCAACAGATTTTCGTAATTAATAAAAATAATTTAAAAATTTATAAATAAAAAAAGAAAAAGTATTGACTAATCAATTAGATATGATATAATTACATTGAAAGAAAAAGTTTAAAAACAGGTGTTCCACTACCTTAAAATGAAGGACAGATAAAAACAGGTGTTCCACTACCTTAAAATGAAGGACAGATAAAAACAGGTGTTGCACTACCTTAAAATGAAGCAACTTTAAATGCAAAGCTACCAATTATGGTAGCTTTTTTTCGAGGGGGAATTATGAGGTTATATGAAGTAGATGAAAGTTATATAAATTATTTGAAACTTTTTGACAATAGAGTTTTAAATTATTCAGGAGAAAATTATACAAAAACACGAAAATATATTGGGGTGCTTTTAAAAGTGAATAATTGTGATTATTTGGCACCGTTATCATCTCCAAATAAAAAAAGTGATTATACTAATGGAAAAATACGAAAGTCAAATAATTTTATTATCAGAATTACCGATAAACAAAGAAATATTTTACTGGGAACTATAAAAATAAGCAATATGATTCCAATTTTTGATAAAACGGTAATTAAATATTATGATATTCACAAGGAAACAGATGAAGGCTACAAGAAATTAATTTTAAAGGAATTAAGATTTATTTATGCTAATAAAGAAAAAATTAAAAAAACAGCAATAAAATTATACAATCAAAAAATACATAATATGTCAATGGACTATATAAAGCATACGATTGATTTTTTATTATTAGAAGAAAAGGCGAAATTGTATAAAAAATAGTAAAAAAATTTAACTGTATTTTGGAAAAATATGTTAAAATATAGAAAATTTTACAATTAAAGGAGAAGAAAAATGGATGGTGTTGGAATAAAAGTTATTGGAATCGGTACAGTGGGAAATGATGTCTTGAATAAGATGATGAAAAAAGAGATTGCAGAAGTTGGATTTGTAGGAATTGATACAAATCAAGAGAATTTGGATAAACTGAATGTAGAATCAAAAATATTGGCTTCTGAGAATTTAAGTGAAAAAGTGCAGAGTACATTAAAAAATACAGGTTTAGTATTTATTTTGACAGAAATGTCGGAAAAGAAAAATAACGAGATAGCCTGCATTGTTTCAGAAGTTGCAAAAACAATGGGAATATTGACAGTGGTTGTAGTTGCTACATCAATTAATTCAAATGGAGAAAATGATGAAATCAAGAAATTAGAAGAAGTTTCTGATACTGTTATAGTTTTGCCTCTTAAAAAATTAGTAGAAGCAGATTCTAGTGCAACTTTTGATAAATTATTTGAAAAAAGAGATGAAATTTTTATAAAAAATGTAGAATTTATAACAAATCTAATAAAAAAACAAGGGGTAGTGAATCTTGATTTTGATGATGTAAAAATAATGCTAGGAAATTCAGGGGAAGGCATAACAGCATTTGGTAAAGGTGAAGGGCAGGATAAGGTAAAACTTGCTACAGAACAAATAATAAACAGCCCTTTTATAAAAAATCTTCCAAAAGCGAGAAAGATGCTGTTAAGCATTACAGCAGGACCAGACATTGGATTAACGGATTTACAGGAAGTAAGTATGATTATAAATGAAAAATTTGGAGCAGACCAAACAAATATACTATGGGGATACATTATGGATGTTGAGCTTGAAGATAAAATTGAAATGGAAATGCTGATAACAGATTTTGCTGAATGAAGATAATATTGAATTATAATACGAAATCTAATTAAGAAAAGGAGTATAATTGTGAAAGATGAAATAATGTCTGTTTTATCTATTTTAAAAAAATTAAGTTTAAGATAACAACAACTTTGAGTTTCTTAGACAATTAATAACTATATAAAAAATTTCAGAGAAGTAAAAGCAGTAAGCTGATACTTCTTTTTCTTTTTTGATGAAAAATTGTCAGAATATACTTAAAACTTCTTAAAATAAAATTATTGAAATTAGAAAAAATAAAAGTTGAAAAAAATAGAAAACTTTTCTTTTTTTTGAAAAAATGTGGTATAATTTGATGTATATTGGAACTTTATTTAAATATTAGAGTTTCAAAAATTGAATATTAAGGATATAAAGGTTAAGTAATTATAGAAATAAAAATATATTGGAGAAAAAATTGAAAAAAAATTTTAAGGATAATTTGCTTACTACAGAGGAAATGAGAAAAAAAATAGTGAAATTGCAGAAAGCTGGGAAAAAGATAGTTTTTACTAATGGAGTGTTTGATATTTTGCATATTGGGCATTTGACTTATTTGGAAGAAGCTGGAAATTTAGGGGATATTTTGGTTGTTGGTGTGAATAGTGATACTTCGGTTAAGGTCAATAAGGGGGATAAAAGACCTATAAATAGTGAAAAAAATAGGGCTTATGTGCTTCTGGGGACTAAGTTTGTAGATTATGCAGTAATTTTTGATGAAAAGACGCCAGAGAAATTGCTGGATGTTTTGAGGCCTGATGTTCACGTTAAAGGTGGAGATTATAAAAAAGAGGATTTGCCAGAAACGAAAATCGTGGAAGAAAATGGTGGAGAAGTGAAAATTTTGTCTTTTGTGGATAATATTTCTACTACTCAAATTATTAATAAAATTATTGAGGCGTATAAAAATTAGTTATTAATATTTGGAAATGGGAAAAATATGGGAAAAAAAATAATGACATTTGAAGAAATTGATAAATTGGCAATAGCTTTGGCAGAAAAATTGAGAAGTGGTGGCTGTCTAGGGCTTATTGGAGATTTGGGAGCTGGGAAGACTACATTTACTAAAAAAATTTGTGAATGTTATAATATTACGGAAAATGTGAAAAGTCCGACATTTACTTATGTTATTGAATATACTTCTGGAGATCTGCCTGTGTATCATTTTGATGTTTATAGAATTAGTAATCCTGAGGAAATTTATGAGATTGGGTTTGAGGATTATATTGGGGAAGATGGAAGTGTTGTGATTATTGAATGGGCGGATAAGATTTTAGATGAGATGCCTGAATATGCGGTGTTTGTTGAAATAAATCATTATTCGGATGACGCTCGGGAAGTGTCAGTTTATACGTTTTTGAATGGTGAAAAAGTTGATTTTGAGATTAAATAATTTTTAAATAAATTTTTTTTACTAAAAATAATTATAAATTGAAAAAATAAAAAATGGAGAAAAACATGTTGACATTTGCGATGACGACTACGACTAAGCTGGCTGGATTGTCACTTTATGAAAAGGATAAACTTTTGGGGGAAATTCATGTGGAAATGGCTAAGACACATTCTACTACGATTTTGGAGCAAATTGACAGTCTTTTGAAATGGACTGGGAAAAAGCTGGGTGAAATTGAAAATGTGATTGTTTCGATTGGACCTGGTTCATTTACTGGAGTTAGGATAGCGATTTCAGTTATTAAAGGGATTTTTTTTGGAAAAAATGTGAATTTTTATGAAGTGAATGAATTAGATGCACTTGGATTTCAAGGGTATTACAATTTGAAGATAAATTTGGAAAATGAGGAGAATGTGAAAATATATTCACTGATTGATTCTCGGAAGGAAAAAGTTTATTGTGCAGCTTATGAAATTTTTAATGGAAAGGCTGGAAATAGGCTGAAATTAGTAAAAAATTATGAAGTTATGAAATTGGACAATGTGATTGAGGAAATAATTGAAAATAAACAAAATGGAGAAAACAATAAAAAAATTTATTTGATTGGAGATGCGGTTTTTAATTATAAGGTTAAAATATTGGATAAATTGGGAGATTTTGTGAGAATATTTGAAGATAAGAATTTGGCGATTAATACGATGACTTATGTGGAAATGTTTTTAGATGAAAATTTCAAAAATGATGATGTTATCGGATTAAAAAAGACTGTTATTTTTAATTTGAAGCCAGATTATCTGGAAAAATCACAGGCGGAAAGGGATAAAAAATAATGCTGAAAAATTTTTTTAAATTTGGAAAAAAGAAAAAGAGTGAGGAAGAGCAAAAGAGCAAACTGGAAAATCAGCTGGATAAGGAAATACAGGAAAGTGAGAACGAAATTGAAAAAATAAAAAAAGAAACAGAAAATGAAATAAAAAAGGCAGCTGATGAAATTTTAAAAAAAGATAATAAAATTAATAAAGATTCTGAATTTGAAACAAAAAAGAATATTGGTAAAAATATAGAAGAAAATTCTGATTCTGAAAGTAAATTATCTGAAAATAACCTTGAGAAAAGTGAAAAGACTAAAAAAAAGCCTAAGTTAAAACCATTAAAAGATAGACTGGCAACTCCTAAAAAGGGATTTTTTGGTAAATTGAAGGAAATGCTTTTGGGGAAAACAATAGATGATGATTTATATGAAGATTTGGAGGAATTGCTGATTCAATCGGATATTGGGATGAATATGACAATGCAGCTTGTGGGAGAACTCGAAAAGTCAGTTTCACGAAAAAAACTTAAAACATCAGAACAAATTTATGATGAATTAAAGGAATTGTTAAAGGCTAAACTTGTTTATAATGATGAAAACAATACAAAATTGAAATTACATGAGGGAAAGCTGAACATTCTTTTGATTGTCGGTGTAAATGGAGTTGGAAAGACTACATCCATTGGGAAAATAGCGAAAAAACTGAAGGATAGCGGAAAAAAGGTTATTATTGGGGCTGGAGATACGTTTAGAGCCGCTGCAATTGAGCAAGTTGAGGAATGGGGAAGACGGACTGGTGTGGAAGTTATAAAGCAGGCACACGGAAGTGATCCTGCTGCTGTAATTTTTGATACTGTGAAAACTGCAAAAAATCGTGGATTTGATGTGGCGATACTGGATACGGCTGGAAGACTTCACAATAAACGTGATTTGATGAAAGAGCTTGAAAAAATAAATAAAATCATACGTGAGCAGTCTGGAGAAACGGACTTTGAAACTTTACTTGTAATTGACAGCACAACTGGGCAGAATGGTTTGGAGCAGGCTAGAATATTCAATGAAATTGTAGATTTGACAGGAATTATTTTAACTAAATTTGATGGAACGGCAAAAGGTGGAATTATTTTTCCAATTACAGAAGAGCTGAAAAAGCCAATCAAATTTATAGGTGTCGGGGAAGGAATTGAGGATTTGCGGGAATTTGATACAAAGGAATTTGTTGAAGCTATGTTTGATTAATAAAAAAATTGAGAAAGGAAAATAAATTTATGAATACATTGACAAATGAATTAAAGGAAAGAGCTAAAAAGCTGAACAAAACTATTATTTTACCTGAAACAGAAGATGAAAGAGTCTTACGGGCAACTGAAAAAATCATCAATGAAGGAATTGCAAAAATTGCTTTAGTTGGAAATGAAAAGGAAATAAAAGAAAGAGCGGATAAAATTGGTGTTTCATTGGAGGGTGCAATATTTTATAATCCTGATTCTTGTGCAACAATTGATGCTATGTCGGAACTTTTGAAAAAAAGAAGAGAAAAAAAGGGAATGACATTTGAAACTGCAAAAGCGATACTTATGTCAGATCCAAGATATTTTGCAGCAATGCTTGTACATCAAGGCAGAGTTGATGGAATGGTAGCAGGTTCATCTTCTCCAACAGCACACGTTTTAAGAGCGGCAATTCACGTAATTGGACCAAGAGAAGGACTAAAGACAGTATCAAGTTCTTTTGTTATGATAACAAATACTCCTGAATTTGGAGATAATGGAACATTTGTATATTCAGATGGCGGAGTAATTCCTGACCCTACAGCAATGCAGCTAGCCGATATTGCAATTTCTGCAGCTGAAAAAGCTAGATTTACTGCTGGAATAAAAGAACCTAAAGTGGCATTTTTATCATTTTCCACAAAGGGAAGTGCAGATGGAGTGTCTGTAAGCAAAGTTAGGGAAGCAATTGAAATCTTGAAAGTTAGAAACGTTGATTTCGACTTTGATGGGGAATTACAGCTGGATGCGGCAATTGTGCCAGAAGTGGCTGCTGCAAAAGCCCCTAACTCAAAAGTGGCAGGACAGGCGAATGTATTAATTTTCCCTGATTTGGATTCAGGAAATATTGGTTATAAATTAACACAAAGATTAGCAAAGGCAAAGGCATTGGGACCATTAATTCAAGGATTGGCAAGACCAGTTCATGATTTGTCGAGAGGATGCAGCGTGGAAGATATTGTGGAAGTTGTGGCGATTACAGCTGTGGAATCTGAAATGTAAAAAATCATTAAAATTAAATTTATACTATTGAAATTAAAAGATTTGTAGTCAACTGTAAAAGAAAAATCATTAAAAGTTAAGCAGTAACATACTTAATATTAACAAAGGGTCAAGACCCCTTATCAAAAAAATAAAAAGTAAAAACATAAATTTGGAGGAGAAAATGAAAGTTTTAGTAATAAATTGTGGAAGTTCATCTGCGAAATTTGAACTTATTGATATGACTAATGAACAATCGTTAGCTAAGGGAAATTGCGAGAGGATAGGAATTGCAAATCCAATTTTCAGCTATAAAAATTTAATAACTGGAGAAAAAATTAGTGAATTGGAAACCCCTATGGAAAATCATACAGTTGCGGTAGAATTGATATTGAAGACGCTTCAAGATGAAAAAATTGGAGTAATAGCAAGCACAGATGAAATTGATGCGATAGGGCATAGAATTGTCCATGGTGGAGAATATTATGAAAAATCTGTACTTGTAGATGATGAAGTTATAAAGAATCTTGAAGAAATCGCACCGCTTGCACCACTACACAATCCAGCCCATATAATGGGAATAAAAGTTATTCAAAAATTACTTCCTGGAAAGAAAAATGTAGTAGTATTTGATACTGCATTCCATCAAACAATGCCAGCAAAGGCATATATGTATCCTTACCCTTATGAAGACTATACAGAATTAAAAGTTAGAAAGTATGGTTTCCACGGGACTTCTCACAGATATGTAAGTGGAGTGGCACAAGAAATGCTAGGTAAAAAAGATTCTAAAATTATAGTTTGCCATCTTGGAAATGGAGCGAGTATTTCAGCAGTTCAAAATGGTAAAGTTGTAGACACATCAATGGGAATGACACCGCTTGCAGGGGTTATGATGGGAACTAGAACTGGAGATGTAGATCCTGCCTCTGTTATTTATGTTATGAGAAAAAGAGAATTATCTTTGGATGAAATGAATGATAGAATGAACAAGAAGTCTGGGATTTTGGGAATGATTGGAACTAGTTCAGATTTTCGTGATTTAGATACAGCTAAAAGAGCTGGAGATGAAAAGGCTATTTTGGCTTACGATATGTTCTGTTATAGAATTCAGCTTTATATCGGGGCTTATGTTGCTGCAATGAACGGTGTTGATGCGATTGCCTTTACTGGTGGAATTGGAGAAAATTCTGTTGGGGCTAAAAAACAAATTTGTGAAGGGCTTTCATTTTTTGGAGTCGAGCTGGATGAAGAAAAAAATGCAAAAAGATTACCTGGAAATGTAGAGTTGTCTACAAAAAATTCAAAAGTTAAAGTTTATAAGATTGAAACGGCTGAAGAACTTGTAATTGCAAGAGATACTTATGAATTGACAAAATAAATGCTGCATTAATAAAATTTTTTAAATTTTTGTAAAATTATAATTTTCAATAAATTGTGAGTAAGAGGTTAGACCTGTTCGATAAACTATACAAACTTAGAGTTTAATGAAATAAATGTCCTGAAGCAAGGGGTCAAGACCCCTTGTATAGAAAAAAATCGAACATTTCTACTGTGAAAATTGAATAAGTAAAGAGAAAGAGGGAAATATGTCAACATTAAATATAATTTATTATACAGGTACTGGAAATACTGAAGAGATGGCAAAATATATTGGTGAAGGTGCAGAAAATGCTGGGGCTGCTGTAAAACTTATAAATGTGGAAGAAGCTAATGAGAGTGCAATAGATGCGGATTTTATTGCGTTTGGGTCTCCTGCAGTTGGAGCAGAGGAAATTGCGCCGGAAATGGTGGAATTTTTTGAAGGAATAAAGGATAAAATCATTGGTAAAACAGTTGGGCTATTTGGTTCGTATGACTGGGGACAAGGTGGCTGGATGGAAACTTGGCGTGAGGAAATTATAAATGAAGGGCTTTCTGTTGTGAATGATGGACTTATTATTCATTTGGCTGTTGATGATGATGAAAAAATTGAAAAATGTAAGGAATATGGAAGAGCAATAGTTGGTTAAATAACAAGGGTTAAAAATTCCCTTGATACTGATAGATTAGTTATCTATTAAAAAATGGAGGAAAAATTGGAAAATTTGTTAATCCAGCTTGCCATAATGGTTTTTGTTGGAATACTCATAGGATGGTTTACAAATTATTTGGCGATAAAATTGTTATTTAGGCCCTATAAGGAAGTAAACTTCCTATTTTTCAAAATACAGGGATTAATTCCCAAAAATAGAGATAAAATTTCAGAAAATATAGCGGATACGATAGAAAAGGAACTTATTTCAGTAAAATATATTACTGAAAAGCTAAAAGATAGCGGTGTTATAAATGATGAAGTTTTGGATAAACTATTGGACAAAATTATAGGAGAAAAGCTGAAAAAAAGCATATTAGAAAAAAATCCGCTATTAAAAATGTTTTTAAATGATTCAGTAATTGAAAAAATAAAAGCGTATTTTAAAAAGGCAATTTTAGAAAATAAAGAGGAAATAGTGGAGGAAATCTTAAAAATTGCAGAAGATAAAATTGATTTTAAGGAAATCATGCTTGAAAAAATGAAAAATTTTTCATTAGAAGAAATGGAAAAAATAATTTTGTCTGTGTCTAAGAATGAATTAAAGCATATTGAAATTATTGGTGGAGTATTGGGAGGAATAATTGCATTATTTCAGTTTTTTATAATGTTATTATTAAAACAGATATAAAATAATATTTTAAATAAAAACAATTAGACTAGAGGATTTAAAGAATTATTGAGGAGAAAAAATGAATGAAGAAAGAATATTGGAACCTAAGGAATTGGGAGAGGACAATATTCAGAAAAGTTTACGGCCAAGGACTTTTAAGGAATATATTGGCCAGCAGGATTTGAAAGAGAAGATGAATATATTTATTAAATAGTGCAAGAACACTCGCGACTTTAGTCGTGATATGAATTGCACAAAAATTTTAGTAAGCATATAGGGAAACTTGTATGTGGACACGGAGCAAAACCGTGCAACAAAGAAACTGAATTGCTGGGAACTCTTAAAGCTAGTATAACCACAACATAATATCTAAGTGAAAACATGGTATAAGTGTGATGGTGGCGAAAGCAGAAAAAATATACTAGATGGTGTAAGGTTAAATCCTAAGTGCTAAGATAATAGACAATCAGCAACTAAGCCTGAAAAGGAAAGTTCAACGACTATCCCTCGTGAGGGGAGTACAATACAAGCGGTTGGTATTGGAAGTGGTTTCGCCTAAGTCCTTGAAATAGGATATGGATAAGATATAGTCTGTGCTTGTTAGAGATAACAAGAAGTTCAAGGCTAATCTCCTTAATTTATTAAGGAGTATATATGCCATGAGAACTGCATAAGCAGTAGCGCACTTATGTGAACGACGCTTCCCACTGTTGTGGGGTTTTAAAAACTTTAAAAATAAATAAAAAATATTACTTTTTTGACAGATAAAATGTAGAATACATGGTATAATATCTCTGATGAAAAGGAGGTGATTATATATGTATTTAACATTAAAACAACAAGTAAAACATCTTAGTAAAAAAGAGTTTAAAAACTTAAAATATTTGTGCCATATAGCTAAGAATTTAAAAAATCAAGCTATATACAATGTTAGACAACACTATTTTAAAAATAAAAAGTATTTAAGCTATAATGAAAACTATAAGATACTTAAAAATAGTGAGAATTATAAGAAGTTAAATTCTAATATGGCTCAACAAATTTTAAAAGAAGTAGATGAAAGTTTTAAATCATTCTTTGCACTTTTAAAACTTGCTAAGAATGGTCAATATAACAGTAAAATAAAATTACCTAATTATCTTGATAAAGATGGTTTTACAACTCTTGTTATAGGTTTTGTTAGATTAAAAGATGATATGCTGATAGTTCCTTATTCAAATTCTTTTAAGAAAACTCATCAGGAAGTTAAAGTTAAGCTACCATCAGTATTAAAAGACAAGAAGATAAAAGAAATTAGAATAATACCAAAACAACATTCTAGGTACTTTGAAATTCAATACATTTATAAGGTAGAAGAAGTTCAAAGGGAATTAAATAAAGAAAATGTACTAGGAATTGATTTAGGTATAGATAATCTTTGCACTTGTGTTACAAATGCTGGAGCTTCATTCATAATAGATGGTAGAAAATTGAAATCTATTAATCAATACTATAACAAGACAAATGCAAAATTGCAAAGCATTAAAGATAAGCAAAAGATAGAGCACACAACATTAAGGCAAAAGAGAATAGCTAGAAAGAGAAATAATCGCATAAATGATTATCTTTCAAAAGCAGCAAGAATAATTATAAATTATTGTCTTAATAATGATATAGGAAAACTAGTTCTAGGATATAACGAGAATTTTCAAAGAAATTCAAATATAGGAAGTATAAATAATCAAAACTTTGTAAATATACCATATGGAAAATTAAGAGATAAATTAATATACCTATGTAAACTATATGGAATAGAATTTAAACTGCAAGAAGAAAGTTATACATCAAAAGCAAGTTTCTTTGATGGAGATGAAATCCCAATATACGATAAAGAAAATCCGCAAGAATATATATTCAGTGGAAAAAGGATAAAAAGAGGACTATATCAAACAAGTAAAGGCTATCAATTAAATGCAGATTGTAACGGAGCATTAAATATATTAAAAAAAAGTAAAGTTGTGGATTTAAGCGTCCTATACAATAGAGGTGATCTGAACACGCCTAAAAGAATAAGGGTAGTGTAAAGCTATCAAACTTCTTAGAAAATTTTTAAATATTTTTAAAGATTTTAGAACCCTGCGACTTTAGTCGTGGGAGGTTCAGAAAGGCTGCTAAAATGAGAAATGAGTCGCTTGATCATATTTTATTATATGGGCCTCCAGGATTGGGAAAAACTACACTTGCAGGAGTTATTGCCACAGAAATGGGAGTAAATCTGAAAGTAACGACTGGACCTGTGCTGGAAAAGGCGGGAGATTTGGCGGCTATTTTGACGTCTTTGGAGGAAAATGACATTTTGTTTATTGATGAAATTCATAGATTGAATACATCTGTGGAGGAAATTCTGTATCCTGCGATGGAAGATGGAGAACTGGATATTCTTATTGGGAAAGGGCCGTCTGCTAGGAGTATACGTGTGGAATTGCCGCAATTTACGTTGATTGGGGCAACTACAAGGGCAGGGCAGTTGAGTACGCCGCTTAGGGATAGATTTGGAGTTACTCACAGGATGGAATATTATAAGCTGGAAGAATTGAAGGAAATTATACGAAGAGGGGCGAATATTCTTGATATTTCCTATGATGAGGATGGAATTGCGGAAATTGCTAAAAGAAGTCGAGGAACGCCTAGAATTGCTAATAGGTTATTGAAAAGGGCAAGGGATTTTGCGCTTGTGGAAGGTTCGGGAGTTCTGGAAAAAGAAAGCGTGGATGGAATCCTGAAATTGCTAGGAGTGGATGACAATGGCCTGGATGAGCTTGATAGGAATATTTTGCTGTCGATTATAAATGTTTATAATGGCGGTCCTGTTGGAATTGAAACTTTGTCGCTTTTGCTCGGGGAGGACAGACGGACAATTGAAGAGGTTTATGAGCCGTATCTTGTAAAAATTGGGTTTATAAAAAGAACTCCACGTGGAAGAGTTGTGACAGAATTAGGATATAACCATTTAGGAATTGAAAAAATATTTAGTGAAAAAAAATAAAAATTTAAAGATAACAATTGACACTAAACTCCAATTAAAAAGCCAAATTATACTAGATCTGTTCGATAACAAAAAAAATTTATAATTTAATAAAATAAATATACTGAAGCAAGGGATCTTGACATCTTGTAAAAATAAAAAAACTTAGGTTATTGAATATATCTATTGGATTTTGAACTTTTTCAAAGAATTTATAGTAAATTTGCTATTTAAGTGGAAAATGATATTAAGTAAAAAATGAGGTGAAAAACTGTTGTTGACAGTAATAGCGGAAAAAGAAAATATTGATGAAAATAATGGAAAAATTTTGATAAAAGACAGATTAGACTGTAATCACGTTCAAAATGTGTATCGTTTAAATATAGGTGATGAATTGCGGGTAATTGACGGGGAATGTGAATATTTTACAAAAATTGCTGAAATTTCAAAAAAGGAAATAGCTGTAAAAATATTAGAAAAAAAAGAAGACAGTTATTCTTTGAGTATAAATATTGATATTGCGATGGGGATTTTGAAAAATGATAAAATGAATTTGGCAATACAGAAATTGACGGAAATTGGTGTAAACAGGATAATTCCTTTAAAAACTGAGCGAGTTGTTGTAAAAATTAATGAAAAAAAGGAAAAATGGGATGTTGTTGCAAGGGAAACGCTGAAACAATGCAGAGGAATAAAATTTACTGAAATTACACCTGTAAAAAAACTTTCGGAAATTGATTATCAAAAATATGATAAAATAATTTTTGCCTATGAAAATAGTGGCGAATCTAAATCTTTATCAGAAATAATAAAAAAGGAAGATAAGAGCATTTTGTATATAATTGGTCCTGAAGGTGGAATTACAGCGGATGAAGTTGATTTTCTGAAAAATAATAAGGCAATAGAAATTAGTTTGGGAAAAAGGATTTTACGGGCAGAAACTGCGGCAATTGTTGTTTGTGGCATTATTGCTAATTTTTATATATAGCTTTTTATTTTACTAAAATTAAGAAATAAATTGAAAATTAGCTGAATATATAATATAATATACCATAGTAGTGATAAATAACTTATACAAGGATTTTTGTACAGTTATTAAATATTTTAAGTTAATTATTAATAATTTTTTTATTTGATGCCTATTTTCTTTTTGACTAAATTTTTGATTGATATTTGTTTTAGTTAAATTGGTTATTATAGTTAAACTTAAATTGTATTGATTTTTTTGAATAGAAATTAAAGTAAGAATAATTTGATAAATAAAAAAATATAAAAAAGAAAGGAAGTTTAGGGAATGAGTGAAGTGAGTCATAATTATGAAAAGGAAGTTCAGGAAATAATTGATATTATGGAGGATAAAAAGGCGCAGGATATAAAGGTATATGATATGAGGGGAAAATCACCTTTTTTTGACTACTCAATATTGTGTACTGGGAGTTCTTCTAGAAATATTGAAGCGATAGCGACTGATATAAAGAAAAGCCTTGAAAATGTGAAAAATGTGGAAGGGCTTGAGGAGGCTAACTGGGTTCTTATTGATGCCGGAGATCTAGTTATAAGTGTGTTTAGTAAAGATGCCAGAGATTACTACAGACTGGATGATTTTTATAATGGCGTGAATGAAGGAAACGAGGAAACAGAATAGATAACAGTTATAAAGAGGAAAATTATGAGAGAATTAGATAAAGAAGAGAAAAATGTACGATTTATTGCCTTTCTTATTCTTGTTGGAGCTGTTTTTCTAATATTAATCGCACGTCTGTTTACATTGCAGATATTAGAGGCTTCACAATATGCAGAACAGGCATTGCAAAATAGAATTAGAACAAATATAATAAAGGCTACACGTGGAGAAATTTACGACAGGGAAGGTAAATTGCTTGCTAAAAATACAACAGGATATCAGCTGGTTCATATGCATACATATACGTTAGATCCAAATGACTTGAAACTTTTAAAGGAAGTTAAGGGAATGACGCCAGAACAGATGGATGCTAGGCTTGCTAACGAACGTAAGGCTGTGGCAAAACGGATTAAGGAAACAATGGGCGATATAAATACTATAAGCCAGCTTACAGGATATCAGGTTGACTATCTTATAGATAGATTTTATAAGCAGCAAAGAATGGGAACTGATAAAAAGATACTTGTTATTGAAGATTTAGACAAGCAGGTGGCATTAAGGGCAATTGAAAAAATTAATAATGACAGAATCGACATTGTGGAGTATAATAAGAGATTTTATCCTGAAGATGCGCTTGCATCGCATGTTATTGGATACGTAAAGCCTATTAGTGAAAAAGAATTCAAGGATCTGGAAAAGGATGGATATAGAAATAGTGACCTGATTGGTAAAAAAGGTGTTGAACGTTCTTACGACAAGGAAATGAAAGGTCAAGACGGTAGGGAAAATGTTGAAGTTGATGCTAAAGGAAATGTTATAAGGCAAGTGGAGGCAACAGAAAGTGTTGCAGGAAAAAATGTCTACTTGTCAATTGACATGGAATTGCAAAAATATATGACAGATGCATTTTCAGGTAAAAGCGGGGCTTTTATTGCAATGGAAGCTAAAACTGGAAAAATAATTACATTTGTAAGTAATCCTGAAATCAGCTTGAATTTATTAAGTTCGAGAATACCTGATAATCAATGGACTGAACTGGTAAATTCAAAGGCAAAGCCGCTTGTTAATAAGGGAATTGCTGGACTTTATCCACCAGGATCGACTTTTAAAGCGGTAACGGGAATGGGAATACTGGAATCTGGAATTTCTCCTTATGCTACTGTAAATTCAACTGGACAGTACAGATACGGGAAGTTAATATTTAGGGATTCGCATAAATCTGGAAACGGAATTACCAATTTTGCAAAATCCATAGAGCAATCTGTAAATACATATTATTATGTATTTTCACAAAAAGCTGGAATTAACAATATTGTAAAATATGCAAAGGAATTTGGAATTGGATCTAAGACGGGAATTGACATTCCTGGAGAATTGACAGGAACATTGCCTAGTCCTGAATGGAAGAAGAAAAGATTTAAGAAGAAACAGGATCAGAGATGGCTGCCTGGAGATTTGATAAATATGTCAATTGGACAAGGATATGTTTTGGCAACTCCAATTCAAATTGCCTCAGTTTATCAAACTATAGCTAATAATGGTGTAAAATTAAGACCTACGGTTGTTGACAGATTTGTGACATATTCAGGAAAAGTTGAAAATAATAAGCCTGTAGTAATAAAAAAATTGAAGGTAAGTCCAAAGAATTTGAAACTATTACAAAATGCCTTGAGATTGCCGGTAAGTGGTCCAGGTGGAACAGTTAAAGTTTTATATATACCAAATTATCCAGTTTCAGCAAAAACAGGGACTGCACAAAATTCAGGATTTGGAGATAACCACTCGTGGATTGCGGGATATTTTCCATCTGATAATCCTCAAATTGTTTTTGTATCAATTGTAGAAGGTGGAGGATATGGAGGAGTAGCCTCAGGAGCTATGGCACAAAAATTCATATACAAATATAGAGATAAATACGTCTTGAAAAAACAGGATGCTGAGAAAAAGAAACAGGAAGAAGAAAAGAAAAAGCAAGAGGAAAAAAATAAGAATTTAAAAAATAATAACAATGTAAAAAATTAAAATGAAGGAGGTGTTTGCTAAATGTCAGAAAAGGAAAAAGGCGAGTTCGGTAATCAAATCTTAAAAAGAAATTTTTCCAAGAAGGAAGATATTAATAAAATAAAATCTGGAATGAAAAGATTTAGAAGGAAAAGTACGAATCGAAGACATTTAGATGAAAAAAATGAAATACGTTATATTCCAAGAGTAAATGATAGGAATAGACATATAGACAGAAAAGTGGATGGAAAAGAAGAAAAAATGTATGTAATCCCACTTGGAGGTCTTGAAGAAGTTGGAAAAAATATGACAGCTTTTCAATACAAGGATGAAATTATTGTGGTGGATGCTGGTCTTACATTTCCAGAAGATGAGCATTTGGGAATAGATGTTATAATTCCTGATTTTTCATATCTGGAATCAAACCGTCATAAAATAAAGGGACTTTTATTGACGCACGGACATGAAGATCATATAGGGGCAATCCCTTATTTTTACCAAAAGTTAGGGACAGAAAATATACCAATGTACGGTGGAAGATTAACACTTGCACTTGCAAGGGCAAAATTTGAAAAAAAGGATGCAAAATTACCAAAAGAGAAGGTTATTAGCGGAAGAACTATTTTAAAGGTGTCAAAATATTTTACGGTTGAGTTTGTAAGTGTAACACACAGTATAGCAGACTGCTATGCAATTTGCATTAAGACTCCTGCAGCAACTATTTTACATTCTGGAGATTTTAAGGTTGATTTGACGCCTGTTGATGGGGAAGGATTTGACTTTGGAAGATTGGCTCAGCTGGGAGAAGAAGGAGTGGATCTTTTGCTTTCAGATAGTACAAATGCACAAATACCAGGATTTACGCCATCTGAAAGAACAGTTGGAGAAAGTTTGAAGGATGAATTTGCAAAGGCTAAGGGAAGAATAATTTTGGCAGCTTTTGCTTCACACGTTCACAGATTGCAGCAAATTGTAAATATTGCGACAAAACATGGAAGAAAAATTGCAATTGACGGAAGAAGCATGGTAAAAATCTTTGAAATATGTTCAAATCTTGGATATTTAAAAATACCGAGAGATACAATGATTGATATTGACAAAGTTGAAACCTATCCAGCGAATAAGGTGCTTATATTATGTACTGGAACACAGGGAGAACCGCTTGCGGCACTTTCCAGAATTGCAAACGGGACACACAAGCATATTTCATTAAGAGAAGGAGATACAGTTGTAATTTCTGCAACACCTATTCCTGGAAATGAAAAAGCTGCTACCAAAAATATAAATCAGCTTATGAAACGGGATGCAAATGTTGTTTTTGAAAAAGGAATTGGAATACACGTATCAGGACATGGCTGCCAGGAAGAACAAAAATTGATGATAAATCTTGTAAAACCTAAATATTTTCTGCCTGTGCATGGGGAATATGCAATGATTAAAAAACATAAGGAATTGGCAATGGCAGTTGGAATACCTGAAAAAAATGTTATTTTGACAGAAAATGGAGCAAAATTGGAATTGTCTAAAAATAGTTTCAGATCTGTTGGAAGAGTGCCGAGCGGGGCTACATTTATTGATGGATTTGGAATTGGCGATGTTGGAAATGCTGTGCTGAAGGATAGACAAAATCTGGCAGATGATGGAATTGTAATTATTACGATTTCTCAATATAGAAATGGAAAATTTAATAGGCAAATAGAGCTTGTAACACGTGGATTTGTGTATAATAAGGATGCGGAAAGCTTGCTTTCTGAAACAAAGAAACTTGTTAGAACAGAGCTTGCTAATATGGAAAATGAAGGAATAAAGGAAATTGGAAAAATTAAACAAAAAATAAGGGCAAAAGTTGGAGAATTCCTTAATAAGGAAACAGATAGAGAGCCTATAATTTTACCAATTATAATGGAGGTTTAGAATGATACAGCTTTCAAGTAAGGAGAGAGCTTTTTTAAGAAAATTGGCACATAATTTAGATCCGATTGTGAGAATTGGGAAGGATGGAATTGATGAAAATGTGATAAATTCCATTGCAGAAGTTGTGAAAAAAAGAGAATTGATAAAAGTAAAAATATTGCAAAATTCATCAGTTAAATTTGACAGGGAAATGGGAGATGAAATCGCTAGAGGTACAAAATCAATATTTGTTGATAAAATAGGGAATATATTGATTTTTTTCAAGCCTAAACATAAAAAGGATGCAAAAATTACTCCTGAATTTGACAAGTTTAGAAAAAGTAAAGCTAAAAAATAGGAAGAAAATAGAGAGGAAAAATAAATGAGTGGAGGAATACTGTTTGGAAATAGATTACTTGATGTTGCGGTAATTTCATGTTTTTCGGCACAGTTTTACAAAGTTTTTTTCCCTTTATTCAAGGGTCAAAAGCCTCAATGGGCAAGGCTTATCCAGACTGGCGGAATGCCAAGTTCCCATGCTTCGACAGTAGTTTCCCTTGTAACAGGCGTATTTTTACTAAAGGGATTCAGGTCAGTTGAATTTGCGATTGCAATGGTGTTTGCCGGGATTGTGCTGTATGATGCGACAGGAGTAAGACAGCAGGCAGGAAAGCATGCAAGAGCTATAAATAGGCTGGTGGATGCCATTGAACATAACGATGGTATAGAAATTATTAATGAAAAATTTAAGGAGCTTCTGGGACACACTCCAATTGAAGTATTTTGGGGAAGTATTTTAGGAATTGCTGTTGGACTTTTATTTAAAGGATATATATTGGGATAAATAAAAATATTTTTACTGGAAAATCACAGTTATTAATTTAGCTGTGATTTTTTTATTGAAATATGAAGGAGTTAAAAAATTTTATATGTATATACAAAAATAATTCTTTACAAATAAATTTTTTTATAGTATAATATTTTTATATACAAATATAAAAGATAAAAAAAGTAAAATATACAATAATATTTTTAGAAAGGAAAAACAAAATGGACTTTAATTTTATAGTAGAAAATATTCCTAAATATTTAGAAGCAATGAAATTGACTGTGTTTATAGGAATTTTTGGAATTATATTTTCAATATTGATTGGGATAGCTTGTGCATTGGTGCTTTATTATAGAGTTCCAGTGGTTAGGCAGATTGTGGGAATTTATATTGAACTTTCGAGAAATACGCCACTTGTAATACAGCTGTTCTTTCTGTATTTTGGGCTTCCAAAAATTGGGATTACATTTAATTCGTATGTCTGTGCTGTGATTGGATTATCTTTCCTTGGCGGAAGTTATATGTGTGAGGCATTTCGGAGCGGACTGGAGTCAGTTTCAAAAGGGCAGCGGGAATCTGGACTAAGCATCGGGCTTACAGAATCACAGCTTATAACTAATGTGATACTGCCACAGGCATTTACAGTTTCCTTTCCAGCGATAGCGGCAAATATAATATTCCTTTTAAAGGAAACTTCAGTAATAGGAATTTTGGCTTTAATGGAACTGATGTACCTGACTCGGGATTTGATAGGGCTATATTATAAAACGAATGAAAGCCTGTTTATGCTTGTTGCAGCATATTTGATTATTATTTTACCAGTTTCGTTTGTTTTAACAGTAATTGAAAGGAGAATAAGATATGCAACTGTCGGGAATTGATGTTATTTTTAAAGGAGTCAATTTACAAAGACTTATGGGCGGGCTTATTGTGACAGGACAAATTGCCCTTGTTTCCATAGTGTTTTCAATATTATTTGGATTAATTTTAGGAATAGTTATGACTTCAAAAAATAAAATTATTTATTGGACTTTAAAATTTTATCTGGAAAGTATGAGAATCATTCCCTTGCTTGTGTGGCTGTTCATAATTTATTTTGGAATTGCGAAAGGCTTTGATTTACATATTGATTCAGAGACTACGACAATAATAGTGTTTGTGATTTGGGGAACGGCTGAAATGATGGATATTGTGAGGGGAGCAATTATTTCTCTTCCAAAAATTCAAGGGGAAAGTGCAAAGGCTCTGGGGCTTGATACAAGTCAAGTTTATAGATATGTGCTGCTTCCACAGGCAGTAAGAAGAATTGCACCTGCAGCGGTAAATCTTATAACAAGAATGATTAAGACAACTTCACTTGCGATTTTTATAGAAGTTGCAGAAGTTCTAAAAATAGGACGGCAAATTATAGAATTTTCAAGCAGGAAAAATCCAATGGCGCCATTCTGGGTGTATCTGTTCATATTTTTTCTATACTTCATAATTTGTTATCCAATTACATTATTATCAAAGAAAATGGAGAAAAAATGGGCTGTTTAAAAAATAAAGGAAATGGAGGTAAGCAAAATGGCAGATTTGAAAGTTTTATTGGAGCTTTCTGATATAAAAAAAGAATATAAAAAAGGCGTACCCGCACTAAAAGGAGTTTCACTTTCAGTAAATAAAAGCGAGGTTGTAGTAATACTGGGGCCTTCTGGATGTGGGAAAAGTACACTTTTAAGATGTATAAACGGACTTGAAGAAATTCAGTCTGGAGAAATAAAATTACAAGGAAATGTTATTAATAAAGACAAGACAAAATGGCATTTAATACGCCAGAGAATAGGAATGGTATTTCAAAGTTACGAATTATTTGATCACATGACAGTTATGCAAAATCTTCTGTTAGGACCGCTTAAAGTACAGAAAAGGGATAAAAAGGAAGTTGCGGAGCAAGCGGAAAAACTGCTCGAAAGAGTAGGACTTCTAGATAAAAAGAACTCATATCCAAGAGAACTGTCAGGAGGGCAGAAGCAAAGAATAGCAATTATAAGATCACTATGTATGAATCCAGAAATAATGCTGTTTGATGAAGTTACAGCGGCACTTGATCCTGAAATGGTAAGAGAAGTGCTGGATGTAATGCTGGAACTGGCAAAGGAAGGAATGACAATGATAATCGTTACTCATGAAATGGAATTTGCTAAAGCGGTTGCGGATAGAATAGTATTTATGGATTCTGGAGAAATCGTTGAAACAAATTATCCACTGGAATTTTTTAGAAATCCAAAAACTGAAAGGGCTAAGAAATTCTTAAATATATTTAATTTTGAAAAAAAAGATAAGATGGAATCGGCTTTGCTGATTTAATTAATATGAATTGTGTTTATAAAAAACAAAAAATATAAATAAACTTGGAGGTAATTATGAAAAAAAATTTTGAAAGGTTTGTAAAAATTATTGCAATCTTAGTTTTAGGAGTATTTGCAATAAGCTGTGGAAAAGGTGGAAAGGGAAGTGCTGAGCCAGGATCAATTGAGGCAATAAAAAAAGCGGGAAAAATAAGAATAGGAGTATTCGGAGATAAGCCGCCATTTGGATTTGTGGATGAAAATGGGAAAAATCAAGGATATGATATTTATTTGGCAAAAAGACTTGCTAAAGATTTATTAGGCGACGAAAATAAAATAGAATTTATCACATTAGAAGCTGCAAACAGAGTGGAATATTTATTATCAAATAAAGTTGACATTATTCTAGCAAACTTTACAGTAACAGACGAAAGAAAACAAAAAGTTGATTTTGCAAAGCCTTATATGAAAGTGTCGCTAGGAATTGTTTCGCCAGAAGGTGCTCCAATAAAAGATGTGAAGGAGCTGAAAGGTAAAAAATTGATAGTGAACAAAGGAACAACAGCAGAGATTTACTTCACTAAAAATTATCCAGATATAGAATTGTTGAAGTATGACCAAAACACAGAAACATTTAACGCATTATTAGATAAAAGGGGAGCTGCACTCGCACATGACAATACTCTAGTATTCGCATGGGCAACAGAAAATCCAGGATTTGTTGTGGATATTAAACAGTTAGGGGAACAGGACTACATTGCTCCAGCTGTAAGAAAAGGGAACAAGGAACTGCTAGACTGGCTAAATACTGAAATAGATGCTCTTACTAAGGAAGGATTCTTTGAAAAAGCATATAAAGCAACTCTTGAGCCTGTTTACGGAAATAAAGTTGATCCAAAAACAGTAATTATCGAAAATAAATAGACTAATTAAATAATAAATTTATAAAAATAAAAAAGTAAACTGCTTCAGAATATTGAGGCAGTTTTATTTGTGTTATAAAATTTTATTTGCTGCAATTATGCTCTAAGATTGTGTTTTTCTATATTTTCTAGCAATTATCAGTAAAATTGAACAAGTTAGAAATAATATCGAAAATTCCATAATTATCAAATTTTGTCTAAAAATAAAAATTGCTGCAAATGAAATAGTTAAAATTCCTAAAATTTTTGAAAAATCCTTTTTGTTTAGACGTTTTTCTTTGTCCAGGTAAATACTATTTGCGAATAACATTAAGTAAAAGCCTGTATATCCAAGAATATAAAAAAATGCTAAAAAAGTTTTATTCGGCTCTTGTCCAATTAAATTCCAAGCGGAAGTTATAATTCCTAAACTAATTAGCAGGAAAAAATGTGAATACATCAGTACCAATCCACGTGTTACCAGATGATGGTTTATCATTTTGTTTATCAAGATTGTATATGTTCCAAATAGTGAAAATATTGCAATTAAAGCGATAAATGGATAAATTGTAAAATGCTTTATATCAAAATATTTTGTAATTCCGACAATCATTTCTCCAAAGAACAAAATTGTCAATAATTCAAATCGTTCTTTTAAATGTCCAAACTTAGCAACATTATTATCAAATTCAATTTTGTAAATTACAGGAAGAAAAGCTCCTGAAAAGGTTGTAATTATAAGAAGTATTGA
This sequence comes from Leptotrichia wadei, assembly GCF_007990545.2. Lineage (NCBI taxonomy): Bacteria > Fusobacteriati > Fusobacteriota > Fusobacteriia > Fusobacteriales > Leptotrichiaceae > Leptotrichia > Leptotrichia wadei. Next base: position 200,741 of record NZ_AP019829.2, read on the forward strand.
TCCAATATAAAAATTTACGAACAGACTGATTATAAGCAATGAACTAACGACTAAAAGAATATTTCTTGCATTAACAGCTTCTTTTTCGCCAAATCCTTTTTTCATCGCTTGACAGTGATACAAAAATGCTACACTCAAAGCCATAATTAACATTGAAATTGTAAAAGGATAGTAGGCTTGACTCCAATCTGCTAAAAAAGAATTAGACAAATAAATCGCTGCCGTCATATTTACACACATGGTCATAATTTCACGAAAGTTAAATGTCCCAAACCTATTCAAATAATTTGTCATATACAGCCATTCCTGTAAGACAACGAGCGATGCTAATACAAAATTAAAAAATGTCCAAGGCTCAATCACTCCATGATGAGGGTGATGAATAATTCCTGATATTTTTGAAATAGCATAAACAAATATCAAATCATAAAAAAGTTCAATATTTTCAACTTTTCTTTCTTTAATTAAACTCATTTTTGTATTATCTCCTTATTTTTTTTATGTTTCTTTATTATATACTAAAGTTTTAAATTTGTCTATTATTTTCTCAATAAAATTATAAATAATTACTTATCTAAATATAAATTTTAACATATAGTAATTTTATTTTAAAACAAGAGTAAAAGATTAAATTTATTACTTTTTACATATTTTTGTAACAAATGTTTGACATTTATACAATTAGTAGTATTTTTATTCTTTCAAAATATGGAAAATTTAAACAAATTATGGTATTATTATAGTAAAATCAATTTGATTTAGTATATACAGATTTAATTTCAAAAGTAATATAAATAAGGCGGAAATGACTATGAAAACATATAACTTGCTTTATGAAAATTTGGAAAATGTAAAAATAAAAGGTGTTACAAAAACAAATATTCCAAAATTTAAAAAATTGGGAGTTTCTACACTTTATGATCTGCTTTATTTTTTCCCAAGAGCTTATGAAAATAGAAATAACTATAAGAAAATTGGAGAAATATTGGCAGATGAATTTGTGATTTTGCAGGGAACAGTTGTAAATGTGGCTAATCAGTATATAAAATCTGGAAGGACTATGTTTCGGGCTGTTTTGAGTGATGATAGCGGAATGATTGAGCTTGTGTGGTTTAATAACAGGTTTGTGAAAAATGGAATTCATATTGGGGATGAGATTACGGTTTATGGAAAAGTGAGAAAAACTATGAAATTTCAGCTTGTAAATCCTGAATATAAAAAAATCAAGCAGGCTAGTTTTGATATACAGGAACAAAAGCAGATATTGCCAATTTATCCATCTACAGAATCACTTAGACAGCAGGCAATCAGAAAAGTTATGGAAAATGCCCTGATGGACTATGGATATTTGCTGCAGGAAAATTTGCCAAAGGAGTTTTTACAGAAGGAAAAATTGCTTGGAAGAAAAGAAGCAGTTTTGAATATTCATTTTCCAGAAAATGAGGAAAAGCAGAGCAAGGCACGGAAAAGATTTATGCTTGAAGAAATTTTGCTTCTGGAAATGGGAATTTTGCAAAATCGTTTCAGCGTTGACAAGGCAAATAAAAATATTTATAAACTTGAAGATAATAAAAGTCTTGTAAGCAAATTTATAAAAAGTTTGGATTATAAATTGACAAGAGCGCAAAAACGTGTGATTAAGGAGATTTATTCTGAATTAAAGGCTGGAAAGATTGTAAATAGGCTGATTCAGGGGGATGTTGGCTCTGGAAAGACGATTGTTTCATTTATAATGCTTCTTTATATGGTTGAAAACAATTATCAAGGTGTAATTATGGCGCCTACAGAAATTCTTGCAATGCAGCATTATCTGGGAATTATAGATGAATTTATGAATCTTGATGTACGAGTGGAACTTTTGACTGGGAGTGTGAAGGGAAAGAAAAAGGAAAAATTGCTGAACGAGATAAAAGAAGGACTTGTTGATATTGTAATTGGAACACATTCTTTAATTGAAGATAACGTAATTTTCAAAAATTTGGGACTAATTGTAATTGATGAGCAGCACAGGTTTGGAGTAACACAAAGAAAACTCTTACGTGATAAGGGAAATCTTGCCAATTTAATTGTTATGAGTGCCACTCCAATTCCACGTTCGCTTGCACTTACAATTTATGGAGATTTGGATGTTTCGATTATTGACGAGCTGCCTGCTGGAAGAAGTCCGATTAAGACAAAGTGGATACAAAATGAAATTGACAGACAAAAAATGTATAATTTTATGGAAAAGAAAATGAAGGATGGACGGCAAGTTTATATAGTGTCGCCGTTAATTGAAGAAAGTGAAACTTTGAATGTAAAATCGGCACAGGAAACTTATGAGGAATATATTTCAATTTTTCCAAATAGAAAAATTGGGCTTATGCACGGACGTCAAAGCTACAAGGAAAAGCAGAAAGTCATGGAACAGTTTAAAAATCACGAACTTGACATTTTAGTTTCCACAACAGTAATCGAAGTTGGAGTAAATGTGCCAAATGCTTCGATTATGGTAATCCGTGATGCTCAAAGATTTGGACTTTCTTCGCTTCATCAGCTGCGTGGAAGAGTTGGACGTGGGAAATATCAGTCCTACTGCTTTTTGGAATCTGAAACGACAAATGAAATTTCGGTAAAAAGATTGAAAGCTATGGAAGAAACAACAGATGGATTTAAAATTGCTGAAGAAGATTTGAAATTACGTAATTCTGGGGAAATTTTAGGAACAAGGCAAAGTGGAGTGTCTGATATGCTTTTTACGGATATTGTAAAAAATGTGAAGGAAATTAAACTTGTGCATGATTTTGTGGTGGAATATTTGGAAAAAAATGATGGGAAAATAGAAAATGAATTTTTGAAAATGGATATTTATAAAAAGTTTTTCAATAATTCAGAAGATTAATTTGAAATATAGTAAGGAGAAATTTTGTGAAACAGTATTTGGCAGATTTTGGGCTGCTTTTTGTGGGGATATTTTGGGGACTTGGATTTGTATTTGTAAAAATTGGGTTAAATACTGGAATTGATCCATTTTATTTATCGGCGATTAGATTTCTTGTGGGAGGGCTTATTCTTTACGGGATTTTCTTTAGAAAAATTGGTAACTTTACAAAACATGATATTTTTGCTGGATTGATAGTTGGAATTTTTCAGTTTTTTGGATATGCCTTTCAAACTTATGGGGCAATGCTTACAACTGCCAGTAAAAATGCTTTTTTTACTTCGATTAATGTTATAATTGTGCCTTATATTTTTTGGCTGCTGCATAAAAAGCGTCCCGATGTTTTTGCATTTCTGGCTTCAGTCATTTGTGTGATGGGAGTTGCTGTAATTAGTTTTGACAGGAAGATGAATCTTGCAAACCTTAATTTTGGAGATATTTTGACAATTATAAGTGCGGTGTTTTTTGCAGGGCAGATTGCAACGAATGGATATTTTAGTAAAAAAGTTGAGCCGTTAAAATTGGTCATTATGCAAATGCTTGTGGCGGGAATATTATTTGTAGCAAACTTTTTTATTTTTTCAGATGTGAGTAAAGTTGAAAAGCCTGCTGGAATGATGCTAGTTTCGATAATTTATTTGACAATTTTTTCAACGGCGATACCGACAGTGCTGCAGACATTTTGCCAAAAATATACGACTTCTACGAGGGCTTCAATTTTAATGTCGACAGAATCGTTATTTGCTCCACTTTTTGCATTTTTTATATTAAGTGAAAGATTATCACTTAGAGTGGCAGTTGGAGCAGGATTAGTGCTTTTTGCGGTGCTAGTATCAGAAACTAAATTGGGATTTAAGAAAATTGAGGAATAAAATAAAAAATTAATTGATGTTTTGTATTAAAATTTATCAAATAATATGATAAAATAAATGTGCGATAATGAGTTTAATAAGGAGAGAAAAAATAAAAATGAAAATAGTTTTATATGGACATCCAACTTTACGAGAAAAAGCGGAAAAAGTTGATGAAGTTGATGATAATGTAAGAGAAACTTTGGATGAAATGGTTGCTCTTATGAGAAAGGCTAATGGAGTGGGACTTGCAGCAAATCAAGTGGATATTGCCAAAAGATTTTTTGTGCTTGAGCACGACGGGATTTTAAAAAAGGTTGTTAATCCTGAAATTCTGGAATTTTCTGAGGAAATTGCAGATATGGAGGAAGGATGCTTGAGTATTCCTGGGGTTTATAAAAGGGTTAATCGTCCTGCAAAAATCAAAGTAAAATATTTGAATGAAAATGGGGAAGAAGTTGTTGAAGAATTGGAGGAAATGTGGGCTAGGGCATTTCAGCATGAATTTGACCATATTGAAGGGATTTTGTTTACAGATAGGCTTTCAATTTTGAATAAAAGGCTTGTTGCTAAAAAGCTGGATGTTTTAAAGAAGGATTTTGCTAAAGGTAGAGTTTACAGGGACTTGGATTAGAATATTATTTTTATTTAAATAAAATAAATGAATTTTGAAAAAAGTCAGGAAAGTGGGGAAATTAAATGAAAACAATATTTATGGGAACACCTGAATTTGCAATACCAAGTTTGGAAGTTGTATTTAAAAATACTGATTTACAGCTTATTTTTACAAAAGAGGACAAAAGAAATGCTAGAGGGAATAAAATAATATTTTCTCCTGTAAAGCAGTTTGGAATTGATAATAATGTGGAAATTATTCAGCCTAGAAAAATGAAAGATGAGGAAGTTATTAATAAAATTAAGGAAATAAATCCTGATTTGATTGTAGTTGTAGCTTATGGAAAAATTTTACCAAAAGAAATTATTGATATTCCCAAATACGGGATAATAAATGTTCATTCTTCACTTTTGCCAAAATATCGGGGAGCTTCGCCTATTCATTCTGCTATTTTAAATGGAGATGCCGAAACTGGAGTGAGCATAATGTATATTGAAGAAGGGCTTGACTCTGGAGATGTGATTTTGAGGGAATATTGTGAAATTACAGAAGATGACACTCTTGGAACTTTGCACGATAAATTGAAGGAATTAGGAGCAGATGGGCTTACTAAGGCTTTGAAATTGATTGAAAATGGGGAAGTTCAGGCGGAAAAGCAGGATGACAGCAAGGCTACTTTAGTGAAGCCGATTACAAAGGAGCAGGCAAAAATCGACTGGAATAATACAAAGGAAGTCATTTATAATCAGATACGTGGATTGAATCCGTTTCCGGCGGCATATACTTTTAATGAAAAAGGTGAAAATATAAAAATTTACAAAAGTGAAAAAATTGATAAAAAGTATGAGGATGAAAATGGAAATGAAATAGAAAATGGGACAGTTGTTGAGATTATTAATAAAAAAGGGCCTGTTGTGAAAGTTGCAAATGGTGGGCTATTGATTTTGCAGGCAAAATTTGAAGGGAAAAAGCTTCAAAGGGGAGCCGATATTATTAATGGACGTAAAATGACAGCTGGAGAAAAGTTATTATAGCGTCTATCTTAAAATGTGGGTAGAAAGTTAGGCTATATTTATAGCTAATCTATTTTTTTGAATGTTTTATTATAATTTTTAAGTGGATAATTTTCTAATTTTCATAGGAGGAAATATGAAGTTAAAAAAATTGGAAATTTCAGAAAGAGTTGTACAAAGATTGACAGAATATTTATCTATTCTAAAGGAAGCGAGAAAACAGGATAATGAAATAAATTCAATTGAACTTGCTAAAATTATGAATACCACTTCTGCTCAAGTGCGTAAGGATTTATCGACATTTGGTGAGTTTGGTGTGCGTGGAAAAGGTTATGATGTTGATAAATTGATAGAAATTATTACAGAAATTCTTGGAATTGACAAAATTAACAATATTATAATTGTAGGGCACGGTAAAATGGGAGAAATGCTTTCATCAAATTTAGATGTTCTAGGTGAAGGATTTAAAATTGTTGGAATATTTGACAAGGATAGTAATAAAATTGGAAAAATAGCTGCAAATGATTTGATTGTTCAAGATATTAGAAATGTAGGAGAATTTATAAAAAATATGAAAAATGATTCTAATACGAAAATTGATATGGCAATTTTGGCAGTTGTAAAGGAACAGGCACAAATTGCAGCGGAAGGACTTGTAAAAAATGGGATTTCTGCGATACTCAATATGACGACTTATAAATTGGAACTAGGTGAAAATGTAAAAGTTGTGGATATGGATATTTCAGCGAAGTTGCAGGAATTGAATTTCTGGAGAATAAATAATATAAGTGAAAAAATATAAAAATAAGAGTTTAAAATATTGTATAAATTAGGTTTTACAGACTTTTATGAATAATAAAAAATAATATTGAAGGGAGAGCTATGACTATAATTGATGGAAAAGCACTTTCAGAAAAGACTTTGGAGAAAATCCAAGAAGTACACGGTGAATTGCAGGAAAAGGTTGGCAGAAAAGCTGGACTTGCTGTAATTATAGTAGGAGAAAATCCAGCTTCTAAGATTTATGTGAGAAATAAAATAAGAGCTTGTGAAAAAGTTGGATTTCATTCTGAAACAATTAGACTTGATGAAAATATTTTAGTGGAAAATTTACTTTTGGAAATTAAAAAATTAAATAATGATGACAGTATAGACGGTATTCTGGTTCAACTGCCGCTTCCAAAGCATATTGATGAACTTGAGGTTATAAATGCAATTTCAGCAGAAAAGGATGTTGATGGATTTCATACGACTAATATTGGGAAAATGATGATCGGAGATGAAACAGGATTTTTGCCTTGTACACCCTTTGGAGTAATTCAAATGTTTGAAGAATATGGCATTGAATTGACGGGAAAAGATGTTGTTGTAATTGGTCAAAGTAACATTGTAGGGAAACCAATGTCGCTTTTATTGATGCAAAAGCATGCAACAGTTCAAACTTGTAATTCAAAAACTAAAAATTTGTCTAAAAAACTTCAAAAGGCTGATATTATAATAGCTGCAGCTGGATCTCCAAAATTAGTTAAAGGTTCGGATGTGAAAGATGGGGTTGTTGTAATCGATATTGGAATAAATAGAGTAGATGGGAAATTATGTGGAGATGTGGATTTTAATGAAGTTTCAAAAAAAGCCTCATTTATTACTCCTGTCCCTGGCGGAGTTGGTCCAATGACAATTGCAATGTTAATAAAGAACACATTTGAATCATACAAACAGAGAATAAAGAAATCTAAATAAAAAAGAAAGTGAGAAAATAAATGAAGGATAAAATTAAATTTATTGAAAAATTAGCTGAAAGTATGAATGAAAACAAAATTGAATCGGTAAAATATGAAGATAATGATTTTGAAATTTCATTAACTAAGAAAAAGAAGGAAAGAAATGTTATTTTTGGAAGTCCAATAGCTCAACCTGCGATATCTTCAAATATTTCACAGGAAGTGCAAGTTCAAGAGGAAGAAGTTACCGCTCCAGTACAGCAGGAGACTCCAGAAGAAATTTCAGGAACAAAAATTACTTCTCCAATGGTTGGAACTTTTTATGCTTCTCCATCGCCAACAGCAGGACCGTTTGTAAAGGAAGGAGACTCTGTTACAGAAGGGCAAACACTTTGCATAGTTGAGGCAATGAAACTTATGAATGAAGTTAAATCAACAGTTTCAGGAAAAGTGAAAAAGATTTTTGTGAAGGATAACGAAAGTATAAAAAAAGGTCAAACATTGATGATTATTGAATGATTATTATAAAAAATATAAATAAAAAAAGAAGGGATAAAATTTGGAAGAGAAAAGGATTTTGTTGAATGTTATTCTATTGTTAGTTTTATTGTTTTTTACATCATTTTTATCAGCTGCAGAATCTGCGTTATCATCACTTAAACAGATTCATTTAAAAAGCGATTCAAAAGAAAAGGAAGTGACTAGGGAAAGCGAACTTTTAAAGCTTTGGTTGGAAAATCCAAATGAATTGCTTACAACGCTTTTGTTTATAAAGACAATTTCTTATTCTTCAATGGTTTTTACAGGAGTTTATTTAATAAAAAAAATCTATGAAAAAGGTTTTTATGTGGGAATCTCATTTTTTGTATTAATTATTTTTATTTTATTATTTTCAGAATTAGTTCCAAGATTGGTAGCTAGAAATAACATTTATGGGGTTTCTAAAACATTGATAATACCGCTAAATACAGTAAGAATTATTTTAAGACCATTAATTCAGTTGTTTATACATATTTCAAGATTTGTTGTTGGAATATTTAAAATAAAAGTAAAGGATCAAATGTTTGAGATAACAGAAGATGAAATTTTGACTTTTTTAAAGGCTGGAACAGAAAGCGGTGTATTTGAAGAAGGCGAAGAGGAAATGATAAGCAGTATTTTTGAATTTTCAGAAACAACTGTCAAGGAAATACTTACTCCTAGAATAGATGTTTTTGCATTGGAGGCTGAAAGCAGAATTGAAGATGTATGGAATGAAATTTTAGATCAAGGATTCACACGTATTCCTATTTATACCGAAACGATTGACAATATTGTAGGAACAGTTCATATGAAGGACTTACTTCACTATGATAGGCAAACAGGTGAAAATCCCCCTATAAAAGATTTTATGAAGGAAGCTTATTTTGTCCCAATTACAAAGCCATTAGTTGAATTGCTGGAGGAATTCAAGTTAAAACAGCTTCATATGGCAATTGTAATTGATGAATATGGAGGAACTCAGGGAATAGTTACAATCGAAGACTTGCTTGAGGAAATTGTTGGTGAAATAAGAGATGAATTTGATCAGGAGGAAGAAAATATTCAACAAATTCGTGAAAAAATATTTGATATAAGAGGAGACACCCCCATTGAAGAAATAAACGACAAATTGGAAATAGAAATCCCGTTGTCTGAAGAATATGATACAATTTCTGGTTATATTCAGGATAAATTGGGAAAAGTTGCCGAAGTTTTTGATCAAGTAAAGGAAAATAACTTTATATTGAAAGTAACTGATGTGGATAATAAGCGTGTTGAAAGAGTAAGAGCGATTATTATTGAACAAAAGAAAAATGATGAAGAAGCAAGGAGAGAAAATGGAAGAGACTAGACCTCGAATACGTGTAGCAGGAATTCTTATTGAAGATGACAAAATTTTACTAATTCAGCATCATAAAAATAATAAAAAATACTGGCTTATTCCTGGTGGAGGAAATGACTGGGGTGAAACTGCAAAGGAAGCATTAATTCGAGAATATAAGGAAGAAACAAATATGAATATAGAAGTTGATGAATTTTTATTTTTTTCAGAAACTATCTATCCAAATAAAGAACGTCATATTTTAAATTTATTTTTTAGAATACACCGCAATGAAAAAAATAATAGTATTATAAAATTAGGAGATGAAGCTGTTTTAACAGATTTAAAATTCGTGACAAAAGAAGAACTAAAAACAATGATAGTTTATCCAAATATCAAAGAAAATTTATTAAAATTAATGAATGGTGAAAAGATAGAAAATTATTTAGGAAGTTTATGGAATGAATAAAAAATGCTAATATAATTAAATTTTAGAAAAGAGGAAAAAAATAAAATGACAATTGAAGAAAAAGAAGAATTAAAGAAATTAGTACGTTCAGTAGAGGATTTTCCAGAAAAGGGAGTAATTTTTAGAGATATTACAACAGCTTTAAAAAATAAAAAAGGATTGAAAATTATTATAAAAGATTTTACAGATAGATATAAAGATAAGGGAATTGATTATGTAGTAGGTGCCGATGCAAGGGGCTTTATTTTTGGAGCTGCTATTGCATATAATATCGGAGCTGGATTTGTACCTGCAAGAAAACCTGGAAAATTGCCAGCAGAAGTGGAAAGTGTGGAATATTCATTAGAATATGGGAAAAATAGCATAGAAATTCATAAAGATGCCTTTGAAAAAAATTCAAAAATATTAATAGTGGATGATTTGTTAGCAACTGGAGGAACAGCTAAAGCAATGGTTGAACTAGTGGAAAAATTAGGAGCCAAAGTTTATGAATTGGCATTTATGATAGAATTGGCTGATTTAAAAGCTAGAGACTTGTTGAAAGATTACAAAGTGTACACTCAATTAAAATACTAAGTAATCGAAAAATAAAGTGCCTAAGATTAATAATTGGGTACTTTTTTTAAAACTGTCTAAAATACTTAAAACATAGTGTTTGATGAAAAATTTCAAATCAAATTTTACAATACACTAAAAAAATTTCAAAAAAGTAGTTGACAAACAATCCCTTTTATGATAATATATATCTTGTCGATACGAAAATGTATCATGGACAATAGAGATATTAATAATGTAAAGAAGCAATTAAGTGTATAATCAACAAGTCAAGCATCTTGAAAAAGATGGCGTCAAGACTAATTAGGTGAATTTAAATATATGCGAATATATTGAATGAAGAGTTTGATCCTGGCTCAGGATGAACGCTGACAGAATGCTTAACACATGCAAGTCTTTGGCGAAGCTGTGCTTGCACAGCCTAGCCAAGGCGGACGGGTGAGTAACGCGTAAGGGACTTGCCCTGCAGTCAGGGATAACAGACGGAAACGACTGATAAAACCTGATAAAGTCAGGCGGACTCATGTCCAGCCTGATGAAAAGGAATGCTGCAGGAGAGCCTTGCGTCCTATTAGCTTGTTGGTGGGGTAACGGACCACCAAGGCGATGATAGGTAGCCGACCTGAGAGGGTGGACGACCACAAGGGGACTGAGATACGTCCCTTACTCCTACGGGAGGCAGCAGTGGGGAATATTGGACAATGGGGGCAACCCTGATCCAGCAATTCTGTGTGCACGATGAAGGTCTTCGGATTGTAAAGTGCTTTCAGCAGGGAAGAAAAAAATGACGGTACCTGCAGAAGAAGCGACGGCTAAATACGTGCCAGCAGCCGCGGTAATACGTATGTCGCGAGCGTTATCCGGAATTATTGGGCATAAAGGGCATCTAGGCGGCCGGATAAGTCTGGGGTGAAAACTTGCGGCTCAACCGCAAGCCTGCCCTGGAAACTATGCGGCTAGAGTACTGGAGAGGTGGACGGAACTGCACGAGTAGAGGTGAAATTCGTAGATATGTGCAGGAATGCCGATGATGAAGATAGTTCACTGGACGGTAACTGACGCTGAAGTGCGAAAGCTAGGGGAGCAAACAGGATTAGATACCCTGGTAGTCCTAGCTGTAAACGATGATTACTGGGTGTGGGCATGAAGAGTGTCCGTGCCGAAGCAAATGCGATAAGTAATCCGCCTGGGGAGTACGGCCGCAAGGCTGAAACTCAAAGGAATTGACGGGGACCCGCACAAGCGGTGGAGCATGTGGTTTAATTCGACGCAACGCGAGGAACCTTACCAGATCTTGACATCCTGCGAAGGTCTGCGAGAGCAGGCTGTGCCTCCGGGAACGCAGAGACAGGTGGTGCATGGCTGTCGACAGCTCGTGTCGTGAGATGTTGGGTTAAGTCCCGCAACGAGCGCAACCCCTATTGCCAGTTGCCATCATTAGGTTGGGGACTCTGGCGAGACTGCCTGCGAAGAGCAGGAGGAAGGCGGGATGACGTCAAGTCATCATGCCCCTTATGATCTGGGCTACACACGCTACAATGGCACAGAGAGCTGCAAGGCGGCAACGCCAAGCCAACCTTCAAAGCCGGTCCAAGTTCGGATTGAAGCCTGCAACTCGGCTTCATGAAGCTGGAATCGCTAGTAATCGCAGATCAGCAATGCTGCGGTGAATACGTTCTCGGGTCTTGTACACACCGCCCGTCACACCACGAGAGTTGTCTGCACCTGAAGCTGCCGGTCCAACCGCAAGGGGGAAAGCATCTAAGGTGTGGATAGTGATTGGGGTGAAGTCGTAACAAGGTATCCGTACCGGAAGGTGCGGATGGATCACCTCCTTTCTAAGGAGCAATAAGCACTGCTTCTTTACATATCTTTATATCTGTCAGGACAATGGGAAATGAATAGTAGGTAAAAGATTATAACTGAACTGGAGTAAAAAAAGTTATTCTGGATAAAAAAGCTAGAAAGGGCACACGGAGGATGCCTAGGCAACAGCAGCCGACGAAGGACGTGATAAGCTGCGATAAGCCGGGAGGAGATGCACATAATCGCTGATCCCCGGATTTCCGAATGGGCAAACCTGCATGCCTGGAGGGCATGCGTGAAAACGGCAAGCCTGCGAACTGAAACATCTAAGTAGCAGGAGGAAAGGAAAGTAAAAACGATTCCCTGAGTAGCGGCGAGCGAACGGGGAAAAGCCTAAACCGTGCCAGTGCCAAGCGGACAGCGTTGCTGGCACGGGGTTGCGGGACTTCCATTAACGGATTGTCATAATGTTTAATCTGCATATGTGTAAGTGGAACCAGCTGGGAAGCTGGACCGAAGAAGGTGAAAGTCCTGTAGAACATAAAGCGTATGTGGAGACTGGAAGCACCCGAGTAGCGTCAGGCACGAGGAATCTGGCGTGAATCAGCGTGGACCAAATCACGCAAGGCTAAATACTGCTGTTGACCGATAGTGAAGAGTACCGTGAGGGAAAGGTGAAAAGAACCCTGAGCAAGGGAGTGAAACAGAATTTGAAACCGTGTGCCTACAAACGGTAGGAGCCCGTTCCGGGTGACTGCGTGGATTTTGGTTAATCATCCTGCGAGTTATGGCTGGTGGCAAGGTTAATAGACGGAGCCGAAGGGAAACCAAGTCTTAACAGGGCGACAAGTCGCCGACCATAGACGCGAAACCTAGTGATCTAGTCCTGTCCAGGCTGAAGCTGAGGTAAGACTCAGTGGAGGGCCGAACTCACCGCCGTTGAAAAGTTGGGAGATGAGGCAGGTCTAGGGGTGAAAAGCCAATCGAACTAGGAGATAGCTCGTTCTCTCCGAAATGCATTTAGGTGCAGCCTTGAACTGAGATATGTGGGGGTAGAGCTCTGTATGATCTAGGGGGCGTACTGCTTACCGAAATCAAGCAAACTTCGAATACCATATATTATGTTCAGGAGTGAGTCCGTGGATGACAAGGTCCTCGGACGAGAGGGGAACAGCCCAGACCGCCAGCTAAGGTCCCTAATTATGTCTAAGTGGGAAAGGAGGTGGACATTCATAGACAACCAGGAGGTTGGCTTAGAAGCAGCCATGCCTTGAAAGAGTGCGTAATAGCTCACTGGTCGAGAGTGCCTGCGCCGAAGATGTAACGGGGCTAAGACATAAACCGAAGCTGCGGAAGGTACCTTGTATCTTGGTAGGAGAGCGTTCTGTAGGCCGTCGAAGGGATGCCGCAAGGCCATCCTGGAGGTATCAGAAGCGAGAATGCAGGAATGAGTAGCGAGAAGGCGGGCGAGAATCCCGCCGGCCGGAAGTCCAAGGTTTCCAGGGGAAGGCTTGTCCGCCCTGGGGAAGTCGGGACCTAAGCATAAGCAAAATTGTGACGGCGAATGGAAAACAGGTTAATATTCCTGTACCGCTGTTATCGCTTGAGAGACGGAGTGACGCAGGAAGGTATGTGAGAAGGCTGACGGTTTAGCCTTTCTAAGGGCCCAGCGTGGGCGCGCAGGAAAATCCGCGCGCCTAGACGTGAGACCTGACGGGGAAGTGCATTTGCATAAGTCGCAGATCCTACACTGCCAGGAAAAACTTCTATCGATGAGAAGCAGCGCCCGTACTGTAAACCGACACAGGTGGACAGAGTGAGAAACTTAAGGCCGACAGGATAACTCTAGCTAAGGAACTCTGCAAAATAGCCCCGTAACTTCGGGAGAAGGGGTGCCTGACATACCTGAAGAGAGACGCTCCCAGGGGAAACAGGCCGCAGTGAAGAGTCTCAAGCAACTGTTTACCAAAAACACAGGTCTATGCTAAGCTGAAAGGCGACGTATATGGGCTGACACCTGCCCAGTGCCGGAAGGTTAAGAGGAGGGGTGAGAGCTCCGATTTGAAGCCCCGGTGAACGGCGGCCGTAACTATAACGGTCCTAAGGTAGCGAAATTCCTTGTCGGGTAAGTTCCGACCTGCACGAATGGTGAAATGATTTGAGAGCTGTCTTGGCTGGAGACCTGGTGAAGTTGTAATGCCGGTGAAGATACCGGCTACCTGCAGTAGGACGGAAAGACCCCGTGGAGCTTTACTGCAGCCTGGCATTGGGTTCTGGCAGTGTGTGTATAGGATAGTTGGGAGACTGTGATGCAGTGGCGTCAGCCATTGCGGAGTCGCTGTTGGAATACCAACCATATGCTGCCGGAATTCTAATCTGGCAACGGAGACAGTGCTAGGCGGGCAGTTTGACTGGGGCGGTCGCCTCCCAAAGAGTAACGGAGGCGCTCAAAGGTTCCCTCAGGCTGGATGGAAATCAGCCTGAGAGTGCAAACGCATAAGGGAGCTTGACTGCAAGACTGACGGGTCGAGCAGGTACGAAAGTAGGAGTTAGTGATCCGGCGGTTCCGCATGGAAGGACCGTCGCTCAACGGATAAAAGCTACCCCGGGGATAACAGGCTGATACTTCCCAAGAGTCCATATCGACGGAAGTGTTTGGCACCTCGATGTCGGCTCGTCTCATCCTGGGGCTGGAGAAGGTCCCAAGGGTTGGGCTGTTCGCCCATTAAAGAGGCACGCGAGCTGGGTTCAGAACGTCGTGAGACAGTTCGGTCCCTATCCACTGCAGGCGCCTGAATACTGAAAAGATCTGACCTTAGTACGAGAGGACCGGGTTGGACAGACCTCTGATGCATCAGCTGTCACGCCAGTGGCACGGCTGAGTAGTCACGTCTGGCACGGATAACCGCTGAAAGCATCTAAGCGGGAAGCCAGCTTTGAGATGAGTATTCGCAGTATCCATAGAGAACATATGGTTGATAGGCTGGGGGTGCAAGTGCAGCAATGCATTCAGCTGACCAGTACTAATATTACGTCTGCTTTTAAGGTGATCTTTTACTTCTGCTATTTATTTCTCATTGTCTTGATAGGCAGCATATATATCCAGTTTGGTGATGATAGCGACAGGGATACACCCGGTAACATTTCGAACCCGGCAGTTAAGTCTGTTAGCGCCTAAAATACTTGGACTTGTCCTGGGAAGATAGGCGGTTGCCAAACTTTTTTGAATATGTGTGTCTCCGTAGCTCAGCTGGTTAGAGCATCTGACTGTTAATCAGAGGGCCGTTGGTTCAAGTCCAACCGGGGACGCCATTTTTTTTATTTATAAGGAAATTAGGTTTAATACTAAACCCTATTAAAATAATGAATTTATTATAAATCTTTTAGTAGATTAAATCTGATATTTGTTTTCAGATAATTAAAGTAAATAATAGTATTTATCTTATTAATTATAAAAAATTAAATTTATACTAAAACATGGAGTTTGACAGTGATGACTGTTTTACTCCATGTTTATTATTGTTTTATTAATTTTAATATTTAATATAAATGTTATATATTGATAGATTGTATAATAAAATGCAACAAATTTAAAATAAAATATATATGATTTTTGGTTAAGAATAGATAGTTATTTTAATTAAATTTGATCTTACAATGTTATGTATTTTCCATTTTTGAAGGTAAATATTTTATATTGCCCGTTACCGATTAATTTCCGCTCATCTAAATCATCGGCTTCTTTATTTTGGATATAGTTAAAAAATAATTCTAAAACAGTTCCATGTGTTACGATTAGAATATTTCCTGATTTTTGTTCTTCTCTAATTTTTTTTAAACCCTTTAAAAAACGTTCTAATCCATCTTTTAATTCTTCTCCTTTTATATTTTTGGCATTGTAATTTTTTACATCATAAAAGTAATTATGGGCTTCTTTGGGAAATTTAAGAAAAGTTTCTTTAAATGTCATACCTTGCCATTCTCCAAAGTGAATTTCATTTAGTTCAGGTAATTTTTTCAATTTTAATTTTTGATCTGAAGTTTTTTCTTGTTCATAATTATTATTTTGTAAAATTATTTTTGCAGTAGCGAATGTCCTTCCCATTTGACTTGTGTAACCTGCTTTAAATTTTATATTTTTAAGTTTTTCAGCAGTTTCTTTTACTTTTTCAATTCCTTCTAATGTAAGTGGTGAATTTAACTGTCCTTGAAATTTTTCCAATACATTCCACTCAGTTTGTCCATGTCTAACAATATACAGTTTTAACTCATTATCCATATTTTTTATTATCCTTTCAATTTTTATATGAACTCAAAATATTATTTATTATTTAATTTAGAAATTCGAGTCAGCTTAATATTTTATATCATATCGGAAAAATTTTTTCAACTTTTATTTTTTGAAAATATTTTAATAAAAAAATTTGGTAAAATGTCGCAATTAATATTGCAATTTATGATATAAAAAAATAATTTATTAATTTAGAATGGTATTTATATAATTTTCTAAAAAAATATAAATTATTATTTTAAAACAAATATAATTAAATTAACAGAATCATATTAATTTTAAGTCATAAATTAAAATTTTTAAAATAAGTATAAATAAAAAATAAATAATGTGGTATAATTAAAAAGTAGTAATTTAGAATATAAAATATAGAATTAGTATATATTTTATATTATGTTAAGAGAAATTGGGGGGGTATAATTGGAGGAATTTAAATTATATAGGAAAGGGAAATTAGATGATTTGGATAATTGGTGGAACAAAAGATTCTAGGATTATTTTAGATGAGGTTATGAAAGTTAGAGAAGATGATATTATGGTAAGTACAGCTACTGAATATGGTGGAAAATTGCTTGAAGATGTGTCTAAAGATAAGCGGATACATGTAATCTCAGAAAAATTAAGTATATTGCAAATTGAAAATATAATTTTTGAAAAAAATATTGATTAAATAGCATAGCCGTGAAATTAAGAAAGGCAATGTAAATATAGTCAGCATATATAGAAATATGTATGTGAAGGTGGTTAAAAAGCTGCCTAATACTGCTTGAATTGCTGGAAAACCCTAAAGCCAATTTAACAACAACATAATATCTATTAAAAGCTCTTTATATGAAAAAAATTTAGATATAAGTGTGACTGTTGCGAAAGCGGAAAAAATAAATTGGATGGCATAAAGATATAAAATTTATTATGGTTAAAACCTAAGTGCTGAAATTAAATAGAATAATGGGCAATCAGCAGCTAAGACCGAAAGGTAAAGTTCAACGACTATTCCATTTAGGAAGTACACCAAAGCTGGTGGAAGTGGGCAGACCCAAACAGATAAAGCTGTGGGATAAGATATAGTCTGTGCTTAATAGAAATATTAAGAAGTTTAAAAGTATCTTTAAAAAATATAAGATATTAAGAGAACTGCATAGGAAGTAGCGAATCTATGTGAACAACAACTTCTAAAGATTAAATCAATTTTTGATTTTATTAAGAGGTTCAGTTAATTATTGATGCAAGTCATCCATATGCACAAAATATTAGTAATACTGTTATTTCAATGATAAGTTATTTGAATGAGCGGAATATAGCAGGGGGAAAAATAAAATATGTAAGATTTGAAAGAAAAATATTAGATTATGGAACTGAAAATGTATTTCAGTTTAAAAATTTGCAGGAAATAAATGTATTTTTAAATAAATTTGAAAATAAAAATATATTGAGTACATTGGGATCAAATACTTTAGCAGAGTTAAGAGGTATAGCAGAAAAAAATAATTTGTTTATTAGAATATTGCCAACAACAACTTCTATACAAAATGCAGAAAAACTTGGATATTTGCCAAAGAATATAATTGCTATGCAAGGACCTTTTTCTAAAGATATGAATGCTGCAATATTGAAAAATTATAAAATTGATTAAAACTACAACTATAAAATATACAATTGAAACTAAAAATTGTAAATTAACTTGTAAAGTATAGTCAGCATATATAGAAATATGTATGTATAGGCAGTTAAAAAACTGTCTAATACTGCTTGAATTGCTGGAAAACCCTAAAGCTGATTTGACGACAACATAATATCTACTTTAAAATAAATATAAATATAAAGATATAAGTGTGATCGTTGCGAAAGCGGAAAAAATAAATCAGATGGCATAAAAAATAAAAATGGTTAAAACCTAAGTGCTAAAAGAAAATTTATCAAAAGAACAATGGGCAATCAGCAGCCAAGACCGCAAGGTAAGGTTCAACGACTATCCCTTTAGGGAGTACACCAAAGCTGGTGGAAGTGGGCAGACCCAAACAGGTAAAGCTGCGGGGTAAGATATAGTCTGTGCTTAATAGAAATATTAAGAAGTTCAATAATATCTTAAAAAAATATAAGGTATTAAGAGAACTGCATAAGAAGTAGCGAGCTTTTGTGAACTAAACTCTCTCTCTAATAAAATGAGAGATTTCAGTATCTTATTACAAAGGAAAGTGGAGAAACAGGTGGAGAACTTCAAAAGGTTCAAGCATGTCAAGAATGTGGAGTCATTATTTTAACAATAAAACGTCCAATATTGGACTATGGGACAGTTTTTAATACGATTAAAGAATTAATTGAATTTGTAAGTCAAGAAAATTGATTGGATAGTGGTAAAATTATGAAAGGAAGGGAAAATTAGGATTGAAAAGTGTACAAAAGGAAACAATAATTGAATTTGAGGAAAAAAAATCTAAATTTATTGGATATATTAAGCCAGTTTCAGCAGTAATTGAAGCAGAAAAATTTATTGATTCAATAAAAAAAATACATCCAACAGCAACCCATAATGTCCCGCTTTATAGAGTTGTAGAAGATGGGCAAGAATATTTTAAATATAATGATGACGGTGAGCCTAGCAATACAGCTGGAAAACCTATGGCAGAAATATTAAAAATTTTAGATATTTATAATGTTGCACTAGTTGCTACAAGATATTTTGGAGGCATAAAACTTGGAGCGGGAGGACTTATAAGAAATTATGCTAAAACTGCAAAGTTAGCTGTTAATGAAGCAGGGATTGTAGAGTATGTAAAAAAGTCTATTTTTATTTTAGATTATGATTATGAAAATATATCTGAAACTGAAGCATTTTTAAGTGGAAATGCTCGAAAATTTGGAATAGAAATATTGGAAAAAAATTATTTAAATAGAGTAACGATGAAAATATCAGCGAATGATGAAATTGAAACTGAATTAAATAGATTGCAAAAAATTATTGTAATAAAAATATAAAAAAGGGAAAATAGAAAAACTTGAAGAAATATAAATTTTTTAAAAAAAAGTTGTTGACAAATAATTTTAAATATGGTATCATATTTCTTGTCTGTGAGTATTAAAAAAGTAAATAGATAAGAGTATGAATGAGCGGCCTTCGTCTAGTGGTTAGGACTCCAGGTTTTCATCCTGGCAACAGGGGTTCGATCCCCCTAGGCCGTACCAAATTTAAAATTGAATATAAAATTTAAATGGTGATTATTATGGTCGCATAGCTCAGTTGGGAGAGCACCTGCCTTACAAGCAGGGGGTCATTGGTTCGAGCCCAATTGTGACCACCATTATGGAGGTGTAGCTCAGCTGGTTAGAGTGCTTGCCTGTCACGCAAGATGTCGCGAGTTCAAGTCTCGTCACTTCCGCCATTTATGCCGCTTTAGCTCATCTGGTAGAGCAACTGACTTGTAATCAGTAGGTGGTTGGTTCGAGTCCGACAAGCGGCACCACTATTTAAAATTTAGAATGTTGTGGAGAGGTTCCCGAGTGGCCAAAGGGATCAGACTGTAAATCTGCCGGCTCAGCCTTCGAAGGTTCGAATCCTTCTCTCTCCACCATTTTTTTTTATAAAGATAAAAATAGTTATAAATATAAAATTATAATTCGTAGGAGGAATTATTAGCTATGGTTAGAAAAATAAAAGGAGCAGGAAATAAATCAGGTGGGAATCAACAAGATATAATTAAACAGGCTCAGGTAATGCAACAGGAAATGTTAAAAATTCAAGAAGGATTGAAAGATAAATTTGTAGAAAGTTCAGTAGCAGGTGGTGGAATTACTGTTAAAGCCAATGGTCAAAAAAAATTAGTTGATTTATCAATTTCTTTGGATGTTTTAAAAGATGCAATTGAAGAAAATGATTCAACAATTGTTTCAGATTTAATTATAAATGCAGTAAATGAAATTTTAGATAAAGCTGAAGAAATGGCTGAAAAGGAAATGGAAGTGGTTACTGGCGGAGTAAGTATTCCAGGATTATTTTAGTGAAAAAAATAAAATTATTTTAAGTAGATGCTATTATGTCAGAAAGTAATTTACCTAAGAATATAGAAAATAGAGAACCTAAATGTAATAAAGTAATCTATTGTTTGTTAGCTTGGTTTTTTGGAACTTTTGAAATTCATGCATTTTATGCAGGTAGAAAACAAGAAGGAATATACTTTTTAATCGCGGGAATAATAGGAACACTAACAACTTTTATTTTAGTTGGTTATGTAATTATTCTTATTGAATTTATAATATGTGTTATTCAAATTGTAAACGCAATACAAAAACCATCTGATGAATTTGGAAGAATATCAGATTAATTAATAAAAGAATACTTAAAAAATAAAGGGCTGTTTTTAATTAAGTTAGAAATAGCTTTTTTTATTTTATAAGAAAAATAAATTTATTTTTAACAATTTTTATCCCTTTATTTACTATTTCTTGTAATATTATAAAAAAAGACTAATAAAAATATAAAAAATATGGTAAAATAATATTGTATATTCAAACTTAAAAAAGGATTTATTATAAAATTATTGAAAAAATGGAAAATGAAAAATGGAGGAAAATATGAAACATACAGTAGCAATTGTTGGTAGACCCAATGTTGGGAAATCAACCTTATTTAATAAATTAGTGGGGGACAGGCTGTCAATTGTGAAGGATGAGCCTGGAGTTACTAGAGATAGGCTATATCGTGAGATGGAGTGGAGCGGGAAAGAATTTATACTGGTGGATACTGGTGGGCTTGAGCCACGAACTGAGGATTTTATGATGGGGAAAATTAAGCAGCAGGCACAAGTTGCAATTGATGAAGCGGATGTAATTATATTTTTAGTGGATGGGAAAGCTGGGATTACTGGGCTCGATGAAGATGTGGCAACTGTACTTAGAAAGCAGGATAAAAAAGTTGTTGTGGCTGTAAACAAAATTGACAATTATATGCGTGATCAGGAAAATATTTTTGAGTTTTATGGACTGGGATTTGAGGAAGTTATTGGAATTTCCGGAGAGCATAAGACAAATTTAGGAGATTTGCTGGATGCTGTAATTGATAAATTTGAGGATAAAAAGATAAAGCAAACTGAAGATGGACTTAGTATTGCTATTTTAGGAAGACCAAATGCTGGAAAATCTTCACTTGTAAATAAACTTTTAAATGAGGAGCGTTCTATTGTAAGTGATATTGCAGGAACAACTAGAGATACGATTGATTCCAGCTTGAAATATGATGGAGAAACTTATACTTTAATTGATACGGCAGGAATTCGTAGAAAGTCAAAAGTGGAAGATGATATTGAATATTATAGTGTATTACGTGCAATGAAATCTATAAAAAGGGCGGATGTATGTGTGCTTATGCTGGATGCGACAGAGCTTTTGACGGATCAGGATAAGAGAATTGCAGGAATGATTTATGAAGAGAGAAAACCGATTATAATTGCTATAAATAAATGGGATTTAATTGAAAAGGATAATAACAGCGTAAAGGAATTTACTGAACTTGTGAAGGCTGATTTGGCATTTTTAGATTATGCACCGATTGTTACAATTTCTGCATTGACTGGAAAAAGAACTTTGAATATTTTAGAGCAGGCTAGATTTATTAATGAGGAATATCATAAAAAGATAACTACTGGTCTTTTGAATCAGATTTTGTCAGAAATAATAGCGCAAAATCCGGTTCCAACGAGAAAAGGTCGAGCAGTAAAAATAAATTATGCAACACAAGTAAGCCAAGCACCGCCGAAATTTGTATTTTTTGCAAATAATCCAGAATTAATACATTTTTCTTATCAAAGATATATTGAAAATAAATTGAGGGAATATTTTGGATTTGAAGGATGTCCGATTGATATTGTATTTAATAAGAAGAGTGAAAAGTCTTTTGGATAGATTTATAAATTTAGAATTACTGTTTAATAAAAATTTTCTATATTTTAGAAACTGGTGTTATAGAAAGGAAAAGTAAATGAAATTTTACAATGAGGAAAAGCTGTTAAAATTAAGAAATATTTTAATTGTAACAGTATTGGCACTTTTAGCACTTTTGTTATTTTTTAGAGTTTACGATAATTTCGCAAAACAAATAAAACTTGTTACAAGTACAATTTTTCCATTTATTTTATCGTTTATAATCGTATACTGTCTTATGCCTTTTATTGATATGATAAGTGAAAAAAACAAAAATGACATTTTTTTAAAAAATGATAAACTTAATGAGCTGGAAAAAGTGGAAAAGATGAATATAAGCGATTCAGAAAAAAGAAAAAAAATAGAGTTGTTTAATGAAATTTCACAGAGTAAGAAGAAAAAAAGAATTAAATTAAATCGTACATTTGCAATTTTACTTGTACTAACTATATTTTTTGTGATTTTTCTTTATATTGTTTTGACAATTGTGCCAATATTTACAAAGCAGGTATCGAGTCTTATTGATTTTTTGCTAAAAAATCAGGAAAAGCTTCAAAATAATTTTTTTGGATTTCTTAAAAGTAATAATATTGACCTTAAAAGTTCTCTGATGAGTTCTAAGGATATAATTGTATCCAATGTTATAAAAGTATTAAGTTCAAGTTTTTCGTTGATAAGCAGCACATTCAGTCTGCTGTTTATGACTCCTATTTTTACAATAATGCTTATTTTCAGTTATGATAACATGGAAAATGGAGTTAAAAGAGCATTGCAGAATATGGATAGAGAAGACTTGATTGTTCTTATAAAAAATATGGATGAAACAATAGGGAAATATATTCTTGTAACAGCACTTGACAGTATGATAGTTGGAGTTGTATCATTTATAATATTTTATTTTTTGAAAATGGATTACAGTATGCTTTTTTCAGTAATTATAGGTTTTGGGAATGTGATTCCGTTTATTGGACCGTTTATTGGACTGATTCCGGCTATACTTTATGCTTTTACAAAATCATTTAAATTAGTGATTTTTATTGTAGTGCTAATTACGATTGTGCAAACTGTAGAAGCAAATATTGTAAAACCGTGGCTTACTGGAAAATCTGTGGAAATGCATCCAATTACGACACTTTTAGTAGTTCTTATTGGAGGGGCTTTATTTGGAATTGGAGGAGCATTTATTGCAATTCCTGCATATATCATTATTAAATTAACTTTCCTGTTTTTTTGGGAAAAATATACTGTAGATAATAAATTAAATAAAAATAGAAAATGAGAAAAGGGAGTGAAAATTTATGGGTAATAAAGGAAAAATGGAAATTCAAAAATGTATTTATTTTTCAATTTCAAAAATGTTTAGAATAGTTAATAAAATAGCGGAAGAATCATTTGAAAAGATAGATATTTATCCAACACACGGATTTTTGATGATTATATTGAAGGAAGAAGAAAATGGGCTTACAGTAAATCAAATATCTGAAACATTGGCAATAGCTCCATCGACAGTTACACGCTTTGTGGATAAATTAATTTCCAAAGGATATGTGAAAAGGGAAAAGTCTGGAAAAAATTCAATTACTAAAATAACTGAAGAAGGTCTGAAAATAATACCTGACATTTACAAATCGTGGGATGGAATTTCAGAAAAAATAGAAGAAGTTGTAGGAAATGAAGAGTATTTAAGAAAAACTGGCGAAAATTTTAAGGAATTTGCAGATGTACTTGGAAAAGATAAAAAATATGACAAAATAAGTGAAGACTTTGATTTTTGGATTATATAAATTAATTTAAACTCTGTTTAAAGACAGAAGTTATATTTTATTAAATAGTGCAAGAACACTCGCAACTTTAGTCATGAGATGAATTGCACAAAAATTTTAGTAAGCATAGGGAAACTTGTATGTAGATACAGAGAGAAGCTGTACAACAAAGAAACTGAATTGCTGGGAACTCTTAAAGCTAGTATGACCACAACATAATACTTAAGTGAGAATATGGTATAAATGTGATGGTGGCGAAAGCAGAAAAAATATACTAGATGGTGCAAGGTTAAATCTTAAACATTATGATAATAGACAATCAGCAGCTAAGCCTGAAAAGGAAAGCTCAACGACTATCCCTCGTGAGGGGAGTACAATACAAGCGATTGGTATTGGAAGTGGTTTCGCCTAAGGTGTTGAGATACACTATGGATAAGATATAGTCTGTACTTGTTAGAGATAACAAGAAGTTCAAGATATTCTTTTCTCCTTAACTTGTTAAGGAGTGAAAATATTAGGAGAACTGCATAAGTAGTAGCGAACTTATGTGAACGACGCTTTCCACTGTCGTGGGAGGTTCAGATTATTTGCTATTAAGAGTTTTTGGATTCTTGTAAGCCTGCTATTCAAATGGGAAATAGTATAAAATATTCGCGAAAAAAATTCGATGTATCAGCATTGATAAAAAAAGTAATATATGGTAAAATAAAAGAAAATGTATTAAATAAATAATGGAGGAAAAAACTATGAGAAAAGTAATAGTAGCTGGAAACTGGAAAATGAACAAAACTGCGAAAGAAGCAGCAAAATTCTTTAATGAATTGAAACCTTTAGTAGCAGATGTTAAAAATGCAGGAATTATAATTGGAGCACCTTTTACTGCATTGGAAACAGCAACTAGAGAAACTGCAGGAAGCAACATTAAAATTGCCGCTGAAAATATGAACGCTAAAGAAAGTGGAGCATATACTGGAGAAGTTTCACCATTAATGTTAAAAGATTTAGGTGTGGAATATGTAATTTTAGGACATTCTGAAAGAAGAGAATATTACCATGAAAATGATGAAATTATCAATGAAAAAGTAAAATCAGCATTAGCTCACGACTTAAAACCAATTTTATGTATTGGGGAAAAATTAGAACAAAGAGAAGCTGGAACAACTAATGATGTTGTAAAAACTCAAATTGTTGGTGGATTAAAAGACGTTACAGCTGAACAAATGGCAAATGTTATACTTGCTTACGAACCAGTATGGGCAATTGGAACAGGTAAAACTGCAACTCCAGATCAAGCTCAAGAAGTTCATGCATTCATCAGAGGATTATTAACTGATCTATATGGAAAAGAAGTTGCAGAAAATGTAACAGTTCAATATGGTGGTTCAATGAACGATGGAAATGCAGCTGACTTAATTGCTCAAACAGACATTGACGGTGGATTAGTAGGAGGAGCAAGTTTGATTCCTGAAAAATTTGCTGTAATAATAAAAGCTGGAGATGCAGCAGCTAAATAATTGTTTTTATTTTAAAAATAAAAAATAATTAACTATTCTCTTGTTTTTTAGATTATAGGAGGAACTAATAAAGTGTTAGAAAATTTGTTAATAGTAGCTTTAGTAATTTTATCAATCATTATGATAAGTGTAATTTTACTACAGCCAGACAGAAGCCAAGGTTTAGCAAAAAGTTCTGCAAATATCTTGGATGAAGAAAAAGAAGGAATTGAAAAATTTACAGAAATCGTTGCAACATTATTTCTAGTTGTTGCAATTTTATTCCAAATTGTAAGATAAATAATTTTGAATAGAAATTTTAAAAAGTAAATTTTTTTGTTTTTTTGTAAAAATATTAGAATCACAGTTAAGAATATTAGCTGTGATTTTTTTTTCAGTTTTTTTCAGAAAAATGTTATAATAATAAAAGATAATTTATAAAGTGAGTTTTTGTCAATAAAAATTTTTTCTGTAGTTTTTTGTTTTTTCATTTTTTAACAAAAAGATAGCAAGAAGTCTCCGACTTCTATAAGTGGGAGATGAATTGCTTTTTTTGTAAAAAAATTAAAAAAAGGATATGTCTATGATACAATTTTTGTATAAAATATCGAAAAGAAGTTATAAATAATAAAATTTCTAAAGAAATAATTAAAAATAATATTCAAAATCAAAAGGAGGTGTAATTTTATGAAATATAATTTAGCATTCAGATACAGAATTTATCCAAATAAAGAGCAGAAATTATTGATAAATAAGACTTTTGGATGTGTTCGTTTTGTTTACAATACGATCTTGTATGCTGCAAATAAATTTTATGAAGAAACGGGAAAAAATAAAATAATTACACCTGCCAGTTTGAAAAGTGAAAACCAATTTTTGAAAGAAGTTGACAGTCTGGCACTTTCAAATGCTCAATTGAATGTAAAACGATCGTTTACAAATTTTTTTCAGAAGAGAGCGAAGTTTCCAAAGTTCAAATCTAAAAAGAATAATATTAAAAGTTACACAACAAATTGTGTAAATAATTCGATACGAATTGAGGAAAACGAATATTTGGTTTTGCCAAAATTGAAAAAAGTAAAATTGAAATATCATAGAGAAATAGCAAAGGATTACAGAATAAAGTCGGTAACACTAACAAATAGTAATGGAAATTACTATGTTTCTGTTTTGGCGGAATTTGAAAAAGAAATTCAAAAGGTAGCTAGTAAAGATAAAGTGATTGGACTTGATTTTTCAATGTCTGAATTATTTGTCAGTTCTGAAAACCAAAGGGCTAATTATCCAAGATATTTTAAGATGTTGGAAGAAAAATTAAAGAAATTACAAAAATCATTGTCAAGAAAAGTAAAATTTTCTAAAAATTGGTATAAGCAAAAAGCGAAAATATCAAAATTGCATGAATATATCAAAAATTGTCGAAGAGATTTTTTGCATAAATTATCAAAAAAATTATCTGAAGAGTATAATGCTATGGTTGTTGAGGATTTGAATATGAAAGGGATGAGCCAGTCATTAAATTTTGGTAAAAGTGTAGGAGATAATGGGTGGGGAATGTTCTTGAGGATGCTTGAGTATAAACTGATGTTTTTAGGAAAGCAATTTTTGAAGATAGATAAGTGGTTTCCATCGTCGAAAACTTGTAGTAAATGTGGAAATGTTAAAGAGGAACTGAAATTATCAGAAAGAAGTTATAAATGTGAATGCTGTGGGATTGAAATTGATAGAGATTACAATGCAGCATTGAATATAAAAGACATTGGAAAATCGATGTTGGAATATTAAGAAAATAAAAGAAGACAGGGTAGGAACTACCCGAAGAGCTTGGTAAATATATTTGGCTAGCAAAAGCAGATACTTCCCAAGAAGCTCCCGCTTCTAAAAGCGGGAATAGTTCACTTAATATAAATTTCAAGTAAAGTTTAAAAATATAAATGGGGTTATTAATTAAGTTAGTTCTTTATGAAAATTAGAAAAAATTATTAAATAAAACATTAATTATAGAATTAAAAATTTGAAAGAGGAAAATTTCAACATTAGGGAGGGAAGGATATTATGGAAATTAACTACAAAAATATTGGATCTGATTTAAAAGAGATATTATTTGAAGAATTTAGGAAAAATGAAGATGTGCTTTTTGTGTTTGAAAATTCGGCTTCGTTTTTTGAGATTAAAAGGGAGTTTTTACGAGATGAGGAGATACAGCAGGAATTAGGGATTTTTCAGAATTTCAAGATGATGAATAGCTATGATTTTTATGAAAATCTGTTTGTTACTGATAAAATTGTTGTGAAAGAGGAAAAACAAGTTGTCCTGTTTTACAATTCGTTGGATGAAAAGTTGAAAAAGAGATTGGAAGTGTCGAGTTATTATGATATTATCGACATTGCTTATAATTATTACAATTTGTTTGCGGAATTACAGGAGCATAAGATTAATTTGGAAAAGGTTGAATTGGAAAAATGGCAGGAAGAATTGTTTGAGACGCTGAAAATGGTGGATAAAAAGGTGATGGAAACTTGTCAGCTGAAGGGGCTGATTTTGCCATATATGCTTAGAAATGTGAAAAATATTTCGGATAATTTTTTGAAAAGATATAAAAAGATTTATTTTGTGAATAAAGTCAGATTTTCTCCATTTGAAAAGGAACTTGTGGAAAAATTTGAGGAAAAAGGGATAATTGTGGAAAATATTTTGCAATTGTTGGAAAATGATTTTGATGAAAAAGAATTGAAAATATCTGAAGGTTTTTCATTACCAGCGAAGGAAGTTTTTAATGAGAAGAATATAAATATTGAAATTCATGAATTTGGCAGTAAATTTGGAGAATTGCTGGGACTGGTTAGAAAATTAGAGAAAGTTGAGAAAGAGAATAAAAAATCAAGCAGCAAAAATGAGCTTCTGAAACAAAATTATCGGATTTTTGAAGCACAAGAAAATGCAGAAGAGATGAAAAGTGATTATCAGCTTTTGAGACAGAAAAAGATTTCTTCAAATTTGGAAATAACAATGAAGGATACAAAAATCTATCGAATCTTGAATTTGATTTACAATTTGTTGGATAATGTGAAAGAAATTGACAGGAAAAATAAGGAAAAATTACTTTTATTTCGAATGAAAGATTTTTATGATGCTTATAAATCAAATGATTTATTGGAGATTTTTGACTTGAAGGAAAGTTATTATATTTTTCAAGATTTGGTTTCAAAGGATTACAAGTACATTTCAAAAGAGGAATTGGAGCGAATAAATCAAGAAGTTTTGGAAAAATTAGAAAAAGAGAATCAAAAGCAAAAATTTAAGGAAACTTACAAGCAAAGAATGATGGCTGTTGGTAAAATTATTAAATTTGTTGAAGAGTTAGAAGAGATTTGTGGGTATACGACATTGAAGGAATACAGTGATTATTTGGAAAAAATTTATTTGGATAATGAGGAGAAAGTGAAACAGGACAAGAATGTAAAAGACAAGTATTTTGAGGCTTTGTCAGAAATGGTTGTGCTGGAAGATTTTAGCTTTGACAATTTGTGGGATAAATTTTTTGATGAAAATGTTTCATCTAATTTATTGAAATTGTTTTTGAAATATTTGGATAAAAAATCAATTGGATTGAACTTGGAAGACAGTATTGAAGATGAATCTGAAGATGCTTTTTCAATAAATTCCTTTGCAAATATTTCTGAAAATACGAAGGAAAATATAATTATTTTAAATTTACAAGATTCATTTCCAAAGGTGAAAATTCATAACTTTTTGTTTTCAAAAGTTCAGCGTGCGAAAATGGGTCTTCCTACAAGTGATGATAAAAAATTGATTGAAATATTTAAAATTTATCAAAATATTCTTGCAGCGAAAAATGTGTATTTGGCGTATGTTAAGGATTTGGAAAGCAATGTTGATTCGGCGAGTGTTATTGAGGAATTGAAGTTGAAGTATGGAATTGGAGTTATAAAAGGTGAGATAAGTGAAGCAGAAGAACTTTTTTTTGCAAAGAAATATTTTTTGAAGGACAGAACAGAGAAATGGGTGCAAAAGGAAATTGGTGAGTTTATTCCATCGAAATTGGAGAAAAATTTTGAAAAAATAAGAAATGAAAAATTGAGTTTGGGATATTATTCATTTGAGAAAATGAGAGATTTTGAGTATGGATATTATTTGGAAAAGGCAATTGGTGAGCAGGAAGTCGAAGAAATCGAAGATGAAATAAATGTTAAGATTTTTGGAACTATAATTCATGCATTTTATGAAAATGTTGTAATGGAAAATAAGGTTGCTTTGGAAAATAAAATTTTTAAGATTGATCGGAATCAGTTATCAGAAATTTTGAAAAGAGTTCTAAATTCATTTGATTACAAGGTTCCTAAGGAATATTTAGAATTTTATAGAAAAGTTTCGTTTGAAGAAATTTTAAATTCGGCAGAGAAATATTTCAGGGAATTTACTGAAAAATTGAAAGAGGAAGAGGATATCGAAATTCATTTTGAGGAAAGAATAAAGCTCTCTTCAGAAAAAGAATTGTTTGAAAATGTGTTTGTTAATGGAGTTACGGATTTACATATAAAAACTAGTGATAAGGATTATTTATTTGATTATAAATCCGGGAAATTGAAAGACAGTAAAAAAGGTTATAAAAATTATAAGGTTGACAAGGCATTGGAACAGTTGGATTATTATTCGTTAATGCTGGAAAATGATGGAGAGAAAAAAATTGAGAAAATAGTTGTTGATACTTGGGAAGGGAAATTGGTGTCAGATGAAAGAAATGAAGATAAGATATTGACTAAAAAAACTGTTGAGGAAATTATTACAAGATATCAAACTGAAAAATATTATGATTTAGGGAATTTTAAAGATCAAAAAAATTATTTTTACAAAGAGTATAAAAGTATTTGCAGAGGGGAGGATGAAGTAGGTGATGAGGAAGAATAATATAATTTTAAAGGCTAGTGCAGGAACAGGGAAAACATACAGATTGTCGCTAGAATTTATAGCTAACTTAATAAGAGGTGTTAATTATAAAAATATAGTTGTAATGACGTTTACAAAAAAGGCGACTGCTGAAATTAAAGAGAGAATTTATGATTTTTTGCATCAAATTGCTTTTAATGAAGGAAATAGGGTAGAATTAGAAAAAAACTTAAAAGAAATTTATAAATTTGATAATTTGAATAAAAAGGAATTGCAAAATATTTATTTTGAGATGATAAAAAATAAAGAGGATATTCGGATTTCCACGATAGATGGTTTTACAAATCAAATTTTTAAAAATGCGATTGCACCGTATTTTAATACTTATAATTATGAGATTCTAGATAAGGAAACTGATGAATTTTATTCAAAAATTTTGATTAAAATTATTGAAAATAAGGAAATTTTTAAAGATTTTGAATTTATTATTGATGAAAAAAAAGAGAAGAAAAATATTAAAAAATATATGGAAATTATTGAAGAGATATTGGGGATGCAGTCTAATTTTGTTTTGGCTAAAGATTTTGAGATGATGGAAAATGAAGAGAAAGTATCGTATAATTTTTTAAATAATCTAGATGATATTGTGGATACATTAAAAAAAGCACATGATAAAAAGAAAAGTAAAAGCATATACAGAAAAAAGTATGAAAATTTCTTTTGTGAATATATAAAAATTTTAGAAAACCAAAAGTTAAATGAAAATGAAAAATTAAAAGAAAAAATAAAATTAGTTGAACAAAATGATGCTCTTTTAGTGATGGTTGAAGATAAAGAACCATATTGGATAAATGCTGTTGTAGGTGATACTAAAAAAATAGATATGTCGGATGAAAGGGAAAGTGCTGAAAAAAGTAAGGATCAATTAAAAGAGAGATTGTCTAAATATATCTATTTAACAAAAATTTTGCCATTAGACAAAAAATTAAAGAATATAGCCCAAATAATATTTAATATCGCTAAAAAAATAAAAATTTCTTCCAAAAGACTTACTTATAATGATATTCTAGTGTATACGTATGAATTTATTTTCAATAAAGATTTAAAATTTGTAAAAGATGATAAGGTAACGGAAGACTTTCTTGAATTAATTGGTGGAAAAATAGATACGATTATGATTGATGAGTTTCAAGATACGAGTGTTTTACAATGGAAAATTTTGAAATTGCTGATGAATACTTCGGAAAATATTATTTGTGTTGGTGATGAGAAACAGAGTATTTATAACTGGCGTGGCGGTGAGAAGGAGCTATTTGAGAAATTGGAGACGATGATCGAAGGAAATGTTCAGAATTTGGATAAATCGTATAGAAGTTATAAGGCTATTATTGAAAATGTTAATAAAATCTTTAATGGTTATGATGCAAAATGGAATTATGCTGATTCAAATTACAGAGATGACAAAGAGTACCAGAAGGGATATTTTGGATATTTTATTCAAAATACAAAAGAAGAAGCACCAAGAATTTACATGAAAATTATTGAAATGATAGAAAATGGTCAAATAAAAAATTTAGGAAAAAGTGCAATCATTTGTCGTACGAACACACACCTGAAAGAAATTGCAGATGTGCTGAATGAGGCGAAAATTCCGTATACACTTGAAAGCAAAACAACAATTTTAGAGTATAAGCCAATTGTTCCGATGTATCAGCTAATTAAATTTTATGCATTTGATAATTTCAAATATCTGTTGGAATTTATGAGAAGTGATTTGATAGGTGGATTGAATAGCCATGTAAAATATTTGCTTGAAAATAAAAATGAGATTATTAAGTATATTAATGGAAATAGCTTTGAGAAGGTTAATAAAAATTCAAAAATAATTAGTTTTAAAGAGTTTATTGATATGCAGGAAGATGAAAATACAAAAGAAGAACTTTTGAAATATGAAAGAATTAATATTCTAGAAAGAAACGGCTTGATTTTTGAGAAAATTCTTGAAAAAGTTAAGGAATTGAGAGCATTGTCGATTGACTTGAATAATAAATATGAAAAGGAAAATTTTTCGAGAAAACTTGTTGAGAACTTTGAGATAACGAAATTTTATTCGACAAATAGTGATTTAAAGAATATTTTCATATTTTTTAACATTTTGAAGAAATACAGTAATTTGTATGAATTCATTACGTTTATTGAGGAAAGAAAGGACAATTTTAGACAGGTCAGCAGTAAGGATATTAATGCAATAAATTTGATGACAATTCATGCTTCAAAGGGATTGGAATTTGATACGGTATTTTATTATAAGCGTAAATCAAACAAGGGAAATAACGATAAAGAAAATTTAAAAA
Organism: Leptotrichia wadei; assembly: GCF_007990545.2. NCBI lineage: Bacteria > Fusobacteriati > Fusobacteriota > Fusobacteriia > Fusobacteriales > Leptotrichiaceae > Leptotrichia > Leptotrichia wadei. The sequence goes on from NZ_AP019829.2 coordinate 233,257, forward strand.
GCTATTTAGATTTTGATGAAAAATTTTCTGATGTGAAAAAATTTATATTATTGTTTTCAGGTTATGATAAGAAAATGATTAAAAATGACTTGAGTAAAATTATAGATAAAAATGCTCAAAAGGAAGAAATGGAAGAAATTAATAACGATTATGTCGCATTGACTCGTGCCAAGAAAAATTTGATATTGTTATTCGATGCTGAAATTACTGACAAAAATGGATATACAGATACTCTAGCAAAGAGAATGATTGATGTCTACGGAGATGAGAATAGATACAAAATAGGTGAAATCGTAGAATCAGAAATTCCTGAAGAAACAACAGATACTTCAGATGTAAAAATTAGCAATAGTTTATTTAAGACATATTTTGACGATGATAAGTTTATTGTAAAAACATCGCTAAATACGTTGGAAAATGAGTTTAAGCGTAAAAAAGGTCTTGCAATGCACTATTATTTCGAACATATTCTGAATGATTTAGAAAATGAGAAAAAAATAGCAAAATCTGCACTTTTGAGCCGATATGGGAATATGCTGGGGAAAAAAATTGTGGAAGAACTGATTGTCAGAATGGATAAATTTATTGAAAAGAATAGCGGTATTTATGATGAGAAATACAAAGTTTATACAGAATTTGAAATCTATGATTCTGATGGAAAAAAGCGTATTATTGATAGAATTAATATTGATGAGAATAACAGGAAAATTTATATTTATGATTACAAGACTGGATTTGAGCCTGAAACGAAAAAAGAATATCAGGAGCAAATTGAGGAATATAAGAATATTTTAAGGGGAAAAGTTTCAGAGGATTATGAAATTGATGTAAAATTATTGGAAGTTTAAAAATATACTTGAACCCATTCAAAATTAAATTATTAAAAATTATATAAACTTAGGATTTGAGTAAAATAGTCATAGTTTTTGAAATTCAGTTTTAATTCAATTCAGTCTTACTATAAATTATAAAAGTATTTGATGAACTAATTAACAAAGAACGAGAACTCTTGCTTTAGAATATCTATTATTTTAAGTTTTTTTCAAAAAATGGCTTTTTCTATTTCAAAAATAAGATTAATAGGTTATAATAATATAAAATGATTAAAATTTAGGAGGAAAAAAATATGTCAATATTAGTTTTTGGACACAAAAATCCAGATACAGATACAATTTGTTCGGCAATTGCTTATGCGGAACTGAAAAATAAATTGGGAAAAGATGTAAAGGCTGTAAGACTTGGGGAAATCAATGAAGAAACTAAATATGCCTTGAATTATTTTAAAGTTGAAAAGCCTGAATTGGTAAAAAATGTGGCTGGAAAGGAAATTATTTTAGTAGATCATAATGAAAGAACTCAAACTGCTGATGGATTTGAAGAAGCAAAGGTTTTGGAATTGATTGATCATCACAGAATTTCAAACTTTAATGTGGATGAACCATTGTACGCAAGAGTAGAGCCTGTTGGGTGTACTGCAACTATTATTTTAAAATTATTTAAGGAAAATGGTCTTACACCAAGTAAAGAAACTGCTGGACTTATGTTAAGTGCCATTATTTCAGATACATTATTGTTCAAATCTCCAACTTGTACACAATGTGATGCGAAGACTGGAAAGGAATTAGCTGAAATTGCTGGAGTAGATTTAAAGGAATATGGACTTGAAATGTTAAAAGCTGGAACTGCACTTGGAGATAAATCTGAAGCGGAACTTCTTAATATGGATATGAAAATCTTTGAGATTGACGGTGCAAAAATTGGTGTGGCACAAGTTAATACTGTAAATGAAGCAGAAGTTTTGGAAAGAAAAGAAAAATTATTAGCTGAAATTGATAACATTATTGCAAAAGAGGGGCTAAAGTTCTTTATGCTTGCAATTACAAATATTTTGACAAATGATTCTGCTGCTTTAATTTCTGGTGATGGAAATGATATTGTTGAAAAGGCATTTGGAGAAAAAGTTGACAGTAATTTAGTAACTTTGAAAGGTGTAGTTTCAAGAAAGAAACAAATTATTCCGCCATTGACAAAAGCAATTCAAGGATAAGATTACAAAAATAAAAAATAAGGATTTTAAAAATGGCAATAATAAAATTTAAAAAAAGGGAAGAGCTAAAAATCTTGTTTGCGATAAAACTTCCAATGATAATTTCTGAACTTTATAAAGAAGCTAGAAATAAAAGAGAAGCAAATGAAATAATAAGAAATTCCCTTAACATGAAAAAAAATAGAGTAATTAACACATTGGAGCTGGTTGACGGATTTGGAAACCAGTTTTCCGTCCTTGTAATTTATGATAATATTATGGAGGAAAAGGAGCTTCTAAAATATAATCTAGATGTAGAGGAAATTAATTTTAGGATTTTAGAATTTGACTTTAATAATAAAATTGAAGTTGAAGAAACTATAAAATATATAAAAAGGACACGTTAGTTTTTTGGATAATTATATAAATTTTAAAAATATTATTTAGCAAGGGGCGACTCCTTGTTATGATGTAAATAAAGTTTAAAGTAGCTAATAATAACAATTTTTGTTAAATTTAGTATAGGCATTAAGTAGGTCATTTATTAAGGTTATAAAAAATCTTAATAATAAACTTGAGAAATAGAATTTCTTGAAATTCTCGTTTTTTAAGAACTGTAATTTAAAATAAAAAAGTGAGGGAGAATAGTGAAGAAAATAACGATATTGGTTAGCATGTTAATGCTTTTAATGGTTAGTGTTGTGAATGCTAAAGGACACAGAAATCAGCAAAAAAAAGAAGATAAAAAATTTGAGAAAGCAATGAAGGATTTTCAGATGGAAGCTGTAATGAAAACTACAAAGGGGGATATTACATTTTTTTTGTATCCTGAAGCTGCTCCAAAAAATGTCGCAAATTTTGTATTTTTAGCAAAAAATGATTTTTATAATGGTTTGAAATTTTTTAGAGTTGTTCCAAATGGGCTTGTTCAGGGGGGAGACCCCGCTGAAAATGGAACTGGTACAACAGGATACCTTATTCCAGATGAAATAAAAAAATGGTTGAATTTTGATGTTGAAGGAATATTAGCAATGTCGAATTCAGGTCCAAATACTAACAGCAGTCAGTTTTTTATTACTATGCAAGCAATGAAGGAATTAAATGGAAAATATACAATCATTGGAGGAATAAAATCTCGTGAAGATTTGAGTATATTAAGAACTTTAAGAGAGAATGACAAAATATTAAATATTGATATTAAAGGAAAAAAAATAGACAAGTTCTTAGATTATTTTCCTGATGAAGTTAGTGAATGGGAATCAAAATTAGAAAAAACATCAAATCAATAAATACATGAAACTCCTGATTTTGATTGGGAGTTTTAAAAATTTTTTATTTATTCCAAAAAATGAATATTCTTGATTTTCATCAGTTTGATATTAAGAAAGGTTCAGTATAGAGTTAAAAATTCTTGATATATTTAAAAAAAAATGTTAAAATTCTAGTGTAAAATAAAATAATGAAAGGATAAAAAAATGAATGAATTAAGAAAAATGTTAAAAAGTGAAAAACTAAGTTTATCTCAATATTTTGAAGAAGCATATAAACTTTTTAATGAAATGATTAGAAATGATAATAAAGATATGATAATTATTATAGTTTTATCATTAATATCAATATTGTTTAGTAAAATTCAGTCATTAGATTTTATTGGAACTTTAGTATCATTTGCTACTTTAATCAGAACATGGATTTTTTACAGAAAAGTTATTTTTAAGATTGAGGAAAAAGAATACGAAGCAGGTAATGTAACTGTAAAATCATTCATATTGCTTGGAATCGTAATATTAGCAGGATTTTTGTCAGCTCTTCTTCTGCTTCCGTTTATGGGCGGAATAATAGGAATGGCATTATATGGTAGAGCAGGTATTGGATTTTTAGTGGCTATAATTATTCCAATTCTTATTCTAATAGCTGTTTTTATTATTATATCACTATTTATATTATATTTTATACCTGCATATATGTCTAGAAGAGGAAGTATTGGCGAAACATTTAAATATAATCTTTTTCTTTGTCGGGGAAATAGAATTAGAATGTTTTTACCTTTGGTCATTTTATCTGCTATAGGACTTTTAATAGGAGTTATATTGGGGTTTTTAGGAACTATAGGAACTATTATAGGAACACTTATAAGTTCAATTGTTAGTATACTTCAAGTAATAATTGTTTCAATAGTTTATTTAAATGTAGAATATAATACTGAAATTCCTTCAGAATTTTATTTTGCTAGAGAAAATTATGAAAATGAAGCAAATAAAGTGGAAGATGAAAGTAAAAGAATAGAAACACAGTTATTAAATGAAAAAAAAGATGAGGAAAATAATTAATAAAAAAAATACTTGATTTTATGAAAAAGCTGCTTTGACTATTTATTAGTGAATTAAGGTGGTTTTTTTATACTGAACTTTACTTGAATAACGAATATATTTAGATCAAACCTAATATTTATTTTCAAATAATTAAAATAAATATTTGCTTTTTAAATGGGGAATAGTATTAATTATATCTATTCTTGACATTCCTAATAATTGAAGGTATAAATACATATTTAGGATTGTATAATTTTAGAAATATAAAAAAGCGAGGTAGAAGCTTATAAACAGAAATTTTGACAGTATGGATGATCTTTTTAACCAATTGATGGGAGGTATGGGGATTCAATTCTGAAAATCGTCGTTATATGATAAATGGAAGAGAAGTTACACCTGAAGAATTTGCACAGTATCGTGTAACTGGAAAGTTACCAATGAGTAATGAAGTACAGGTTCAATCACCGAAAGGTCAAGGTGTGAAAAAAGACGTAATTCTTGCGCTTGGACGTAATTTAACACAGGAAGCTCGTGATGGGAAATTAGATCCAGTTATTGGACGTAATAAAGAAATTCAAGAAACGGGAGAAATACTTTCACGTCGTACAAAATTTCCGTCCAGAATTTTTAAACCGTTTTAACGCTGTGATTGAATTTTCTCATTTGAATAAAAAAGATTTATCACAAATTGTTGACTTAATGCTTATTGAAGTAAATAAAACTCTTTCTAAAAAAGAAATTGATTTAGCAGTTTCTGATGCAGCAAAGGAATTTTTAACAGAAGAAGGATGGGTGTACAGCCATTACGTCGTGTTATCGAACAACAAATACGTGATAATGTAACTGATTTTCATCTTGAAAATCTTGATGCAAAACATCTTATAGCTGATTTGGAAGACGGAGTTTTAGTTATTAAAGAAAAAAATTAAAAATCAGAAGAAAAGAAAAAAGATGAAGTTAAAAAATCATCAAAAAAGGATAATTAACAGTAAATCATTTGAAAGGAAACATAATAAAGACTCCAGTTAAGATTAACTAGCTGGAGTCTTATTATTATATTATTATTGGGGAATAGTATAAGATTTTTTATTTGTTTTCTCAAAGACAAAAAATTTGAAACATTTTGTTACTTATGATATAATAAAAACAATAATTAAGTATGTCAAATACGGATGATTTTGAACTGGAACGGTAAAGGAATTAAGGAATTAAGGATGTTTTCTAGAATAATATAAATAGCCAAAAGGCTTATTGATTTAATTGTAGCAGATTCAAAACATAGAGGTGTGATATAATTTTAGTGATTGATAAGATATTATATAAAAAAGGTTGAAGAAATGAAAAGAATGAAGAAATATAAAGTATTGTTTATTTTGCTGTTTTATATCATACTTTGTGGCAAGCTGAACGCTGCTGGGGAAGTAATAGATTTGGAAACAGAAAAATCTAGAATAAATCTGGAAACAGAAGAGATAGAAACAGAAGGTAACGTTACTGTAAAATATGGAGATTATACAATAAATGCTGATAAATTAAAAAAGATTGCTAATAAAAATATTCTTTCAGGTTCTGGAAACGTTGAATTTTCTCAAGGTTCTCAAATAATAAAGGCTGATAACCTTATTTTTGATATGGATACAAAGCTAGCGAAAATATTTAATTCTGAAAGTTATAATGCTGACCTGAAATTACGTTATGGTGGTGAAGAAACTTTAAGTTTAGGAAATAAGGCAATTTTTATAAAAAATGGATGGTTTACTACGAGTCCTTATGAGAATCCAAGTTATAAAATAAATGCAGAAGAGTTGGAAATTTATCCAAATAGAAAAGCTGTTGCAAGAAATATCGGTTTTTTTGCAGGAGGAAAAACTTGGTTTAAATTACCATATTATGTAACTTCCCTAAAGCCATCAACTCAAAGGGCTACACTATTTCCTTATGTTGGGATGGATAGCGACAGAGGGCTTTTTGGAATTATGGGATTTGACTATGATTTAGGTCCACTTGCACAGGGATTTGTTGATTTTGAGCTAAGTACAAAGCAAAAGCTAGCTTTAAAAATTTCAAATGATTATTCTTTCTGGGGGAATAATTCTGGTAATATATTTGTAAATAGGGTTGTTGTTCCAATTGGAAATCATAAAAAGGAATGGGATTTTAAGTGGAATCATAAAGTTATAAATGTACCCAAAAAGGCTAAAGAAGATAGAAAATTTTATGATGTAGGTTATGGAATCTGGAATTTAAATTATCAAAATATTACAACTAATTTAATGTATGCGGTTGATGGTGCAAAATTAAAGGATGACTATACGGCATTTGTAGATAAATACAGACATATTGGTTTCTGGGATATGAATATTAATCAGGAGCTTGGTCAGAATGGAGAATTTAATGCAAAATATTACTGGACACAGGATAAACATGCATTAAAGGCATTGACTGATATAAATGACAAGATTATGAAGGATGATGATCTTGATCCACGTAGAACAGATGTTGATTTGTTTAAGAGCATAAAATATACAAATGGTAATAAAGATGTGGAAATAACAGTAGATAATGAAGATTTTCGAGATATTAATCCTGGATATGTTGGAGATTTGAATTCGTATAGAAAGAAAAGGAATTATGGAATTAACTTTAGAGGTCCAAAAATAAAATTTGATTATCTTAATACAGATAAGGATGAATATGGTGAACTTTTAGGAATGCGTGATCGTGGCGATGATAAAACTATTCATTGGGTTCAAAATATTGCTTATGATAAGAGAAAGGAATGGGGATTGACATTTGGAAATTATTATCCATTTAGAGAAAGTGACTTTTTTGGATATCAACCTCGTACTGGTTATCAAAATTTAACAAATACATTATATTTTGGGGTACAGGCAAAACAAGTTGAAATAATAAAAAAAGAATATGAATATGATTATACAAGAGATAATGAAAATTATAATTCACTATTTTTAAATCCAGCAACAACTGATGAAAGCCGTATTTATAAAGTCTATGAAGATAATGGGAAAATACGTCGTCCTAAAAAAATTGTTTATGAAAAATATAGGGCACAAAAATTTAATATGGGTAATGACAGAATTGATATTCCATTACGAAATTCATTTATTGGGTATAACTTAGCATTTGAAAATCGTGATTATAGCAGTTTGCCAGTACCTGAATTTAGAAATGGAAGAAAAATAGAAGATTTAAATTCAAAAACAGGATATAAAGTTGTAAGAGATGCAAGTGGAGATACGATAAAGCAAAGTCCATCAATGAAAATTTTTACATTGGATACAAGATTATTTACAACAATTTTTGATAATACATCTAAAAATAATAACAAGTATGATGTAAAAATTACAAATGATGCAACAATCAGTTTTCAGCGGACAACTGCTGATAGTGCAACTTATGGAGGATATGACATTGTTGAAATTCCGACAAATGCGATTGGACTTAGAAATGATTTTAATTATCATATAGGAAATATAACATTTAACTATAATTTATCAATGAGAGATGATAGACATTTCATGGATCACTGGTTAAAAAATAGATATGTGAGAAATTATTTTAAAGCAGATATCGCAAATAAACGTTTTGTAAGTCTTAATTTTGAAAATAATGATGAATATGAATTTAAAGATTTTAAATCTGAAAGAGATTTTAATAGGGAAATTCAATATGGATATGTATCAGATGATGGAGATAACTTCCTATATAAATTTTCTGATAAAAATAAACAGTTATTTCCGTATAATACTAGTCTCGGATGGAATCAGAAAATATACAAGGAATCTCTAAAGGAAAGAAGTTTTGGGGTTAATTTTAATGAATGGGGATTTGAATACACAAATACATTAAATAAAGTAAATGATATTTATGGAAATATTGCAACATTTGGATATCCAGCATTAAAATTAAAAACGAACTATCATAAATTAGGATTTGTTTATGATACTTCAAAAATGAAAAATAAAAAATTTGAGTCAGACCATTATTTTAGAATAAATCTTGGATTTGGTAAAAAAATATACAGAGATTTGAAAAATACTCCAATCATTACTTCAGACGATAGATATATACGTGGAAATGACTATACTACAATTGGATTTTTATATAAATATGAAAATAATGCTAAACCTAGATATGCTGCTGATTTAGATAAAAAGGAAAAAGATAGAGGAGCAGAAATTGTAAAATCAGAAAATCAAATTAAAGATATAAATATGGTAAAAAATTCAAATATACAGGAATTTTCTATTAATAACGCCAATAAATCCAATATAGATAATATTGTCGTAAATAGTGATGATAGACTATTTTTAAGTAGTGAAGAGGAAGAAGCATATAAAAGTTATGTGGAAGAAGAAAATTATCGTCAAAATAAGTTTAGTTTAAATGATTTTAATGCTAAACTTCAAAATTTGAGAAGTCATAAAAAATATTTTCAAATTGGGATGGATATGCAAATAGATGGTTCTGATGCGGCTAATCCTAGTGGAATGAAGGGATTTGACAAAATTAATGATTTGACTTTTAAAGTTGAGGCTGGATATTTGGAAAAAATGTTTGTGAGATATGCTTTTATAATGGAAAGACCAGATAGAATATACCGTAGAGATTCGACTCGTAACAGTACTTTTGACTTTAGAAAACATGAATTTGAAGGAAAATATATGTTTTCGCGAGATCCAGATAAGCCATGGTGGGTTGGAGGAAAGATCCAATATGTGCAAAATGGAGCACCAAAATCTTCTGATCCTGAAATTTATGAAAGTTCATGGTATGCTAAGAAAGTTAATAAATTAACTTTGGGAATGGCAACACTGACACATAGATTTGAAAATGTCGAATGGGAAATTGGAGCAGGAATGAAATGGGATAAACCTAATAATAAAAAATTAGGATATTATCCAGTAGTTTCACTAAAATTTGGAGTAACTCCATTCCCAGAAAAAAATGCACAGTTTAATTATTCTGGAAAAGGATTTGAATTTGGAGCAGGATTATAGTCAAATATATTTATTGTTTAACAAGGGACTTTGGTTCCTTGTTATTTTTTTGCAGTAAAATCAAGATGTTTTATAAGGATTTAATACTATTTCCCATCTAAAAATCGAAGGTTTGTTTCATTATTTAAAAATAAATATCAGATTTAACCTACTAAAAAGATTTATAATAAATTCATTATTTAAATAGGGTTATTAATAAATATAAAAAAACGCCAATTACCATTGTAATATAGGTATTTTGGCGTAATTTGATAATCGTATGGGATATTAATTTATAAATTGAATTTCAATACGTCTATTTGCAGTTCTGCCTTCTTCCGTGTCATTTGAAGCTATTGGATTGCTATCTCCTTTTCCTTTTGTTTCAATAACTTTTTCAGGAGGAAGTCCAAGTTCAATTAATTTTTCTTCAACACTTTCAGCTCTTCTTAAAGATAATTCTCTATTGTACTCTTTAGTTCCTTTAGAATCAGTGTATCCAGTAATTGAAATTTTACAATCTTTAGATTCAATATAATCTTTTAATTTTTCCAATATAGGATTATATTCTTCTTTTATTGTGGCACTATTAAAGCCAAATTTCAATTTACTTGTATCTAATATGACAACATTAGGATCATTTTCACTTTTTGATATTTCCAAATCATCTATGTTTGTTCCATCAACTTCAATTGCGGTTGATCTCATTGTATTGTCACGTAGATTTGATGTTGTAATTTTTTTAGCTGTAGTTGGAGCTGAAACTAATAATACAGATAACATTGCTGTTATTTTAGATTTTTTTTCCATATTAAACCTCTCTTCCTTTTTAATTTTTTGCAGTATATTAAATTTTAAAAATCTGATTTTTTTTATAATTTTTAGTAATTAAATAAAAAAGTATAAACATATTTGAATTATACTTTCCTTTATTTAGTATAACATATTTTTTTTAATTTTCATAGATTTTTTTTTGATAAAAGTTTCAGAAAAAGTAAAAGTAAAAAATGAATTGCCTTGTTTTTTTGTATAGAATATGATATTCTAGTAATATGATTTTGAAAGCATAATTAAATTTATTTAAAATCAAATTGATAAAAATTAATACTATAATGTAGTGTTAAAATAGAAGAGGGATGTAAAAAATATGGAAAAATCAAAAATAATTAGAGGTACAAGCAAATGTGCAAGATTTTTTGTTTGTGATACGACAGAAATTGTGAGAGAAGCAAAAAAAATACACGATCTTGATCCAATAGCAACTACAATTTTTGGAAAATTGCTGACTGCGACTGCTATGATGGGGAAGGATCTGAAAAATGAAAAGGATTTGGTGTCGGTTAGAATTAATGGGGACGGGCCTTATGGAAATATGCTTGCAACTGGGAATATAAATGGAGAAGTAAAAGGTTATATTGCAAATCCTGAAGAAAAATTTCATCAGATTGTGGATGAAAATGGTAATTTTATAAAGGATGAAACAGGGCAAATAAGATTTATTGGAAATGGAACAATGCAGGTTATAAAGGACTTGGGATTACGTGATCCGTTTTCTGGCGTTACTAAAATAAATGGAGAGGATATTGCTGATATAGTTGTCCATTATTTTCTTTTGTCTGAGCAAATAAAATCCGTTGTTACACTAGGGGTGAAATTGGATGAAAATGGCGAAGTAAAAAGGGCTGGCGGTTATTTAATCCAGTTATTGCCAGGAGTGGAAGATGGATTTATTGATAAATTGGAAAATAAATTACAGCAAATTAGAACAATTACTGAACTTTTAGAAGGTGGAATGAGCCTTGAACAAATTGTGGAGCTGCTTTATGAGGATATTTCAGTATTTGAAGAAGAAACTGATGTTGATGGTGCCCATAAAAAAGTTTATGTGGAAGATTTTGAAATTTTGGAAAAATCAGATTTGGAATACAAGTGTAACTGTACAAGGGATAAGTTTTACAGGGGATTAATTACACTTGGAAAAGATGAAATTAATAAGATTTTGGAAGAAGAAGGAAAAATTGAGACTGAATGTCATTTTTGCAGAAAAAAATATGAATTTACAAAAGATGATTTTAATTGGGATTAATTATAAAATAAGAAGGAGATGAAAAAAATGTCAAAATTAAGAGTAGGTGTAATACGTGGGGGAGTTTCGACTGAAAGGGAAGTGTCGCTTAAAACAGGAAGTGAAATTGTAGCAAATTTAAATAGAGATAAATATGAAGTTTTTGATATTGTTATTGATACTGAAAAGGAAGTTTATGAAAAAATAAAAGACTTGAATCTAGATTTTGCGTATATTGCTTTACATGGTGTATTTGGAGAAGATGGAAGAATACAAGCAATTTTACAAAGTTTTGGAATTGCTTACAGTGGACCTGGAGTAATGTCAAGTGCGGTTTGTATGGATAAGGAATTTTCAAAAAGAATTGTTTCTGAATACGGAGTTAGAATTGCAAAATGGAAAAGTGTTCGTGTAGGAGAAACAGTTGATTTTGAAACAGTAAAAAAAGAATTAGGAGATCATCTTATAGTAAAACCAAATAACGGTGGTTCAAGTATTGGAGTAAGTTTTGTGGAAACTGAAGAAGAATTGAAAAAAGGGCTAGAACTTGTATTTGGAATGGATAAAGAGGCTTTAATTGAAGAAGTATTGCATGGAGTGGAAATAAGTGTGCCAGTAATTGGTGGAAAAGTTTTCCCAACAATAAGAATTGAAGCGCTTGCTGGAGATTACTTTGACTATGAATCAAAATATGCAAAAGGTGGAGCAAAAGAATATGTGTTTGAATTTCCAGAAAAAGTACAAGCTGAAATTAACAAATTTGCACAAGATAGCTATTATGGATTAAAATGTGAAGGATTCGCAAGAATTGACTTTATGGTAGTAAACGAAGAAACACCATATTTCATGGAAGTAAACACATCACCAGGAATGACAGCTGCAAGTTTATTGCCAAAAAGTACAGCTTCAAAAGGATACAGCTACTCAGAAACACTAGATTTATTAATTGAATCTTCGTTAAAAGTGGAAAGATAAACTATAGTAAATATTCATAAAGCAAGGGGTTTTATCCCCTTGTTATTAAATATATCAAAAATATGGAGGAGAAAATATGGAAAGAATAGCAAGTTTTACAGTAGATCATAAAAAATTAAACAGAGGAATCTATGTGTCAAGAATTGACGAAATTAATGGAAATTACATCACAACTTTTGATGTGAGAATGAAGTTGCCAAACAGGGAACCAGTAATAAATATCGCAGAACTTCACACAATGGAACATTTAGGAGCGACTTTTTTAAGAAATCATCCAACTTGGAAAGATGAAGTTATATATTTCGGACCAATGGGTTGTAGAACTGGATTTTATGTAATTTTAAAAGGAAAATTAGAATCAAAGGACATCATTGACTTAATGAAAGAACTTTACAAATTCATGGCAGAATTTAAAGGTGAAATCCCAGGAGCAACTGCAATTGAATGTGGAAACTATTTGGATCAAAACTTGGCGATGGCTAATTTTGAATCGAAGAGATTTTTGGAAGAAACTTTGGAGAATTTGACGGAAGCGAATTTGGTTTATCCTGAGTAGAAATACTATGAGCATCTTTAAGAAGTATTTAAAAATAAGGTGGTAAAAGGATGGAAGAACTAAATACATTTGAAAAAACTTTACTAGATAAATTGGATTTTCTAATTAAATTGAAGCAATTTGTGAGTTTAGAAAAAAATAGTTTGGAAAAAGTTAGTTTAGCAGTTATTTTTTTAGAATTAATGCAGAAAAATGGAAAAAGTGCAGAAATAAAAAAGATTAATGGACTTGAATATGTTTATGAAAATTTAACAGGATATTATTTTTTAGTTAGCTCAAAAAAATCAGGAAATTGTTATGATTATATTATAAAAATTTTTCATGAAAAGTTATTTCCAAATGGAGTAATTGATAAAATAATAGGAGATTATTTTTCTTTTGATAGTATAAAAGAAAGAGCAGAATATTTGTTAAGTAGATGGATAGAAATTGGGAAATTAGATTTTTATGTTTCATTACTGGATTTTGAAAATATAAATTTAAAAATGGAAAAATTAAAAGTTGAAAATAAATGGAAATTAATTATATATGAAAATATAAAAACTTCATACATTAAAGATTATTATTTGGCTACAGAAGAAGCACTGTATTGTGATATTTTTTTGGAAAAATTAAAAATAGAACCTTTGTATGATAAAATTCAATATAATGAATTTTTGAAAAATATATCTCCTTTATTGAAAAAGGAATTATTAGATACAGCTGAAAATTATGAAATTGAAATATTAGTTGACAAATATCCGATCACAAATAATAAAATGCAATTTTTAGATGATGAAATGGATATTTATATTACTAAAAATGATTCAAATATGCATCCTTTGGAAAGTTATCCTGAAATATATTTTAGAGATACAGTAAATTCTTGGAAAAAATGTGAGATTGTAAAAAGCCGAAAGCAAAAAATATTTATTCTAAATATAGAGCTTAGTGATGAAAAATGGGAAAAATTGCCAGAATTTAAGATAATGCCTAAAATAGAGCATAAAAATGTATTCCCACCTGTTTTTAAAAAAATAGAAAATAATATTTTCGATATAGTTTATATTCCTAGAGAATGGGATGATGATGACCTTGGATTTAGTATATCAGAAGAATTATTAAAGAAAATGATAGGATTGGGTTATGATGTTGAAATTATAAGTAATAAGGATAGGTTTTTTAATACGCATTCACCATATAAACTAAAAACGGAAAAAGATATTTTATGGATTTATGATTATGAAAATAATTGGTATATATTGCCACTACTGGATTTTGATACATTAGAACGAAAGGTTGTAGATGGAGAAGTTATAACATACACGACTACCTCTGTACAAGTATATCATGAAAAATATTGTCCAGACGGGAAGTTGTATTTTCAAAAATCAGAGATAAAAGATTATGGGATAAGCGATGCAATTCATTTGGGATTTGGTGAGTGGGTCGTTAATGAATATCAAAAGCTGATTGAAAGTTATAAAAGTAAAATTTAACAAAAAGATAGCAAGAAGTCGTAGGCTTTCTACAAGTGGGAGATGAATTGCTTTTTTTGTAAAAAAAATTGAAAAAAGGATACATCCATGATACAATTTTTGTATAAAATATCGAAGAGAAATCACTAATGATAAATTTCTAAAGAAATAATTAAAAATAATATTCAAAATCAAAAGGAGGTGTAATTTTATGAAATATAATTTAGCATTCAGATACAGAATTTATCCAAATAAAGAGCAGGAATTATTGATAAATAAGACTTTTGGATGTGTTCGTTTTGTTTACAATACGATTTTGTATGCTGCAAATAAATTTTATGAAGAAACGGGAAAAAATAAAATAATTACACCTGCCAGTTTAAAAATTGAAAACCAATTTTTGAAAGAAGTAGACAGCTTGGCACTTGCAAATGCTCAATTAAATGTAAAACGATCGTTTATGAATTTTTTTCAGAAGAGAGCGAAGTTTCCAAAGTTCAAATCTAAAAAGAATAATATTAAAAGTTACACAACAAATTGTGTAAATAATTCGATACGAATTGAGGAAAATAAATATTTGGTTTTGCCAAAATTGAAAAAAGTAAAATTGAAATATCATAGAGAAATACCAAAGGATTATAAAATAAAGTCGGTAACATTGACAAACAGTAATGGAAATTACTATGTTTCTGTTTTGACGGAATTTGAAAAAGAAATTCAAAAAATGCCAAGTAATGATAAAGTGATTGGACTTGATTTTTCAATGTCTGAATTATTTGTCAGTTCTGAAAACCAAAGGGCTGATTATCCAAGATATTTTAGGATGTTGGAGAAAAAATTGAAGAAATTACAGAAATCATTGTCAAGAAAAGTGAAATTTTCTAAAAATTGGTATAAGCAAAAAGCGAAAATATCAAAATTGCATGAATATATCAAAAATTGTCGAAGGGATTTTTTGCATAAATTATCGAAAAAATTGTCTGAAGTGTATAATGCTGTGGTTGTTGAGGATTTGAATATGAGAGGGATGAGCCAAACATTAAATTTTGGTAAAAGTATAGGAGATAATGGGTGGGGAATGTTTTTGAGGATGGTTGAGTATAAACTGATATTTTTAGGAAAGCAATTTTTGAAGATAGATAAGTGGTTTCCATCATCGAAAATTTGTAGTAAATGTGGAAATGTTAAAGAGGAACTGAAATTATCAGAAAGAAGTTATAAATGTGAGTGCTGTGGAATTGAAATTGATAGAGATTACAATGCGGCATTGAATATAAAAAACATTGGAAAAGCGATGTTGGAATATTAAGAAAATAAAAGAAAACAGGGCAGGGACTGCCCGAAGAGCTTGGTAAATATATTTGGCTAGCAAAAGCAGATACTTCCCAAGAAGCTCCCGCTTCTAAAAGCGGGAGTAGTTCACTTTTCTAAATTAAATGAAGTAAAAAAAGAGCATCTTGTTGAGGAATTGAAACATTATAATTTTTAAGTTTGATTTCAAAAGTGAAAAGGAGAGATTTTTTATGAAAAAACTAATAATTGTAGTTGTAAGTTTAATGGTTACAACTAGCAGTTTTGCTGGTTATACGAGTGATATGATTAATAGAATGGAAATTAAAGAGAAAAGTGTGGAGAAATCCTTTGGAGGAAGTAATGCTGAAATGAAAGAAGCGACTTCGGTTATTTTGGAGGGGTGGGATAGCGAATTGAATAAAGTTTATAAGTTGTTAATGAAGAAATTATCAAAAAGTGGGCAGATAAAACTTATAAATGAAGAAAAATTGTGGATAAAAAGTAGAGATAATAAGGCAAAAGAAATAGCCAATGAATTTTGTGACACTGTAAATGGAGAAAGACTTTGTGGAACTGGTTATGGTTTGGCGTACACGCAATCATTAGTAGAGTCAACTAAAGATAGAGCGGTTGAATTGTCAAAAAGATATGAAAAATTGAAATAAAAATATGATAGGAATTAAAAATTTTTTGTAACAAAGGAAGGATTGAAATGGCAAAGATAATAGACACACATACACACATTTACGACGAGCAATTTGCAGAAGATTTTGATGAAGTTTTGGAACGGATTGAGGAGCAGATGGAAAGCGCTGTTGTTATTGGATGTGATTTGGAAACTTCGCTTACGAGTGTGGCTCTTGCGAATAAATATCCGTTTATTTATGCGGTGATTGGAGTTCATCCTGTGGATATTAAGAAGTATAATGATGAAGTGGAAAAAGAATTGGAGCAACTGGCTTTGAATGAGGAAAAGGTTGTTGCGATTGGGGAAATTGGACTGGATTATCACTGGATGGAAGATCCAAAGGATGTTCAGATTGCTGTGTTTAAAAAACAGATGGAACTTGCTGAAAGGGTTAAAAAGCCTGTTGTGATTCATACGAGGGAAGCGTTGCAGGATACGATTAATGTTTTGAAGGAATATCCGAATGTTGGCGGGATTTTACATTGTTATCCGGGATCGCTTGAGGCAGCGAAACCTCTTTTGGATAGATATTACATCGGAGTTGGTGGGACTTTGACATTCAAGAATAATAAAAAGACGAAAGAGCTTGTGCGAGAACTTCCTTTGGAAAAGATTGTCCTGGAAACAGATTGTCCGTATTTGACGCCAGTTCCTTTTAGAGGAAAAAGAAATGAGCCGATTTACACAAAATATGTAGCAGAGGAAATTGCTAGAATTAAAGAAATTTCTGTGGAAGAAGTTATAAAAGTGACTACGGAGAATGCAAAGAGAATTTATGTAATGAAATAAAGGAGAGATGAGTGAAGAAAACAAGATTTTCAATAATTCTTGCAAGTATTATTTTAAATATAAATATATTTGGAGCAAAGTTGGTTTATACTGATAAAAAAACAAAAGTATCTGATTATGATGTAAAAGAAAATTTGGTAAAATATCAAAAAAATGAGTATAGAAAAGGTAAAATTTATTATGCTATAACTGATAATACGACAGGCTATGATAATTGGAAAAAAGAAGTTGGAGATGAAATGCCACGAACTTATCTTCCTGAAAATTGGGAAAAAATAGCAAAACATTCGTTAAAGGATCAGGAAGGTGAAGATCATACGACACTTGCCACGAAAACTTTTCTTGAAACAACAGGATTTGATGCGGGTCAAGTAATAAATTATGGTGCTGAAAATGAATGGAATATGTTAGAAGGAATATTTTCCTATAGTACAAGTACACCATATTATTCGCAGTATTTATTAACAGACAATGCTTGGTATTTTGGAAATGTAATAAATGAAACACTTTTAAATAATTATATGCCCAGACTTGTGACAACGAATACAGATGATAGAAATTTATTGGTATTGGCTGTTCCTAATGCACAAAAAAAGGAAAATAATTCTAATGCTGAAGTATTGCTTAATGATGCAACTGCAAAACTTCCCTTGTATAGCGATGAAGTAGCAAAATTGTTTAGAAGTCAGCGAATAATGGTTGATGCTGCAAATTGTTTTGTTTATGGGAAAAAAGATGTGACAAATTCTGTTTTGCTGAATGAAAGTTACAAAGGTGGAAAAATATCAGATTTTTCAGAAAAATGTACAATGTCTCAAACAGATGATGAAGTCAGTGCAGATGCATTATATGCACGAAGTAATACAGTAGTAGCACTTGGTAACATATATAGTAAAACGGAAGAGGAAGATAAATTTGGAACAAGTTTTGCAACACCTAGAACTGCTGGATATGCGGCACTTATTTTGAATAAATTTAAGGGGCTGACTTATCATCAGATTAAAGAAATTCTTTTGACAACGGCTTATCGTGAAAGAGATAGGCTTGACAATCAGATGGGCTGGGGAATTGTGGATATAAGAAAAGCACTTAATGGTCCGACAAATTTGAATGCGGGATTGATTGAAGAAAATAAATTTTATACTGGAATGTATGATAAAATTTTCAATAAAAAAAGTAACGATATTTATTTTTGGGCTGAACCTGAAACTGACTGGGTTTGGACTAATGACATAAACAGCGGATTAAGCGATAAGCCAAGTGGGACATCTACTTATGTTATGGCTTTAGATAAAGATGATAACAGTAAAATTGGAAGAGTGACTATACAAAATTATTTGCCAAGTGAAGAAAATTTTTACAAAGAAACTAGTAAATATGTGCCAGGGCTTAGAAAAGCTGGAAAACATAAGTTGACTATAACTGGGGATTTGCTTTATGGCGGAGAAACTCAAGTCTTGGAAGGAACGCTAAAACTTACTGGAAATATACCTGACAGTAAAATAGTTGTTTATGAAGGGGCGACTCTTGAACTTTGTGGAAATGCGAATAAGGTTGTACTTGCTGGCGGGAAAATTGAAGCATGTCCGAGTGCTAAATATATGCTTGTGAATGAAGACAGGGAAGATATTGAAGTAAATAAAACAAAAGTGATTGATATTCCAAAACTTTTCTACTTTACTCAGAGTAATAAAATAGAAACTAAGAATTTTAAAAATTATGATAAATATAATAAATTTTTAAATAAGCATTACAATCACATAAAAAGTAATTATAATTTTGGAAAAATGCCTAAAGATGAATTTTTTGCTGGGAAAAATCAAGTTTATGCACACGATTATTCTTATAAGCTGACTGGTAAATGGGATTTTATTGATACTTATGAATTTTATAAATATATGAAAGGAAGATAAAAAATATAATAAATTAAAATAAGAAATTATACTGTTCCCCATTAGAATAATAAATTTGTCATAAATTCTATTTAACAAGGGGTCTTAACCCCCTTGCCAGAAAATAAATAAAATATATTTTTTAATTTTTTAAATTTCTTCTTTTAATTTTTTTAATAAAGCCTGACAGCCTTTTGTAACATCGACAAATGTTTGCTCAAAATCCCCTGTAAACCAAGGATCAGCAATATCACGGGCCTCTCCGGCATATTCTAAAAGTCTTTTGACTTCTCCTGTTTTTTTGTCATTTATAAACGAATTAATATCTTTTATATTATTTTCATCCATTCCAATGATATAATCGGAATCTAAATCTGAATCTTCAAGAGTTCGAGAGTACATTCCAGCAGTTGAAATTCCTTCTTTTTTTAGTCTTTCACGAGTACCGTGATGAACAGGATTTCCGTGTTCCCAAGAACTTGTTGCCGCAGAGTCAATTATAATTTTATCTTGTAAATTCTCATCTGCAACCATTTTTTTAAAGACAGCCTCAGCCATTGGAGAACGGCATATATTTCCAAGACAGACAAATAATACTTTTTTCATTTTTTCTCCTTTTGATTTTATTTTTACTTTTCGTTATTTTTCATAAATTAGATTTCATAAATTAAATTTTTCATTTTAAAATCATAAATTTTAAAAATAAAAAATAAAATTAATTGTTGTAGGTTTCACAACGATTTAACCAGCCTCTAAGCCATTTTTGCTCATTCTTTGCACCAGAATTTTTTACTCTTCTTTCAAGCACAGATTTTGCCGACTGACTAAATTCTTCAAGTGCCGCTTTCCCAGTTTGAGAACCTTTCATATTTTCCAAAACTTGCAGAAGTCCCCATCCTTGCCCATTGTAAGTTTCTGATGGCAAAATTCCTTCACCTTTGAAATTTACATAGTCAATTAATGGATATAAGCCATTTGGCGAGTTTGCAACACGGTAAAATTGCTTTTTGACATTTTCTTTATTTTTTGCAACTTTTAGCATTTTTTCCAGCGAATCTTCCAGACGGTTGAAAATAAACTCAATTTGTGTATCCTGCGTGTTGTAAAGAAAATTAATCAGTTCGGTAATTTCTGGATTATTATTTTGTTTTAATTTCAAAAACTCTTCTCGGCTTTTCCAAGGTGCAAATTTGTTATCTTTAATAATTTTTGGCAATTCAATATTTTTAGATTTATAAAATTCCACAAGTGGCGGAAAACTTTCTTCAAATTTACCTTTTTCACCTTTTTTATACCAAATAAAATGCCCTATCCCAAGCGATGGGAAATTTTCTCCGCTATTCCAAACAACCAAGTCATTTTTTTTCCCCGCGGCTTCATTTTGAAAAATTCTTTTAGCCACACGGTTAAGTTCTTCTTTTGAAATTGACAATTTTGGTCTTTCACTTAAATTTTGAGAGTTTTTATTTTTATCTTCATTGTTATTGATATTTTTATTTTGATTCAAATTATCTACTTTTTTAATATTTTCTTTTTTTGTTTTCGGTGATTTTTTGGAAAATCCAAAAGATGTCAAAGAAGCTGATAATGCTCCAAGTAAAATAATTGTTTTTATTTTTTTTGATTTCATGACCTTTCTCCTTTTTTAGTAATTTTATCATATTTTTAGGATTTTATAAAGAGAATGTTTTTTGTTGTTATTCAGTTTGAAAAGTGATATAATCTTGTTAATTCCTTTTTATTTTTTAAATGGAGGTTATTTATGAAAAAAATTATAATAATATTTTTATTATTTAGTAGTTTAAGTTTTTCTTATACACGAAAGGAGCAGATTCAGGAAAATTTGTCAAAAGTTGGGATAAAGCAGGAGATAATTGATGAAACTCAAAAAATGGATTTTGAAATTAGAGATCTTGTGACTTTTGAGAATAACGAAAATGTGATTGGAGAAAAATTAAATAGACTTCTTGCACTTTTGAAAAAAGATGAACGGAATTATATTGTATCAGAAGATATTATTACAATTTATGAATCAAAAATTGGAAAAGATTATGAGAAATATTTAAATTTATTTACAAAATACACTCCTTACGATTATGAAAAACTGTTTGCAAAAATGGTATATTATCGTGGAATAGGTGAAAAAGATAAGAGTGACAGTTATTATAGGGAAATAGAAAAAAAATATAGCAATACTCCAATTATGGAAGTTATAAAAATTTATAATACTGCAAATGAAAAAGATAGATTGCTTCAAACAAAAAAAGTTTTAGATATACTAAAAAATGAAGAAATAAAAAGACAATTTGGAATTCCAGATGAAGAAGTTCATTCAATGAATTTAACTTATACTTTGACAGAAGTAAGAAAAAATTATAATAATGGTGAAATTGAAAAAGCAGTTTCAGAATATATAAACAATATTGTAAATTCTAATGTTTCAAATGAGGTTCGCGAGTATAATCGACGAAAAGAAATATTGTTATTGTTAAATGTTTTGATGATCAATGAAGAAATCACGAATAAAAAACTGCGTGAACAAAATAAGAAAAAAATGGAAGGTACTTATATTTCTAAAGAAATAAAAAAAGAAACTATGAAAAATACAGATTATTTAGATAAATATTTGAATGAAATACAATGAAGTAAATTTTAGGAATTTTATAGAGTATTTTTATTTATCTAATTTTAATAAATTTTATTAATTTTTTTTCAAAAAATTGAAATTTTGTTTTGAAAATCGGAACACATTGTGATATAATTAGAGTTGAGAAATGCTATAATAAATAAATTTATGGAGGTAATTAGAAATGACTAGAATTGAAGATATCTATGCAAGAGAGATACTTGATTCAAGAGGAAATCCAACTGTGGAAGTTGAAGTTTATTTAGAAGGTGGAGCAATGGGAAGAGCTTCTGTACCGTCTGGAGCATCAACTGGAGTGCACGAAGCGGTTGAATTAAGAGATGGAGACAAATCTAGATATTTAGGACAAGGTGTTTTAAAAGCAGTTGAAAATGTAAACAAAATTATTGCTGAACACTTAATTGGATTTGACGCATTAGATCAAGTAGCTATTGATAAAGCTATGATCGAATTAGATGGAACTCCAAACAAAGGAAAATTAGGAGCAAATGCTATTTTAGGTGTTTCATTAGCAGTAGCTAAAGCAGCAGCTAATCAATTAGGTATACCTTTATATAGATACTTAGGTGGAGTAAATGCTAAAGAATTACCAGTACCTATGATGAACATCTTAAATGGAGGATCTCACGCAGATTCGGCTGTTGACGTTCAAGAATTTATGGTACAACCAGTAGGGGCTAAAACTTATAAAGAAGCTTTAAGAATGGGATCTGAAATTTTCCACCACTTAGGAAAAATCTTAAAAGCAAACGGAGATTCTACTAACGTAGGAAATGAAGGAGGATATGCACCATCTAATATTAATGGAACTGAAGGAGCTTTAGATGTAATTTCTCAAGCTGTTGAAGCTGCTGGATACAAATTAGGAGAAGATGTTACATTTGCAATGGATGCCGCTTCATCTGAATTTGCTACTCAAAACGCTGACGGATCTTACACTTATACATTCAAAAGAGAAGGTGGAGTTGTAAGAAGCTCTGATGAAATGATCGAATGGTACAAACATTTAACTTCTAAATATCCAATTATTTCAATTGAAGATGGATTGGCTGAAGATGACTGGGACGGATTTAAAAAATTAACTGAGGCTCTTGGAGATAAAGTGCAATTAGTAGGAGATGATTTATTTGTTACTAATACTAAGAGATTAGCTGATGGAATTGCAAAAGGAGTTGCAAACTCAATCTTAATCAAAGTTAATCAAATTGGTACATTAACTGAAACATTAGATGCTATTGAAATGGCTAAAAAAGCAGGATATACTGCAGTAGTATCTCACAGATCAGGAGAAACTGAAGATGATACAATTGCTGATATTGCAGTTGCTACAAATGCAGGACAAATTAAGACTGGATCTGCTTCAAGAACAGATAGAATGGCTAAATATAATCAATTATTAAGAATCGAAGATGATTTAGCAGAAGAAGCTATTTATGAAGGTAAAAAAGCATTCTATAACATTAAACTTAAATAATAGACTAGTAATAAGATTACAAAAATTATATTATTATAAATTTTCAGGGTAGGGGCATACCGAAGAGCTTGGTAAATATATGTGATTGATAAAATTGTATACTTCCCAAGAAGTCCCCTTTTCAATATAATTTTTTTTATTAGTTTATATAAAAAATTGACAATTATTGTTAAATGATATATAATATATAAGATAATTAAAACTAATAACTAATTAGGAGGAAAAAAAATGAAAAAAGTTGGAATTTTATTTGTACTTTTAAGTGCTTTATCATTTTCAGCTAATTCTGCAAAAACTACTAAAACTACAAAAACTAGAACTACTAAAACAGTAACTACTCAATCAGTAACTGGTAGATTTAACCAATTGGAAGCAGAATATGAAAGATTGGTAAATATGGAAAATCAAGAGTACAACAAATTAAAGGCAAATGCTGACGCAGCAGCAGCTAGATTAGCTGAAAAAGAAGCTCAAAAAGCTCAAATTGAAGAAAGAATTGCAAAAATTGAAGCAGCAGCAGATTCAAAAGCATTTAAAGCTCAATATGCTGACTTAGCAAAACAATATAAAGCTGTAGTTAAAGCATTAGATACAGAAATCAAATCTTTAAATACAACAGTTGAAAATTTTGCAGCTATTGAATCTTTAAAAGGAAATCAATAAAAATAAAAAAGTGAAAGGAGATATGGGAAGTGAAAGCAGAATAAATAATTTGTATTTAATTCCCATAGAAAAAAGATGAAAAAGAAATTAGCAGTATTATTAGGAGTATTAGTATTAAGCAGTGTTTCATTTGCAGCACCTGCAAAATCAACATCAGGTGGATCAATTGAAAATAGTTTAAATAACTTAGAAAATCAATTAACTAAATTACAACAAATGGAAGATGCAAAATATAGACAACAAGAAGCTGAAGCAAATGCAGCAACTCAAAGATTAGAAAACTATACAGCAATGCAAGCT
Source organism: Leptotrichia wadei (assembly GCF_007990545.2). Taxonomy (NCBI): domain Bacteria; kingdom Fusobacteriati; phylum Fusobacteriota; class Fusobacteriia; order Fusobacteriales; family Leptotrichiaceae; genus Leptotrichia; species Leptotrichia wadei. The sequence goes on from NZ_AP019829.2 coordinate 257,394, forward strand.
AAAATTGATGAAAGACTTGCTGAAATTGAAGCAAATGAAGATACTAGTATCTTCGGAAAAGAATTCAAAGCTAAAGCTACTGAATATAGAAACTTAAGAAATCAATTAGACAAAGAAATTGCTAAAGAACAACAAATTATTAGTAACTTTGAAGTAATTAAATCTTTAAGATAGTAAACAGGTTTAATATAAAAAAGATGCTTTTACAAGTTATTTGGAAAGGCATTTTTTTTGTGTAAAAAAATAAAAATAGAATATGTTAAAGTAATTTATATTGTCATTTATTAAAATAGTAAATTTCTTATTAATTTAGAATATTTAGTGAAAAATCAAAAATATTTGTATTTGCTAAATAGGATATTATTCCTATTTTTATAAAGTTTGGTATAAATTAGGGTTGTAGAAAAATATTTTTGTGGAGAAATGTTATGAAAGAAAAAATGAAATTACGAGGAATGTTGCTGGCAAGTTTAGCTTCAAGTTTATGGGCTATATCAGGAATTTCTGGAGAAATTTTATTTAAAAAATATAATTTTTCATCAGATTGGCTAGTGTCTATTAGAACATTGATTTCTGGAATACTACTTTTTGTGATAGTCATTTTTATTGAAAAAAAATCTGTTTTAAAGCCATTAAAAAATAAGAAGGATTTCATTGGAATAATTTTATTTGGAACTGCAGGAATGTATTTGGTTCAGTATACTTATTTTAAGACAATCGAGCTAAGTAATGTTTCGTTTTCAACAATTTTACAGTTTACAGCACCGTTTTTTATATTTATTTATGAATCTATAAAAAATAAGAAAATTCCAGCATTTTCAACATTGATTTTACTTTTTATGACAATTTTAGGAGTTGTATTTATAGCTACAAAGGGAAAAATTTCAAGTTTGTCTGTTTCGCCAGAAGCATTATTGCTTGGACTTATTTCAGCGATTATGATTGCTTTTTATTCAATTTATCCAAAAAAACTTTTGAAAAAATATGGAAGTATAACGGTAGTTGGATGGGGAATGATTGTAGGAAGTGTAGTTTCAAATATTGTTCACCCAATTTGGAAGATACAAGGGAATGTAAATACAGAATCTATTATTCAAGTGACAGTTGTTGTAATTTTAGGAACTTCTGTTGCATATTTGATTTATATCGCAAGTTTAAACTACATTTCTTCTTCACTTGCAGGAATTTTAACAGCTTTTGAACCAGTACTTGCAGCGATTTTATCAGTGATTATTTTTAGATTGAAATTTTCTTTTGTTGAATTAATTGGATTTATATTGGTTTTTGTTTCAATTTTTATTTTGGAAAAAAGATTGTGATTAAAGATTTGCTATAAATTTTGAATATAATTAATTAATTAAAAAATGCTTGCAAGGAACATTGTTTATTCAGTTTCAGTGTTACATTAAATAAGAATTATTTAGCGAGGATATCTCATAAGTCAAAAATAATTTTATTAACATAAATATTATATATTTTTTAAAAGTAAAAAGTATCATTTTTATTGATTTTATAAATATAGTAAAATATATGAAATTTATGATTTGATAATTTTATTTATCTTATGAGACAGTCCCGTTTTTTTCTATTTTTAAGATAAGATAATTAATTCTTTGTTACTTTTATTTAATACTTCTCTACCATCTTTTTTAACTACAACATCATCTTCAATTCTGACTCCGCCCCATCCATCAAAATAAAGTCCAGGTTCAGAAGTAACAACCATATTTTCCTTTAACTCAATTTGAGAAGCAGAAGATAAGTAAGGCAATTCGTGAATTTCAGCACCAATTCCATGTCCTAATCCGTGTCCAAAATATTTGCCATATCCTTTTTCATTAAAGAAATTTCTGACAACTTTATCAACTTCATCTGACATTACACCCTCTTTTATTGTTTCTATTCCCAATAATTGAGCTTCCAGAACAGTATTGTAAATTTCTTTATGTCTATCTGTAATATTATTTCCATAGTAAACAGTTCTTGTTATGTCTGATACATATCCTTCATAGTATGCTCCGAAATCCATTGTAATAAATTCTTCCTTTTGAATCTTTTTATCAGAAGCAACTCCATGTGGCATAGCTGAGCGGTAACCGCTGGCAAAAATTGTTGTAAATGAACGGTCATCAGCTCCTAATTTTCTTTGAATGTATTCCATATATGAAGAAACTTCCTTTTCAGAAACACCTTCTTTAATAATTTTTAAGGCTTCTGAAAATGCTGCATCACTAATTTCTACTGCTTTTTTAATAAGGGCAATTTCTTCGTCAGATTTTACCATTCTTTCCATCACAAGTTTATTTCCAACAGGAACTAATTCCACTTTGAAAATGTCTTTAATTGTTTGATAAAGCGAGAATGAAACATTAATATCTTCAAATCCGACATTTTTTAATCCAAATTTCTTTATATATTCCCCAACTGTCTGAAGCGAACCACGAGAAACTTCCACAAATTCAAATCCCATTTCAGTAACTTGTTTAGTAGCTTGTGTTTTATATCTGAAATCTGAAAAGAAAAAATTTCCATTTTTTGTTGCAAGAGCAACTCCGGTAGTCCCTGTAAATCCAGTAAAATATCGAAGATTATACAAATCTGTAATAAATAATCCGTCAATATTCAGTTCATTTAAAATTCTTGATAATTTTTCAGTTCTTTTTTCCATGTTTTTCCCTCTTTTTTATTAAAATTTTTTACTTTTAAAGTGTAACATAAATTTAAAATTTTTTCTATTTATTTTTTCTTAAATATTTTACTTCGGTATAAAAATAAAAAAATAGCCAAAAAGTTATTAATTTAATGACTATTTTTTAAAAGTTTATAATAACTTGATAGTATGAAGTCCTATAAAAACGAATTTGTGAATTAATAATATTATGCTAATGTTAAAATCAAGGAAGTTTAAATTTTAAAATTTATGTGTGTATCCCAATGTGAATACATTTACATTTTTATCATATTTTACTTTTGATTTATCAATAGTAATTCCTGGAAGTGAAGTTTTCTCACGTTTTCCGTTGGAAGAATTAAAGTTTACGTGTGCTAGTCCAAATTTCCATTCTGAAGATTCCGTTGGCTTGTAGGTAAGTCCAGTTGCATAAATTTGTGAATTTATTGCATATTCTACATCAGAGAATGATTCTTTTTTTGCTCCGGTATCCGCGTAGTTGAATCCAGCGTGCCAAGTAAATTTGTCATTAATTCTGTAATCTGCTCCAAAATTTACTTCATATCCGTCATTATATTTAAATCTGTCTATTTTAGCAGCTTTGTTGAAATAATATGTGTATCCGCCAGAAAAAGTCCATTTGTTTACATCTTTTGAAACTCCTAATGCCAGAACTCCTGGCAAATCACGTCTTGAATGAACTCCATCTGCATATTCCGGATAGAAGAATGAAATTCCTAAAGGTCGTCCTGCAAGAAGCATTTTATTATTTTCCTGAGCTTTTGACTTAAATTTTAATTTTACAGGTGTTTCATATTTTACTGCAAAATTTAAAGTATCAGTTGGTCTATAGTCAAATCCAATTATTCCTCCAATTCCTTCGGAATTACGTTTTGAATTCATTGATAAATAATTTTTATTAAGACCAATAGCTGCTCCCACAAGTGGATTATAACTGTATTGTGCTTCTCCATCTAATTTTCTATGGGCATAAACGTATTTTAGACCACCTGACATTGAGAAGGTATCATTGAATTTATAGACACTTCCAAGCATTAACTGGTAATAACGGTTTTGACCTGTAAAACGGTTTTTTGTAACTTTTGCTCGAAGTCTTCCTCCTGTAATGTTATTAAAAGTTTCTCCAGCCAGTTCAATTCCAGCAACTCCGTCATTATAACGTAAAGTGGCTCCACCTGCAATAACACTTAGATTTCCAAAAAGTGAATAGTTATTTTTTTTGTATAAAAGGTTAAATGAAGGTGCTCCAGCATATCTATGAGATTTCAATTTTTTTCCTTTTAATGTCATTGATTCATCAATCATTGAATTTTGTAAATTTGCGTTAATATAAGTTCCATCATCTAAAAAAACAGTTCCTGCTGGATTATAAAAAATGCCTTCCACTGAAATCTTTCCTGTTTGAGATGGATTTTGAAAGTATGAGGCTGAATTATTTGACAAATAGTCGATACTTGCCGCATTTGCAAAAATTGCAGTTAAAGCAGATAGAATAGCTATTTTTAATTTCATAATTTTTTTCTCCTTATTTTTTAATTTTTTTTATTCATTTGTAAAAGTCTAAAATTTTCAATAATTACAATGCTTTTATAATTCTAATTCTTATTATTTTTCTTGCAGTAAAATTTTAATATTTTTGTTGAAACACTGTATTTAGTTGTATTTTTATATTATTACTTTTACAATTGCCTATTTTATCTTTTGATTTTCTCCATATTTTTTCTTTTACTTTTAAAATTATCTATTCAAATTAATATATTTGTTTGATAAAATTTTAAGTATAGATAATATAACATGTGTTACATAAAAAGTCAATAGATTTATTTTGATAATAAAAGTTTTTTTATATAGGTGTATTGTATAATTAAGTGCAACATCTAAAACATATAAAAAATTTCAATTTTCGCAATTTATTATCTGTTTTACCTAATGATTAAGTATAAGGAATGGGGCTCATAGTTTAAGTTTAATTTTTTCTAAGTGAAAAAATCGTATATAATAATAGATTTTTATGTAAATTTATGCTAAAATAAAAAAGATGTTTTCCTTTGAACATAAAATTTGAACATAAGAAAAAAATAAAGAAAACATAAATGGGAATTAGGACAATGAAAATAATTATCCTTTTCAAAAATAAAGAGAAGAGGAGGTAAAAAACGTGAAATGAAATACATAAAGAGATCTTTGATTGTATTTATTTTTCTTTTAATGTCTTTATTTGCACTAAAGTTTTATATTTCAACGAAAAACTTTAGAGGCGTACTGACTTTGATTTTGAAGAGCAGTGGACTAAATGTTGAATTTAGGAATGTCAAGGTAATTGGATTTAGTAAAATTCAAATTGACAACTTAAAAGTTAAAGATCTTGCGGGAAATGTAGTTATTGATGCTAAAAAGACTACGGCTGGGATAAGTCTTCTTATGCCAACTAGGCTTAATAGAATTGATGTGTATAATGGAACTGTTAATTTAGAACGTAGAAAAAATAATGATTTTAATATTCTTCATGTGATAAAAAAAGATCCAAAAAAACCAGAAACGTTTGATCCAACAAGCAGAATTGGAAAACTACACATTCACAATGCAATTTTAAATTATACAGATACAACTTATGCTAAAAAAATAAAAAAAACATTGAAAAAGGTAAATGGAAGACTGGAAGTAGCAAAATCACGTGGTTTCTCACTTTTTGCAAAAGGTTTTGGAAATAAAAACGAAGATGGAACAACAGAAGTTCTAAAGGTTGAATTAAAACAGTTGATAAAATCTAAGCAGTCAATTTATTCAATGTTTGATAAAATAAAAAATAGTGATGTGAGAAGGAAGGATACACGTCTTAATTTTGGTTTTGAAAATATTAAAATAACTGAAGAACTAGGACAATATGCTCAGGTTGAAATGATAAAGGTAAAAGATGGAATACTTACAGGTGCATTAAAAATGGAACAAAATAAAATTCGAAAAAAAACATATATACTGGGAAGCTTGAAAATCAAAAATGGAAAATTGTCTTATGTTGATTTTGATGGAGATATTGAAGGTGTTAATGCTGTAGTTGATATGAAAAAAGATAAAATTACAGTTAATGCGAATACTAAATTAAGTGAAAGTCCAGTAACTTTGACACTAGCTTATTTTATACAAAATCAAAAAATGAACTTAAAATTGGTTGCAGATAAACTTCCATTTAATCAAGTTGCGCGTTATAAAATGATTAAAAATACAAAAATTGAAGCTGATGGTGCAGTTTCAGGAAGACTTGAGTTAAATATTGATACAAAAACTAAAAAAGGGACACTTGATGGAAAGTTTTCTTCAGATAATATAAGAATTTCAAATTCTAATTTTCAAAATATAAAGACTACTATGAAAATTACAAATGAAAAACTGACTTTAAGTGATACATCATTTGTATTTAATGAAGCTTTTTCAGGATTTAAAGTAAACGAAGATGTTAAAGTTGGAAAATTTGTGTATGATTTGAAAAATAAAACTGGTACAGCAAATTATGTATTAAATAATCTTGGTTCTGATTTTAATATTAAAAAAATTACTGGAAGTGTTAAAATATCGTCTAAAAATATTATAACAGGTACAGTACGATCTAATGTTTTAAAAGGTAGATATACGGTAAATCCAAAAGTACAGACAGTTGTAATTAATGCAAGAAGTAATGGATATTTTACTGTGAATTATGGGGGAAAATCTTATAAAATCAGTCCAGATGTTGATAACCTAATCATGAAATTTAAAAATAAAAAACCACTTCGTTCTGGAAGAATTAGGGTAAGAGTGAAGGATTTGTCAGTTCCTTTTGTAAAAGTTATAGATGTAAATATAAAAATTCGTAATGGAAATTACAAAATAAATGGAACAGCTGGAATAAATGGTGGGGGAGTATTAAATATAAGCGGAATGACAACTTCTGATATGAAACATTCATACTCCCTCAATTTACCGAAACATGTTGATATTGCAAAGTTATTAAGGGCTAATGGATATAATTTTAATGGGCTGAATAAGGCAAAGCTGCCTGCAACTGTTACAGCCAATATTAAAGGTGTAAATAATAAGTTTTTCGGGACTTATGAAATTCATAGCCCTTATGGTGAATACATGGGAAAATATAAAAATTTGCATGTTAAAGGTAAAATTAATGATTTGACAAATTTGGATATGACAATCAATGCGAAAGTAAATGAATTACAGTTTGAAAATCAGCGTTTAAGAAATGTAACAGGTAATCTTGAAATAAAAGACAATGTTGTCAATATCGCAAGTATAAGAAATGAAAATTTGAATGCAAGTGGTAAATATGACATTAAATCTGGTAAAATAGATATAAATGCAAGATTAAAAAATTATATGCTTTCAAGTAATGAATTACCATCAAAAATGGATGTGAAAATTGGAACATTGAATGCCAACTTATCAGGAACAGCGAATAAACTTTCTGGGAATTATGAACTTTATAGTCCCTATGGAAAATATATAGTGGAATATGAAAAATTACATGCCAATGGTAAAATAAATAATTTGTTAAATTTAGATTTGACGGCTAATGCAAAAATGGATGAATTATGGTTTAATTATCAGCGTTTGAAAGATGTAACTGCTAATCTTAAAATAAAGGATAATGTCGTAAATATTTTAAGCGCTAAAAATGAAAATTTGGATGCAAACGGTAATTATAACCTTAAGACTGGTAATATGAATATAAATGCTGGATTAAAGGATTATATGATTTATGACACTTCTCCATATAAATTAAATTTAAAAGTTAAAAATTTGAATGCGAATTTGACAGGAACTGTAGATAAGCTTTCTGGAAGCATAATAATACCATCTGCACCTACAACAATAAAATCAACTTATGTGGGTGATACCAATGCACATATTACCATAAAGGATGGAATTATGAGCTTTGATGATGTAACTTTACGTGATAATAGATTATCTGGGACTTATAATTTAAAAACAGGAATTTCAGATATTGGACTTACTTTAAATGAGCCTGATATTCCAAAACTTCTAGAGTTGAAAGATTTGACATTTGGAACAAAATCAAATCTTAATCTTAAGGGAGATTTAAACAACTTTAATCTTGAAGGGCAAATAATCTTGGGAAATATGAGTTTTAAGACTTATAAAATACCGCACATTGTTGCAGATATTAAGTATTCTAATGGGAATATTGATAAATTATTTAAATACGGAACATTTGATTTACAAAAGTTGAGATTTGTTGGGGATAATCAGGAAACTTTGTTTGAAACACAAACTAAATTTGATTTGGCAAATGTAAATATTGATTATCAGCTGGAAAAACAGAAGTTTTCACTTGATTCAATACAGGATTTAAAGAATAAGGGATATAGTGGTGATATAGACTTTGGATTTATGTATCGTGGAAGTTTTGAAAAATTTATATCTGGAGTTAAAATAAAAGCGGATTCGATTAAACTTAGCGGGTTTCCAGTGAAAAATGTGGATATTGATTTACAAGCTAATGAAAAATCTTTAAATATTGGGCAGTTTTATTTGGAATATGAAAATAATCCACTTCTTGTAAATGGATATGTTCAATTTACACCAATAAAATATAATGTTTCTATGTTGGCAAAAGACTTTAACTTAGATTTTCTAGGAATCAATAAAGGTGTTGAGCAGGCAGGAGGAATTGCAAATGTAGATGCGATCTTTTCAAATGAATCTACAACGGGACATATTCTACTTGATAACTTTAATTATAAAACAAGAGATAAATTAACGCTTGTAGATAATGTAAATGCTAATATTGATTTGAAAAACAGTAAACTTATAGTAAATCGTCTAGATGGAGGATATAATGGAGGAACTTTTAAAGTAACAGGAGATTTAGATGTTCCTACAATTCCTGCTGATTTTATGAAAACTAAACGATTGGAACTTGGAAAATTTGAATTAAATGCAGATCTTAACAATGTAGGGATTCATTATGGAAAAGGAATAGATTTTGCTCTTAGTGGAAATGCAGTATTTACAGAAAATAGATTATTTGGAGATCTTGTAGTAAATAATGCTCAAATACGTGAAATTCCAAATTTTAATTCATCAAAAACTAAAACAGGAGAACCAGCACAGGAGGCTAAAAAGGAACAAGATAAGTCAATTGTAGAAGGAATCGTGGAAGAAGTAATTGATAAAATAATGAAGCAGTATACAGTTAATATAGGTGTACAAGCTGGAAATAATGTAAAAATTAATATTCCAAATGTAAGTCTTGTAAAAAATATAAAGGGTACAGTAAAAGGTTCATCTGAAATTACTTATGAGGATGGTCAGATTGGGATAGATGGAGAGTATAGAATTACAAAAGGGTCTTTTTCCATAAATGGAAATGACTTTAAGATTGACGGAGCAGAAATAAGATTTGTACCATCAGTTAATGGTGTTACAGCTTCTGTATCAGATCCATTTGTAATTTTCGATGCTAGTACAAGAGTAGATGGTGATAGAATAGAGATAAATGTAAGCGGAAATGTAAGTAATCCTAAAATAAGATTTTCATCTTCTTCTGGAAAAACAAGAGAAGAAATAATATCATCTCTTGCACTTAATACTTTAGTTGGAAATAGTGGCAACCCAGGTGAGAATGGAGATAATTCAGTCGATGGGCTAGTAGTGGCAGGTTCTTTAATCAATACTGCATTAAATGAGCTATTTCTTTCATCAGTAACTGGTAAGATCAAGGATGCATTGGGAATGTCTAAAGTAGCTGTTTCTACAAATGTTGATCGTTCTAATAAGACGGGGGAATATAGTGCCGCAACAACACTTACATTACAGGATAATTTATACAAGGATAAGCTATTTTGGAATGCTGCATTTAAGTTTCCATATCAGACTTCAAAAAATGATGAAAAGAATCCAATTGGATATAATGCATGGCTAAGTTACAGTGTTTCAAATGGATTAGACTTAAGAATCGGAGGAGAAAGTTTAAAAAGATCTAGTTCTAGTGCAAACATGGGTAATGGTACAAGGATAAACTATTATTTTGGAGTCGATTTTTCAACAAGAGCTGATACATTCGGAGATATTTTAAAAAAGATATTTAGGAAGAAAAAATTAGATACATTAAAAAAATAGGAGGAAAAATGTCAAAACGAAAAGTAAAAAATAAAATTTATGCTTTGATTATTGTGGTAACATTATTTGTATCTGTTAATAATTTGTCACAAGCTGAAGAAAAAAGCACAGTAGCTGGAATGATGCTGGCGGATAATGCAGGTAGAATATCAACCAAAGAAGAGTTAGACAATGAAGGGATTTCAGATATTAAGAGTAGATATTCTGCTGAAGAAGTGGAAATAGGTAGTGAACCAGGAAGTAAAAGAGTCAAGAGAAGCAGAAGAAATGCAGCACGTCAAGCAGCAAAGGGAAAAGGTAAAACAAATAATATATTTGAAACTGACAGGGGAACAAGAGATGATTTAAAAGTTGGTTCAATTGAAATTTCAAATTTAAAAGAATTATCTCCAGAATTCTTATTATCAAAAATACCTGTAAAATCAGGAGATAATTATACAAATAAAGATCTTAGTGATATTTATCTTGCATTAAAGAGAACAGGATATATATCAGATGCGAATGTTTATCCAAAAATTCGTGGAAATACTGTAAATATAATGGTTGAAGTTTCAGAAGTTGAAAATGCTGCAGCACTTGTTCAAAGAAAACAAATGCAGGAAGAAATGAAAAAAGAAACAGAATATACTGTGGCAAATGTTGATATTGAAGGATTGCAAGTTCGTAGTCAAGATAAAGAAAAATACTTAAAGAGTCTACCAATTAAGCCAGGAGATATTTTCATACCACAAAAGGCAGTCGATGGAGGACAAAAAATATTTGACACTGGATATTTTTCAACAGTTGAGCCAAAAATTGACAGAAAAGCAGATAATACTGTTTCTATAATTTATGAAGTGAAGGAAAATCCAGCTATTCGAAGTATTAGCTTTGAAGGAAATACACTTTACAAGGATGCAGTACTTGAGAAGGCTTTAGGTATAAAAAAAGGTGAAATCTTAAATGGTAATTTATTAAATCCTGATGAAAATGGAATAACAAAATTATATAATAAAGATGGATATACTGTTGCAAGAATCGAATCAATAAATGTCTCAAATGAAGGGGATATAAAAATTGGATTGACAGAAGGAGTTGTTGATTCTGTAGAATTTCTAAAAGCTTCTTCTAGAAAGGATAACGAAAGACTGTCTGAAAAACATTCGACTTTAAGAACAAAACCTTATATATTTGAAAGAGTTCAAAAAATAAAACCTGGACAAATTTTCCAAACTAAAAATATAAAGGATACAGTAGAAGAACTTTATAGAACAGGAATGTTTACGTCGATAGAGCCAGTTCTTGAAGGAAAAGAAGATGATCCAAATGCAAGAGTTGTAAAATTACTTGTGGAAGAACGTCCAACTACAACAATTAATGGAAGTATTTCCTATGGAACTTCTGTTGGGCTAGTAGGAGAGCTTAAATTGTCAGATTCAAACTTCTTGGGAAGAGGACAAGATGCTTCAATTACTTTATCAGCATCAAATAAAGGAGATAAAACATTTGATATTAGCTGGTTTGATCCTTGGTTAAGAGGAACTGAACGTGTTCAATTGGGAGGAACAGCTTACTGGAATGTATCAGTTGATGATAATGCTGATCCAGATGAAGTGGAAAAGGTTAAGAAGATCGGAACGCGTTGGACAATTGGTAAAGGGCTTAACAGTGATCTTTATGTAAGAATGGCAGCAAGATACGATCATTATGAAGAATTGTTCTCAAATAAAAAAGTAAATGATAGATATAACCTGTTTGCAATAGGACCGTCATTAATTTATGACACAAGAAACAACCAATATAGTCCTACAAAAGGAATCTATTCCACACTTTCCTACGAAAGAGGAGAACTTATAAATGATCCTAGAAGTTATGATCAGTTTGAAGCAGATTTAAGAGCTTATCATAAAACATTCTTTGGTGATAAGAATGTAATGGCATATAGAGTGGCTTGGGGATCAACAGGAAGTGGAACTCCAGAAGCATTAAGATTTAGTATTGGTGGAGCAGAATCAATTCGTGGATATGATTATGGTGCATTTGACGGATATGATAAATTCCATGCAACTATTGAAAATAGAACAAAAATTAATGACACCTTACAGTTAGTAGCGTTCTTCGATATAGGAAACGCTTGGCAAAATGAGTCAAGAGATCCTCGTACTGGTAAAAAAATCTACAAACCAAACAGAAAAGATGCTCATGACTTTAAAGATCTTAAAAAAGGTTATGGAGTTGGTGTGAGATTGAATACACCGATTGGACCGTTAAGATTTGATTATGGTTGGCCTATGGATCCTGAGAAAAAAGGTGAAAAGAAAGATAAGGGTAAATTCTACTTTAGTTTCGGACAATCATTCTAATTTTTTCAGACAAATTAAAATAAAAAATCTAAAAATATAATTATACGGGATGATTGATTTCATCCCTATAATTTTATAAAAATTTTGTAATTAGGCTTGTCTTGAAACTAAAAGATGATAAAATAAATATTTTGATATATAAAAATGGATAAGGAGATGTTCAGAATGTATGATATAAAAGAAATTACAAAATTAATTGATGGAAAAATAAATGGAAATGAAAATTTGACTTTTAAAAGATTGTCACCATTTTTTTATGCAACAGAAGAAGAATTAACTTTTGCAGCAGATGAAAAAATGTTGAAAAGTATTGATAAATGTACTGCTGGAGCGATAATTGTTCCACCATTGGAAAATTTACCGAAAAATAGAACATATATTGTGGTTGAAAAAAATCCAAGAGAACTGATGCCGGTTTTATTAAATTATTTTAAGCCAAAAATAAAACCGTTTGAAAAGGCAATAGAAGATTCAGCGGTAATAGATGAAACTGCAAGTGTTTCTAAAATTAATACTTATATTGGACATAATGTGAAAATTGGAAAAAATGTTGTGATTTATCCGAATGTTTCAATTTTTGAAGGAACAGAAATTGGAGATGAAACAATTGTTTACTCAAATGTCACGATTAGAGAATTTTCTAAAATTGGTAAAAAATGTATTTTTCAGCCAGGAGCAGTTATCGGGTCTGATGGATTTGGATACATAAAAGTAAAAGATAACAACGTGAAAATTGAACAAATTGGGCATGTTATCTTGGAAGATGAAGTGGAAATTGGAGCGAATACTTGTGTTGATAGAGGAGCAATTGGAGATACGATTATAAAAAGAGGTACAAAGATTGATAATTTAGTTCACATTGCTCATAATGATATAATTGGTTCTAACTGTTTTATTATTGCACAAGTGGGAATTTCTGGAAGTGTTGAAGTAGGAGATAATACAACACTTGCAGGACAAGTTGGAGTAGCAGGACACTTAAAAATCGGAAATAATGTTATAATTGCTGCGAAATCAGGTGTTACGAATGATGTTCCCGATGGAAAACAAATGTCTGGATATCCATTAAGAGACCACATGGACGATCTGAGAATAAAAATGTCAATGGGAAAAGTACCTGAACTTGTAAAAAGAGTTAGAAAGTTAGAAAAAATAATAAAATAAATTTATGATACTATTTGCCAAAATTTCAAAACTCCCTTGACTTATTAATTCAAATGATGTATTATTAAATAATAAAGAACAAATTATATTATAAATAGAAAGAGAAGGGAGTTATAGATGAAAAAATTATTACTAGGAATTTTTATGCTTTTATGTTTAGTTAGCTGTGGATCAGGACCTAGTGACACAGTTTCAAAATTTATTAATAACATAAAGGCGGGTAAGCCAAAAGAGGCAGCAAAGTATGCTATTGACGATGGTTTTGAAGGAAATTTAGAAGTAACTTATACTAATAAAACTCAAGAATTACTTTTTAAAACATTGTTAAAAAATCTTGAATATAAGATAATTGGAACGGAAAAACAAGATAGCGATACTACTATTGTAACTGTGGAAGTGACAAATTTAGATGTACAAAAAGTATTTTTACAAGTTTTCCAAAAAATGTCACAAGAAGTTTTTACAAACAAAGATTCTAAACCACTTTCAGCTGAAGAAAGATTTAAACAGGAACTTGAAGCAAAAGATAAGCCAAAAATAAAAAATACAACTAAATTTGTAGTTAAAAAGACTCCACAAGGGGAAAAAGTAGTGGTAACTGCTGAAAATGTTGATGTGTTACTTGGAAAACTTAATACGACATTATTAAATTTGGGTAATCTTGGAAAAACTGATGAAGAAACATCAGTAGAATTACCAGAAACAGGACCTTCAACAGGAATATCGCAAAAGCCAGAAGAACTTAGAAATCAAAATAAATAAAAAATCTAGTATTAAAAAACAATCTTTCTTTTATTATATATTTTAAAAGTTTGGTTGTTTTTTTATTTTCCAAAGAAAAAAATAAATATATATAAATTTGTTTATAAGAGTAATAATGTATAATAAATTATCATTTAAAGTTAATAACTTATAAAATGATAAATGCTATATTTAAAAATTTTCAACAAGAATTAAAAGGAAATCTTTTTTCTATATAATAGAAAATAAGTTAACAAGGTGTTGATAAAATAGTAAAAATATAGTATAATATTATTACAGGGTATGAACTACCCATAGAGCCTTTAGAATATGTAAAAAAATTATATTTCTTAAGGAAGTTCCTGTTTCTATAAATGGGAGCAGTTCAAAGGAGATTTCTAGAAAAGAAAGGTGATTAATTATGAAAAAAACATTAATTGGTTTATTCTTAGTTTTAGGTGCAGCTTCATTTGCAGATGCAGGAAAAATAGAAGCTAGAGGTGGAATAGACCTTGGTGGACAATACCATTATGGAAAAGATTGGAAAAATCAAAAAACTAAAAACAGTTCAGGAGAAGTTGGAATTGAATACAGAAATGAAGTAGCTCCTGGATTAGAAATTGGTGGAGGTACTGCTTTCCAATTCCACAAAGATTTGAAAGATAAAGTAAATGGACAAAACGAAAAAAACTTTAATTCTATTCCAGTGTATACAACAGCTAAATATACTTTTGATACACAAACAGTTGTAAAACCTTATGTTAAAGGTGATTTAGGATATTCATTTAATAATGGAAATCACGACTATGGTTCTTTAGGAAAATTCACAGCTAAAAATGGATTATACTATGGAGTTGGTGGAGGAGTTAACTTCAACAATGTAAACGTAGAACTTATGTATAAAGAAAATCAAGGTGAATACAAATATGAAGGACCTTTAAGAGCTTCTAAAAAATATGATGCTAACTACAGAAGAGTATCTCTTGGTGTAGGTTATGATTTCAATTTAGGAGATTAATAATAGTTTAGTATTTTAATAACAAAAAAAATAATTTTTTACTACTACGAAATGTAGTAGTTTTTTTTGTATAAATTTTTAAAAATAATTTCAATTCTTTATTTTTTTGTGATATAATAATAAACATAAATAAGTGTATAAATAATTTTTGCTATTTTCCATTTGAATAGCGGGTTTATTATAAATTTTTTTTAAAAAACAAATAAAATATATTTAAATGGAGTTTAGCATTAAAATAGAAAGGAAGATGACGATATGAGAAAAGTATTTTTAATGATGCTATTAGCTACAGTGTTTATTGTTGGATGCGGTAAAAAGGCTAATGATGGCAATGTCATAAAAATTGGAGTTATTGCGCCGCTTACTGGGAATTATGCACAATATGGAGTAGCGGTAAAAGAAGGTGTGGAACTGAAGGTTGATGCTATTAACGATGCAGGTGGAATCAATGGGAAAAAAATCGAACTTGTAACTGCAGATAGTAAAGGAGATGTTCAAGAAGCAGTAAATGCCTTTAAAAAGATGGTTTCACAAGATAAGGTTAATGTTGTGATTGGAGAAGTTGTATCAGCTACTTCACAAGCTATTTCAGGACTTGCGCAACAGGCAAAAGTACCTTTAATTTCAGCAACAGCTACAAGCCTTGATGTTACAAAGGGAAAAGATTTTGTATTTAGAACAACATTTACAGATCCTTATCAAGGAACTGCCACTGCGAAATATGCAAAATCTAAAGGCATAAAATCAATTGCAATATTGACAAACTCTTCAAATGACTATTCTGTAGGAATTGCAAATGCATTTAAGGCACAAGCTGCAAAAGATGGAATAACTATTACTGAAGAAAAATATACAAACGATGATAAAGACTTTAAAGCGATTTTGACAAAAGTAAAAGGACAAAATCCACAAGCTATTTTTATACCTGATTATTACAATACAATTGGGCTTATTATCTCACAAGCTAAAGATTTGGGAATTAATGCACAGTATCTTGGTGGAGATGGATGGGATGGAATCCAGACTAATTTTGGAAAGGTTGCAGAAGGAGCAATTTTTGCAAGTCAATTTTCTCCAGATGACAAGGCTGAAAATGTTCAGAAATTTATGAAGGCTTACAAGGCTAAATATAACAAAGAGCCAATAATGTTTGCGGCACTTGGTTATGATACTGTGCAAATTGTAGAAACTGCTCTAAAATCTACGAAAGATATGTCTGGAGCATCTATAAGAGAAGCTATGAATAATGTAGGCGGTATAGATTTGATAACTGGTAAATTAAAATTTGATGCTGATAGAAATCCTGAAAAGGCAGTTACATTTATCCAAGTAAAAGGTGGAAAACTTACATTAAAGGAAAAATTCTAAAAGTAAAAAAATTCAAGAAAATAAAAAATTTTAAGTAAGTTATTTTGAATATAAAAATAAATTTTGTAAAGGAGAACAATTATGAAAAAGACATTATTTTTAATTTCATTATTGGCATTATTTGTATTTAGCTGCGGAGCTAAAACTGCAAAAGATAAAAATGTTATAAAAGTCGGTGTTATTGGAGCTTTGACTGGAAATGTAGCGCAATATGGAACAAGTACAATTAATGGATTTAAGTTAAAAGTAAAGGAAATAAATGCCGCTGGTGGAATTAACGGTAAAAAAATCGAACTTGTTGTGGCAGATAGTAAGGGAGATGCACAGGAAGCAATCAATGCATTTAAAAAAATGGTTTCACAAGATAAAATTGATATTTTTATGGGAGAAGTTACATCTGGACCATCTCTTGCAATTGCACCGCTTGCGCAACAAGCAAAAGTTCCTATGATTACAGCAACTGGAACTGCATTTGATATTACAAAGGATAAGGATTTTGTATTTAGAACAACATTTACAGATCCTTATCAGGGTGTTGTTGTTGCAAAATATGCAAAATCTAAAGGCTATAAAAATGTTACAGTATTGACTAATACAGGTAGTGATTATTCAGTTGGACTTGCAAATGCGTTTAAGGAACAAGCTAAAAAAGAAGGAATTCAGGTTAAAGAAGAACAATATACTGCAGATGATAAAGATTTTAGAGCATTACTTACAAAAGTAAAAGGATATAATCCTGAGGTAATTTTTGTACCTGATTATTACAATACTATTGGATTAATTTTGACACAATCAAAAGATCTTGGAATAAATGCCCAATTTATGGGTGGAGATGGATGGGATGGAATCCAAACTAACTTTGGAAAAGTTGCTAATGGAGCAATTTTTGCAAGTCAATTTGCGCCAGATGATCCTGATCAAAATGTTCAAAAGTTCATTACTTCATATAAAAATGAATATAAAACTGATCCGATTATTTTTGCGGCTTTAGGATACGATACTGGAACAATTTTAGAAACTGCATTGAAAAATGTAAAAGATCTTTCTTCAAAAGATGAAATTAAAGATGCAATTAAGAACTTTAATGGAACAAACCTTGTTACAGGCTCATTAAAATATGATTCAGAAAGAAATCCTGAAAAGAAAGTTACATTTATTGAAGTAAAAAATGGAAAACTTACATTAAAAGAAAAATTCTAGAATAATAGAATTATTCATAAATTTAGAAAAATTTAAAATTTAATAAAGTAAATGTTTTGAAGCAAGGGGTTTTTACCCCTTGTTAAAATAAAAAATTAAATTATCGAATACATCTAAATGTGAAAAATAATAATTATTATAAAGTTCGGTTGTTAGGGATTTTTTCTTTCTTCTAACAATCGAGAACTTTTTTTATCAAGAGTTTTTATTTAAGAATTTAAAATAAATTAATGAAATTTAGTAAATAAAAATATACGTAAGCAACTTTAAGATTATATAAAAGTTTGAATAAAATTAAATATAGTTTTTAGGTTGCCTAAGTATTAAATTAAAAGGAAATATAAAATAAAAATGAACTGTATAAGTAGAAAGTATAGGAGTTTAAAATTATGTTAAAGAGTTTTATCGAGCAAACTATTAACGGACTGCAAACTGGAAGTATTTATGCCCTGATTGCTTTGGGGTACACAATGGTTTACGGTATCGTTAAACTTATAAATTTTGCACATGGTGATATACTTATGGTGGGAGCTTATGCCACACTTATTGCTGTGTCAAATGGGATGCCATTAATACTGGCTATTACTTTATCAATCGTTTTGTGTGCTATTTTGGGAGTTGTAATTGACTTTTTTGCATATCGTCCAATTAGGAATGCACCTAAGATTTCGGCATTAATTACAGCGATTGGAATGAGTTTTTTATTAGAAAGTCTGGCACTTATAATATTTGGTGCAAATCCAAAAGTTATTGATCCAAAATATATACCAGCATTTTTATCAAATGATAATAAAATGAAGCTAGGATTTTTACAAATTAGCACACTTACAATATTTGTAATTGCAATTACAGTAATATGTATGGTGGCTTTAAACTTATTTATTAAAAAGACAAAATTAGGAAAAGCTACAAGGGCGGTTTCACAAGATACAGGAGCGGCACAGCTTATGGGAATTAATGTAAATAAAACTATTGCCATAACATTTGCAATTGGTTCTGGACTTGGTGCATTAGGTGGAGCATTATATGCGATTGTTTATCCGCAAATTGAGCCATATATGGGAATGTTGCCTGGACTAAAGGCGTTTATTGCAGCTGTATTTGGAGGCATTGGAAGTATTCCTGGAGCTATGGTTGGTGGATATGTCTTAGGACTGCTTGAAGCGTATGTAAAAGGTTCATCGCTTACAACTTGGGCAAATCCGATTGTATTTGGTGTGCTTATATTAATATTAATTTTTAGACCAAATGGATTGTTTGGGAAAAATATGAAGGAAAAAGTATAATTGGAAGGGAGGAAGATGGAAAAAATGGAAAAAAATAATAAAGATGTAAAAGAAAAAAATATAAATAATTTAGAAAAAAAACAAGATAAACAGCCTAAAAAAGATAAAGAAATAAAAAATTGTAAATGGAACGACTTAAATTATTTTAACAAATTAAATGTAAAAAATTATATTGCTACGTTTCTTTTAATAATTATATTTTATTTTGTTTTAAGTTTTACTTTTGATCCAAATGATGCCTTCAGTTATACAAGGGGAATTTATATAAGTATCTTAATTTATGTGTTATTTTCAGTAAGTTTAAATATAACAGTCGGACTTATGGGACAACTTAACTTGGGACAAGCTGGATTTATTGCAATTGGTGGATATTCAGCAGCTTTTATCTCAAAAATATTAGTCCATTATAATTTACCGCCATTTTTACAATTAATCTTAGTATCACTATTTGGTGGATTAGTTGCAGCTGTATTTGGGCTTTTGGTTGGTGGTAGCACACTTAGGCTAAGAGGAGATTATCTTGCAATTATTACACTTGCCTTTGGAGAAATTGTAAAATATATTATTCAAAATTTGGATTTTTTAGGTGGAGCAACTGGACTTAGTGGTATTCCGACACTTTTGAGTTTTTCAAATACATATTTCATCGTAGTTATTTCAATTGTTATAATTGCAATGGCTATGACTTCACGAAAGGGAAAGGAAGTTTTGTCAATTAGGGAAGATGAAATTGCGGCTGAAAATATTGGAATTGGATTAAATCGTGTAAAACTTTATGGATTTGCATTTTCAGCATTTTTTGCTGGAGTTGGAGGATCACTGTTTGCACATAATGTGGGAATTTTGACACCTGATAAATTTGGATTTTTATTCTCGATAGAAATTCTTGTTATGGTAGTGCTTGGAGGACTTGGAAGTATTACGGGAGCGATTGTTGCTGCGGTAATTTTGACATTATTAAATGAAAAATTAAGAGATGTTTCACAATTTAGATACTTAGTTTACGCAATTATATTAATTTCATTGATGATTTTCCGTCCAAAGGGAATTTTCGGTACGAAGGAATTTACATTTGCAGGAACAAAAAGAAGAATTAAGCGGATTAGAGATCATAAAAATAGTAAAAATGAAAGTGATGAAAATTAAAATTAAGTATTTTTAATAAATAAAAAAAAGAAGTAAAATAGGAGATATAAATATGTCATTATTAAAAACGACAGATTTGGGAATATCTTTTGGAGGGCTAAGAGCAGTTGATGATGTAAATATTGAAATAAAAGAAGGCGAGCTAGTTGGGCTGATTGGACCGAATGGAGCTGGAAAAACAACAATATTTAACTTGCTTACAGGTGTTTATAAACCTACAGATGGGGATATTTCTATAAATCAGATTAGTATAAATAAAAAAACTACTCCACAAATAGTTGCTTTAGGAGTTGCCAGAACATTTCAAAATATTAGACTTTTTAAGGAACTAAGCGTATTAGACAATGTAAAACTGGCATTTAACAACAGTATGAGTTATAATACTTTTGAAGCGATTTTTAGACTTCCTAGATTTTGGAAGGAAGAAAAGGAAGTGACTGATAAGGCGCTTGATTTACTGGATATTTTTGATATGGCTGAAATGGCGAATATTACTGCTGGAAACTTGTCTTATGGACAGCAAAGAAAACTGGAAATAGCAAGAGCTTTAGCTACAAATCCTAAATTGCTGCTGCTAGATGAGCCGGCGGCTGGAATGAATCCGAATGAAACGAAGGAATTAATGAATACAATTAGCTTTATAAGAAATAAATTTAAAATTGCAATTTTGTTAATTGAACATGATATGGATCTGGTAATGGGAATTTGTGAAAGATTATATGTGCTAAACTTTGGAAGAATCATTGCTTCAGGGCTTCCAGATGAAATTCAGAATAATAAGGAAGTTATCACAGCTTATTTAGGAGAATAAAATAAATTTGAGCTGCAAAATTAATAAAATTAGCAAAAAGGAGGAAATGTGAATATTTTAAATGTAAATGACTTAAATGTCTACTATGGCGTAATCCACGCTATAAAAAACATTTCATTTCAAATAAAAAAAGGTGAAATCGTTTCCCTAATTGGTGCAAATGGAGCTGGAAAAACATCCACACTTCACGCTATTTCAGGGCTTGTACCAATAAAATCAGGAGAAATTTCCTTGAGTGGAGAAAATATAACCAATGCTGATGCTTATAAGCTTGTCAGCCGTGGAATGGCACACGTTCCAGAAGGTCGTAGAATCTTTACAGAGCTGACTGTGCTGGAAAACTTGGAAATGGGAGCATACACAAGAAATGATGTAGATCAAATAAAAAAAGACATGGAGCATATGTTCTCGCTATTCCCAAGACTTGCTGAACGTAAAAAGCAGTTGGCAGGAACAATGAGTGGAGGAGAACAGCAAATGCTGGCAATGGCAAGAGCCTTAATGTCAAATCCTTCGTTATTATTACTGGATGAGCCGTCAATGGGACTAGCGCCGTTATTAGTACAGGAAATCTTCAATATCATTGAAAAAATCAACAAGGAAGAAAATGTAACTGTATTGTTGGTAGAACAAAATGCCAATATGGCGCTTTCAATCGCAGATAGAGGATATGTTCTGGAAACTGGAAAAATCATTCTGGAAGGAACAGGGAAGGAACTGCTTACAAATCCTGAGATTAAGAAGGCCTATTTGGGAGGATAAAAAAGAATATTTGTTTTTAAGAACTGTCTTGAAAAGTTTATGGTTTTTTTGAGATGGTTTTTATTTTGAAGAATTTTTTTGGAAAGTATGAATTTTGAAAAATAAAAAACTGGGAGAAATCCCAGTTTAACAAATTTATGATTTAGAATTATGCTTCCTTATTAATTCTTGTAACGTTTCATCGTAATTTTCCAATACATCTTTCAATAATAATTGATTTAAAATCCCATACATATTTTGGCTTTCTTTAGTTTGATAATTCATTAATTTTTCATTAGAGACATCTATAATTTCTTGTAACATATTTATTCTTTGATTAATAATTTCTTGCTCTACTATCATTTTATCTAATCTCATTAAAATTTTTTTCTCTAAATCTTTTCCTTCTTTTTTAGAGAAAAATAAAAAATTTTCTAACACATTTTTCCTTTCCACTATGCAAATATTTCATCAAATAACTTTACTTCATTAAGTAATTCTACATAACTATTTTTTAGTTGTTGTTTCTCTTTTTCTCCTGTTTTAATACTATTTAAAATTTCATTGATTTTTTCAATAGAACGTTTAGTCTCTTCTTCTCTTAGATTCATATAATTTTCTAACTTTTTATCAACTAAATTTTGTTGCTGACTAATAGAACTTTTTAATTCATCAAATAGGAATTTATTTGCATTTTTTAAAGTATTTATTGAAAATTCGTTTATTTTTTTCTTTTTTTCTCGTCCCTTCTCCATTTTTAGAATATCAAGTAATTCGTCATTAGATAATGAATAAGCATCTTTAATTCTATTTGAATAAATTTTATCTAAACTTTTTAAAGTAGATTGTCTATTTAGTTCTAAGCTATCAAAAATGTAATCTTCAATTACTTTGTCAAAATTTTCGGTATTATTTTGAGATATTTCGTTTATATCTGTTAAACCGTTTTTTATTTGCGAAAAATACTTATTTATCTGCTCTTTTGAAATATCATCATATTCTTTCGAAATATTAAGAGAATTTTTAATATAAGTTTGTAGAATTTTATTAATTTTTTTGGTGTCATCAATAGTAGCATTATCCTTATCATAACTTGGAGTATCACCAATATTAAATATATTTTTAAACCAGTCTACTATTCTTTCACCAATTTTAATTATTTTATCAATAGCCTCTGCATTTTCTGTTACATATTCAATTAGATTCTTGATTAAATTGTTTTTTTTCATCTATTTAACCTCACTTTCTTCTTCAAATTTGACTTTTCTAATATTTTTCATAAGTTCATTAAAATTTGTATTTAATTCTTCAAAATCTGTATTAAATGCTTGGGTAATTTCTTTTATCTTTAATTTTAATTTTTCATTTAAATTTTTTAGATTTTCTTTTTGTTCTTCATTTTGTAAAATTTGTTGTTTTAATTCATTTTCACTCTGCGTAAAACTATTAATATTTCCTTGAATTTTTTCAATATGTTCATTTTTAAATGTTTCAATTTTATTTTTTAAATAATTGTACCTATTGATAAAATCAATCTTCAAACTTTCATTAAATCCCAAAATTAGTTTATTTTGAATATTATCTTTCAAAATTTCTATATTAGAATAATTAATTAATCTTCTTTTTATTTGGTCAATATCTTTAGGAGTAAGATTATTTTTATTATATAATTTTAATAATTCACGTCTCTCTTGTTTTGACATTTCTTCTATTTTTACTAAATTATCGAGAACATCTTCCAATGAATCAATATCAGTATTTGATGATAACTTTATAGCATTTGAATAAAAATATGAACTAACTCCAATTAATTGCTTTTTAGCCATTTCTAAACTTCCATAAAATTGTTTTTCTTTTAAGTGTTTTAACCATTCTTCTTGTTGTTGTTCCCAGTCAGCTTGCGAATTCATAATGTCAATTTGCGTTCCCAAGATATATACCTTATCTTTTTTGTCCTGAGCTTTTGTCAATACTTCTAAAATCGTTGTAATTTCTTCATTTCTCAATGTTTTGGAATTTACACAAATAATTACTGCATTTGCACTGTGAATATATTCAGAAGTAATATTTGAACGATATTGTACAGGATCATTTAACCCAGGAGTATCTACTAGACAAACTTGTGGTGGAAGATTTAATTTTTCTACACCAATTTCAATTTCTTTGACAAAATAATGCTCTCTAGCATGCGAGGAAGTCCATTTTTTTATTTCATTTTTCATAGAATCTAAATTATCAAATTCTTTAAAAACATCTGATTTTTCTAACATTTCACATTCTATTTCTTTTGCTCTTAAGTTATCAAATTCTTCTTTAAAAATAGTTGCATTTGTACTTTTTTGAGCATCATTCCAGATTTTTTTCCAATCTTTCTTTGAATAAAATTTTACTGTAATTGAATTTTTGTCTGTTGTTTTTATTTTTGTTAATGTTGCAGTTTCTGGGGTTACATTTGTACTGGCTAAGTCGTAACCAATCAGAGCATTAATTAATGTTGATTTTCCTGCTTTTACAGCTCCTACAATCGCAATTTGATAGCTTGGATTTTTTGAATCAGAAATATATCTTGAAATTTCGCTATTTATTTCTTTAAAAAATATATTTTCTTTTAAAGTATTTGAACTTTTAAAATACTCCTTTTCTGATAATTTCTTAAATAATATTTTTGAACCATTTAATCTTTTTACATATTCGTTAATAGTTTCATTCCAATGAATATTAACTAATTCTTCATTATTGCTTCTAATATACTGTTCTAAATTTAACATTTTCATACTTCTCCTTATAATTTTCTATTTTAACTATTTCAAAATCAAATTTTTAAGTTTAGTATTAAAATACATTTAATATAATACGAGTATATCATAATAAAATTATATTATGTTTTTTTTTTTTTTTTTTTTTTTGTATTAGAATATTAAAATGTAATAAAATAAATATGTAAGTAAAGAAGAAATAAGAAGTAAAATTAGAAAATAAAATATTTAAAATGTTTAATTTCAATTTTTTTAGTATTGTGATTTATATTTTTTGTTTGATTTAACATTTTAATCTATATAGACATTTTTTACTATTTCTTGTATAATAATTATAGATTAAAAATTGTAGGAGAAAACGAATTAATAAAATTAACATAAATAAAGAAAGCGAGAGGATTTTATGAATTATAAATTGATTGCGACTGATATGGATGGGACATTGCTTGATGAGGAGCATGGGATAACAAGCGAAAATATTGAGGCGATTGTGAAAGTTCAAAAGGAAAAGGGTGTTAAATTTGTGCTTGCGAGCGGTAGACCTAGTTATGCTATGTTTGATTATGCAAAAGAGCTTCAAATGGATAAGTATGAAGGTTATGTTTTGGCATTTAACGGTGGAGAATTAATTGATATGAAGACAAATGAAGTGATTTTTCACGAAGGGCTGGATAAACCGGATATTGAAAATGTTTATAAAGTTTCAAAGGAAATAAATGTTCCGATGATTTTGTATGTTGGAGATACGATTTATGGGACAGAGGCAACAGAAGGAGTAATGTATGAAGCAGATCAATGTAAAATGAAATTCCAAAAATTTGATTCGCTTGAAGAATTAGAAAAAAAAGGAATTGATAAAACTACAAAATGTATGATTATTGGAACGCCTGAAGAAGTATTAATGGCAGAAAAACATATGAATAAAGTTCACGGGAATGATTATTTTATCGCTATTTCAAAGCCTATATTCTTGGAAATTGCAAATAAAAATGTGGATAAAGGAAAAACATTGAAAAAATTGGGAGAAATTGAAAATATAAAACCTGAGGAAATGATTGCAGTTGGTGACAGTGCGAATGACAAGCCTTTATTGGAACTTGTGGGAATGCCTGTGGCTGTGGAAAATGCTATTCCT
Organism: Leptotrichia wadei; assembly: GCF_007990545.2. NCBI lineage: Bacteria > Fusobacteriati > Fusobacteriota > Fusobacteriia > Fusobacteriales > Leptotrichiaceae > Leptotrichia > Leptotrichia wadei. Next base: position 282,925 of record NZ_AP019829.2, read on the forward strand.
GAAATCAAAAGCATCTCTAAATTTATTTCAACTTCAAATGTGGAGCATGGATTAAAAACAGTAATTGAGAAATTTTTTGAAATATAATACTATTTCCATTAGAATAAGAGATTTGTTATAAATTCTGTTCGCCAAGGAGTCTTAATTCTTGTCAGAAATAGATAAAACTTTTTCAAATTCAAATGGGATTCAGTGTAAATAAAAAGGAAAGGAAATTATTATGTTCATAGACATTATTAAAGTATTTATTTTAAGTCTTGTGGAAGGGCTTACAGAGTTTATACCTGTCAGCAGCACAGGACATATGATCATTGTAGATCAATTTTTGCAATTGTCGAAAAATGAGGAATTTGCAAATGCGTTTAAGATAATTATACAGCTAGGGGCAATTTTGTCGGTAGTTGTGTATTACTGGAAAAGAATTTTTCCGTTTGCAAAAGGGCTTAGTCAAAGTCAGCGGATGGATATTGTTCAAATGTGGATAAAAATAGTGATTGCAGTACTTCCAGCAGTTGTTTTGGGACTTTTGTTCGATGATGTTATTGATAAAGTGTTGTTTAATTCAGTAGTTGTGGCAATAACGCTGATTATTTACGGAGTTATACTTATTTGGCTGGAATCTGGCGAAAAAAAGGAAGGTAAAATTACTTCAATTACTCAAATGCCTATAAAAACTGCAATTGGAGTGGGGCTATTTCAATGCCTTGCGATGATTCCAGGTACTTCAAGATCCGCTGCTACTATTATTGGAGGAGTTTTGCTTGGATTAAATAGGATTTTAGCGACAGAATTTTCATTTTTCCTTGCAATTCCGACAATGCTTGGAGCAACACTTTTAAAACTGGTAAAACTGGGAACAGCATTAAGCGGGTATGAATGGTTTTTAATTGCATTAGGTTTTGTACTTTCATTTATATTTGCCTATGCCGTTATTAAAGTCTTTATGAGCTATATTAAAAAGCATGATTTCAAGGTATTTGGATATTATCGAATCATTCTTGGAATAATTGTACTGGCACTTTATTTTGTAGGAGTTATAAAATAGATGATAAGAGCAAATATTGAGATTAATCAGAATAAACTTGAGGAATTTGTGCGTGTACTTCTGCCTGAAAATTATGGCATTATCTTTGAAAATAGTGAAAATAATGTGGAAATTAATGTAAATTTTGAAAAGGGTAAAAATGTGGAAAACTTTTCAAAAGATTGTGGAAAACTAGAAAATAATAAAAATAAAAATGCTGAATTAATTACTGTAAATACAGCATTGATTGACAAAAATAGTGGCAAAATCTTAAAAAAAGTGACATTTTCACATAAGAAGATAAATGATGAATATTTTGATCAGGCAGAAGTTATGGCAAAGGCCTCATTAATGGAATTGTTTGATAAAAAAAATAAATATAAATGGGGAATTTTAATAGGTGTACGTCCTACAAAGATTGTGGGACGATTTTTAAAAATGGGATTGAGTTATGATGAAATTGATGAAATATTGGAAAAAATATATTTTGTAAGTGATGAAAAGCGGAAACTTCTGCTAGACATTGTAAAACGTCAAGCACCATATTTAGACAAGGAGACAATAGGAATTTATATTGGGATTGCCTTTTGTCCTACAAAATGTTCATACTGCTCATTTCCAGCCTACCTGCTACGTGGAAAATATGCCGAAAGATATGATGAATATATAGGTTCAATTTATCATGAAATCCGTGAAATTGGGCAATTAACACAGGAACTGGATTTAAAAATTAACACAATTTACATTGGCGGAGGAACGCCTTCGATTTTAACAGCAAAAGAAATTGACAAACTTTTAAAAACAGTAAAGGAAAATTATAATTTAGATTATTTAAAGGAATTTACATTTGAAGCTGGAAGAATTGACACGATGGATGAGGAAAAATTATCAGTTATTAAAAATTATGGAGTAAATAAAATCAGCATAAATCCCCAGTCTTTTAATGAAAAGACGCTAAAAATCGTAAATCGCTACCATAATAGGGAACAGTTTGACAACGTTTACAAAATTGCTAAAAATCTTGGATTAGAAATAAATATGGACTTGATTTTGGGACTGCCGCGTGAAAATACAGAAGATATTCTGTATACGATGGACGAAATTTCAAAGTATAACATGGAAAATCTGACAATTCATAATTTGGCAATAAAAAATGCAAGCCGTCTTAATAAGGAGAATTATGCTCATAAAGATGTGCTGGATTATGGGAAAATTTATGAAAAAATTGGAAATATTACTAAAAATAAAGGGCTTTTTCCATATTATATGTATCGCCAGAAAAACAGTTTTCAATGGGGAGAAAATCTTGGATATTCATTAAATGGATGTGAGTCGATCTATAATATTGAAATGATTGAGGAAAATAAGACAATTATTGGAATTGGGGCTGGGGCGATTACAAAACTTATCTGGTTTGACGAAGAAAAAAATCGATATAATATAAAAAGGCTTGTAAATCCCAAAGATCCGCTGGTATGGATGAATGAGCTGAAAGATCGGCTGGAACAGAAAAAGTTTGAAATTAAAAGAGTATTTAAAAAAGATTTTCTGTAATAATATTCAAAATTTTAACGATAAATTTATGTTTTAGGAACTGTAAATTAGTTATAATGATTGATAAAACAAAAAATATATGAAAAAAACTATATTAATTATATAAAATATATGATAAAATAAAGTGTATAATAAAAGATATGTAAAATAAGGAGGTATTTTGATGAATTATCAAAATTTAGTGAATGGAGAATGGAAAGACTCTAAAAATACAATAACTATTTATTCGCCTGTAAATGGGGAAGAACTTGGAACAGTTCCAGCTATGTCAAGAGAAGATGTTGATTATGCTATGGAATCTGCTAGAAAGGCTTTACCTGCTTGGAGAGCTTTATCGGCTGTAGAAAGAGCTGCGTACCTGAATAAAGCTGCAGATATTCTTGAAAGAGATAAAGATAAAATTGGGGAAAATTTGGCAAAGGAAGTGGCAAAAGGAATTAAAGCCGCTATTTCAGAAGTTGTGAGAACTGCTGATTTAATTAGATACGCCGCTGAAGAAGGGCTTAGAATCACTGGAGAATTTGTAAATGGTGGCGGATTTGAAGCAGGAAGCAAGAGAAAATATGGAGCCGTAAAAAGAGAGCCAGTTGGGGTTGTACTTGCAATTGCACCGTTTAACTATCCAGTAAACTTGTCAGCATCTAAAATTGCACCAGCTTTAATTGGAGGAAATGTAGTAATTTTCAAACCGCCTACACAAGGGTCAATTAGTGGATTATTACTGACAAAAGTATTTGCAGAAGCTGGAATTCCAGCGGGAGTATTTAACTCTGTAACTGGAAAAGGTTCTGAAATTGGAGATTATTTGATTGAGCATAAAGAAGTAAACTTTATAAACTTTACAGGAAGTACGCCAATTGGGAAAAAAATTGGAAAACTTGCTGGAATGCGTCCAATTATGCTTGAATTAGGTGGAAAAGATGCTGGAATCGTGCTAGAAGATGCTGATTTGGAAAATGCCGCTAAAAATATCGTAGCAGGAGCATTTAGCTATTCTGGACAAAGATGTACTGCCATTAAAAGAGTACTTGTAATGGATTCAGTTGCAGACAAATTAGCAAACTTGATAAAAGAAAAAGTTGAAAAATTAACTGTTGGAGATCCTTTTGACAATGCTGACATTACAACAGTAATCGACACTCCATCAGCAGACTTTATTGAAGGATTAATAAAAGATGCACAGGAAAAAGGTGCAAAAGCATTGACTACAGTAAAAAGAGAAAAAAATCTAATTTGGCCAGTAGTTTTTGACAACGTAACAACTGATATGAGAATTGCCTGGGAAGAACCATTTGGACCAGTATTGCCAATTATTAGAGTAAAATCTGTAGATGAAGCAGTAGAAATTGCAAATAAATCAGAATACGGACTTCAATCAGCAGTATTTACAAAAAATTTCCCATTAGCATTTGAAATCGCTGAAAAATTAGAAGTAGGAACAGTACATATAAATAACAAGACTCAAAGAGGACCTGACAGCTTCCCATTTTTAGGAATCAAAGGTTCAGGAGCAGGAGTTCAAGGGATAAAATACAGTATAGAAAGCATGACAAGAGTTAAATCTATCGTATTTGATATATAAAATTGAAGAGATGTTTTCTTTCGTGAAAGCATCTTTTTTTTAAATTTTAAATAATACTATTCCCATTTAAATATCAAATTAGTTATGATTTTTTCAAGAGTCAAAATATTACCAAATAACTAAAATATAATCTTTGTTTTTAAATAGGATTTAGTATAAAAGTTCATTAGAGGAGGGTTTTTCATGAAAAAGACAACAATGCTTCTAACATTAGTTTTAACAGTGTTATCATCTACAAGCTGCTCTTATTTTAAAATTCCTAAAGGTGATGGAAGAGAAAAAGCAGGGAATTTATGTACTTATACGGCAAAGGGAAAATTTATAGGCTGTGAACCTATAAGATAGAAAAAAATTTGTAAAAAAATATATAGGAGGAAATGTTATGAAAAAAGCATTATTATTTTTGTTTGCTGCATCTGTAATATTTGCGGCAGGACCGAAAGTTCCTTATACTCACGAAGGATTTTATTCAACAGATAAAGTTCAGAAGGCTGTTCATTTTGTATCTGTTGACGACATTAAGAAAAGTTTGGAAGGGAAAGGACCAATTAATGTAAGCTTTGATATTGACGATACATTGCTGCATTCAAGCGGTTACTTTAATTATGGGCAATATCATTTCCAAATTCCAGGAGATAAAAGAGGAGCGGTAAGTTATCTGTATAATCAGAAATTTTGGGATTATGTGGCTGAGAATGGAGATGAACACTCAATTCCAAAACAATCTGCAAAAGATTTAATTAAAATGCATTTGGAAAGAGGAGATAACGTATTTTTCATCACAGGAAGAACAAAACATTCAAAAGATAAAAACTATACTTCAACAAAATTGTCAAAAACATTGCAAAGATATTTTGACTTACCAAAGGAAGTTTACGTAGAATATACAGCCGATACTCCAACAGGTGGCTACAAATACGATAAATCATTCTACATTAAAAAACATAATGTTTCAATCCATTATGGTGATAGTGACGATGATATTTTAGCTGCAAGAGAAGTAGGAATACGTGGAATAAGAGTTCAAAGAGCTTACAATTCTACAAATCCGCAAAAGATGAATGGTGGTTATGGAGAAGAAGTTTTGATAAATTCAGCATGGTAAAACTAAAAAAGTAAAAATTCATATTTTCTCATTTTTCTTTAATAAATATGTGATATTATTTAATTAGAAAAGAAAGAAAGAAATCAGAAAAGAGGTATTTAAAATGAAAAAGATGTCTATTTTAATTGGAATTTTTACAGTATTTTTACTAAATTGTTTTGTTTTAAGTGCATATTCAAAAAAACAAAATGTCTATAATTTAAATGGAACGTCATGGGAATTGGCACAAGTTAGCCGAAAAGGGAAAAATGTTGTAATTCCGAAAGAAGCTAAGATTACAATTAATTTTTTAGAAAATGAAATTAATGGATTTTCAGGGATAAATAATTATTCTGGAGATTATACGGTAAAAAATAATTTCACTTTATCAGCTGATGTAGCTACAACTTTAATGGCAGGGCCAGAAAATTTGATGAATATCGAACAAAATTTTCTTGATATTTTACAATCTTTTCCAAAAATAAGTTATAATACTAGTACTTTGACTCTGAGTAATAAGAAGGAAGTTTGGACTTTTAAAGTTTTGACATTAAATAAAAAGTTGAAAAATACAAGTTGGAAACTTTTGAATATGGATGGAAAAGATATTAGCAAATTGATTTCAAAAAATGACAATAATATTACACTTTCTTTTAATGAAAATGGAATAAATGGTAATTCAGGAATAAATAACTATTTTGGAAAATATGAAATAGTTAATAACAATATTAAGGTTAGTCCTCTTGGTTCAACAGAAATGGCAGGACCAGAAAATTTAATGAAAATTGAAAGAGAATTTTTAAAACTTTTAGAAAATTCTAAAAAAATTAAATTATCTAATCAAAAAACTTTAGTCTTAACAACAGATAAAGGTAAAACTTTGATATTTGAAAAAATTTACCAATAGAAATATAGATGGAGCAATCATATTTTTAAATAGATTTATTAAATATAAATTTTGAATTATAATCAGATAATTATTCTTCAACAAGGGGGTCTTGCCCCCTTTTTATAAATTATGAATTAATTAATGTAATTTTTAAATTCATTTAGTATACTTTTTTAAAATAAAATGATACAATAATACAATAAAAACATTATAAAAATTAATTTTGAAAGGAATAAAAAAAATATATGAAAAAAAATAAATTTTTGACTGCAATATGTATGTTATCAACTTTTGTAGGGACAAATCTTCATGCAAAAACATCAAAAGGGAAAAAAACAGTAAAAGCTAAAACATCTCATAAACCTTTAAATGTAAAAAAAACACATAGTAGTGGTAATAGTGGGATTTATGGAGTTTCTGCAAAAAATAAAAGTGATCTTGTTGAAACAAAAATGTCAGAATTAAGGCAAAGACATAGAAAGGCAATGACTTCAGGAACGGCTCAAGAACGAAAAAGAGCGACTGTAGAAAAAAAACTTTTAACTTCTTACAGCAAATGGCGTGGAACAAGATATGCATTAGGAGGAGATTCTAGAAGGGGTATAGATTGTTCAGCATTAACACGTAGAGTTTATCGTGAAGTTTTCAATAAGGAGCTTCCGAGGGTTTCAACACAGCAAGTAAAACAAGGGACAAGAGTTTCAGCTAAAAATTTACGATCGGGAGATATTGTTTATTTTAAACCAGAAAATAGAACGAGTCATACAGCAGTTTATGTCGGTAACACATTATTTATCAATGCTTCCTCTTCAAAAGGGGTTGTAATGTCATCTTTAAAGAGTCCATACTGGAGAAAATATTTCAGATATGGAGTAAGAGTTCACAATGTTTAATATTTTTGAGCTTTATTGGAAATAAAAAAGGGAGAGCAGGAATTTTTATGAAAATATCAAAAAAATTAATAATAATGTTATTTGGGATATTATTAATAGGGTATGTTTTAAATGGAGCTGTTAAAAGAAAAAATCCTGTTATAAATGATAAACGCAGGGAACTTGTATTTAAAAAATTTAATTGCAATAAAAAAATATATACAGTAAATTATATTACAGATGAAACAGTTCAGCTTTTGGATATGAAAACATATAAAAAATGGCAGCTGGATAGGGTTGTATCTTCAAATGGAGAAAAATATAGCGATGAAAATGTCAAAATTCATATAAAGGGAAATCGTATGATGCTTACACAAAATGGAAGAAATACTTCTTGTCTTTTAGTCAAGTAATGCAGTTTTTTATTCAAAAAATAGCAATAAATCAATTCAGCAGTTTAAATTTATAAATTTAAAATTAATTTTATTATTAACAAGGGGATTCTAATCCCCTTGCCAAAAAATTCAAGACAAATCAATCATTTCAATTTATGTTACTTCAAAAATCAACTAAAATTTAAATAATTAAAAAATGGATAAGCATATTTAAGGCAAGGAATACAAGGATTGATGAATAAATCATAAGAATATGACATTTAAACTAAAATTGTTATAATTGTATTTTTTTTAAAAAATTATATGGTATAATATTAATAAAATAAACAGGGAGGAAGATTTGTATGAAAAAAATGCTATTAATAGCAATACTGCTAATAGGAGCAATAAGTTATGGAGCGGCAGGACTTGATTTAAAATTTAATACAGATGGAAAATTACATGAGGAAAAACTGTTAAATAGAAGCATAGTTTCGGAAGATACAGAGTTAGAAATAAGAAAAACAGGAAATGGAGAGTATGAAATCGTACGTTCTTCTGAGGAGCCTGACAGTGAAGCATCTGTTGAAAAAGCAACAGTGAAAAAAAATTCTATTTGTGATGAAACTATCTGCATTGGATATGATGTGGAATTGAAAAAGGCAGTATTCATAGATCCTGAAGATATGAGAGTTATTTATCCTGAATGGTAAAATTCGTGCATTTAACAAGAAGAGAGAAATAGGCAAAAAAAGAACAAAAAATAATTGTATAGCAATAGATGTTGTTGTTTGTGACTCTCATTTTTCTTTAATAAATTTACGATATAATAATTAATGAAAAATTGAATAATAAAAAAATGGAGAAAAACTTATGAAAAAACTATTTTTTACATTAACAGTACTATTAATGGGAGTTGTCGCATGTTCAAAATCTGGAAAAGATGAAAAAAAGGAAACGAAAGAAACGGAAATAAAGCAAGAAGTTAATAAAACAACGGCAGTTTCTTCAAGCAGCATAAAATCAGAAAGCAGTTATGAAACTCAAATATTGGAAAGAATGGAAGCAGTAAAAAAGGAAATTCAGCCAGCTTTGGATTCTGGAGTGACAGCAGACATGAATAATGCAATTCAAAAATTAGGAGATTCATGGGAAGCAGAAATGAAAAAGGTTTATGAATTGTTATTATCAAAATTATCAGAAAATGAAAAGGCAAAATTGCAAAAAGAGCAGGAAGAATGGATAAAAAAAGTTAAGGAAGATGTTGAAAAAAGCACTGAAGAGTCAGAAGGTGGAACAATATCAGGAACTCTAGGAGGAAATGCCTGGGCAAGTGGAATAGAGAAAAGAACTTTAGAATTGGCAAAAAGATATGATTTATTAAATAATAGATATGTTCGATAACCTAAGTTTTTTTATCTATACAAGGGGTTAAGACCCCTTGCTTCAAGATATTTATTTTATTAAATTCTAAGTTTGTATAATTATCGAACAGGTCTAATAAATAATATTTACAGATTAAAAAAATAATGAAGGAGAAACATTAGTTATGAAAAATAAAGTTTTTAAAATATTTGTAATTATGATTTTATCAGTAAATATAAGTTATGCAGGAAGTAATCCGAAAATAGATAAAGCAACATTTCAGGAAATAGATGCTGTATATGCAAAAGATAAAAATGGAGTTTATGTCTGGGAAAATAGAGGGTGGAAAAAATTAGAAGGAATAGATCCGATTACTTTTCAAATTATAAATATTAGCGGGAGTGCGCGTCGATATCTAAAAGATAAAAATGGAATTTACAATATTGATGGAGATAGTGATAATTTGGTACTGGAAAAATTACCGTATGATCCTCAGACGTATGAAGTGATAAATCAATTGTATTCAAAAGATAAAAACAATATTTATTATTCAAATAGAAAAATAATAGGAGCAGATTTACCTACATTCCAAATAGGAAGTGATGGTTTTTCAAAAGATAAAAATAATATTTATTTTGGGGGTAAGAAAATATTGGGTGTTGATAGAGACACCATTAAGATAATAGAACTTCCTTATATAAAGGATAAAAATAATGTTTACTATGGAAATAAAAAAATAGAAGGAGCAGATAAAAACACATTTGAATTAACATATGATTTTGGATCTGTAGTAAATGGATATTATTCAAAAGATAAAAACAATGTCTATTATGAAAATAAGAAATTAAAAGGTATAGATGTAAAAACATTTAAGAAAATAAGCAGATTAGTTGACAATTTTCTTATAGAAGATAAAAATGGATTTTACATTGTTGAGAAAGACGGAAGTATAGCTCCGATAGATGGTAAGGAAGTGGATATTGAAAATCTTTCACAGTTAGCAATCAAAACTAACTTGTATCACGATAAGGACAGTATGTATTTTGTAAAAAATCATAAACTTGTAAAAATAAAAGCTGCTCCTAAGGTTGATCCATATAATTTGTCGACATATAATGACAAATATATAAATAAGTATGATGTAGTTTATTACTTAGACACAGATGAAGGTGCATTTAAAAAACTTGAAAAAGCAGAAAGCCATCAGTTTAGTGCATATGGCAATACTGAATATGCAAAAGGAAGAAAAAACGTTTATTTTAAAGGTAAAATTTTAGCTGATGCTGATTATGAAAGTTTTGGTATGAAATATAATCATGAAAAGGATGTATATGAAATAAGAGATAAAAATAAAGTTTATGAAACAGTAAAAGCAGACTAGAAAAATAATAAGTAAAATAAAAACTCTCATTTTTCTTTAATAAAATTATGATATATTATTAGTGAAAAAATAAACAAAGAAGAAAAAATAGAAAGCGGAGGGAACGAAAATGAAAAAAATTATTATGGCATTATTGCTATTGATGGGAGTCATTGGGTTTTCAGAAGAAGAATTTAGTTACAAAGGTTATGATTTGCCTTTCACAAGCGATGGAAAACTGCATGAGGAAATATTGCTGAAAAGAGAGATATCAGCAGATGATACTTCAATAGAAATCAAAAAATTGAAAAATGGGAAGTATCAGTTCTGGGATTACGCTTCTGATACTGGAGATGAAAATGAGCCGCCACGAATTACAAATGCAGTTAAGGAAAAAAATGTGCTTTGTGATGAATATATCTGTATTGGATACGATACAAAATTAAAAGATCCAGTAATTTTGAATAGAAAAACGAAAAGAATAATTAGTATTGTACGAGAAAATCATGATAAAATTGATGATCCTGAACATTTGAAAGAGTTCCCTGAAGATAATCCTGAAATGTATAAATTATACCGTGATTATTATAAACTGTATAAATAAGTTGTGATTAAGAAATGATAAATTTAAACAATTATTAAAAAAGTATTGTTTTTAATTATGGCGTTAGCTGTGATACCAGCATTTGCGATAAAGGTTACGACAGATGGAAAATATAATCAGGATATAATTAATATCTGAATTTTATTGAAAATTAAGTTGACTAAAAAAGGGGTTTGTGGTTTAATACAAAATATAAAAAATAATAAAAATAAGGAGTTGATAAAAAATGAGAAAATTATTATTAATAGCAGGATTATTAGTTATAGGAGCTGTTACATTTGCAGGAAATTATGAAAATGAATTGACAGAAAGAATGAAAGTTTCAGAAGAAAAAGCACAAGCTGGATGGGATAGCGGAGTAAGAGCCGATATGGTTAATGCTTCACTGAATTTGGATACTGAATGGGAAAAAGAATTAAACGATGTGTATAATTTGATTTTGAAAAAATTGCCAGCAAAAGAAAAAATAAAATTTAAAGCTGAACAGAATAAATGGATAAAAGATAGAAAAGTTAAAGTTCAGAAAGCGTATGATAAATATACAAAGGAAGAAGGACCTAGAATGGCTGGAGAGCTAGCTGCTAGTGAAAGACTGAGTATAACAAAGGAAAGGGCTTTGGAACTAGCAAAAAGATACGATAAAATGAATGTGAAAAAATAAAAAATATATTTTAATTAAGGAGATTATTATGAAAAAAATATTATTATTAGGAATGCTGCTTGCAGGAGCGATTGTGTTTGCAGGGAAATATGAAGATGGAATGACAGAAAGAATGAAAGTTGCAGAAGAAAAATTTCAGCCAGCCTTGAATTCTGGAGTTACAGCAGATATGAATGATGCAACTCAAAAATTAGGTAAATTATGGGAAACAGAAATGAGAAAAATTTATGATTTACTTTTATCAGAATTGCCAGAAAAGGAAAAAGTAGAATTGCAAGAAGAACAGGAAAAATGGGCAAAAAAAATTAAAGATGAGATTGCAAAAGATGCTGAAGAATCAAAAGGAGGAACAATAGGAACGTTTAATGTTTTGGGAACTGCATTAGGCAATACAGAAAAAAGAGCTTTGGAATTGGCAAAAAGATACGATAAATTAAACAAATAAGAAATCCTAATAAATTTAGGGCTTGAGTAAAATAGTTATAGTTTTTGAGTTCTGTTTTGAATAAGTTTTACTATAAAAGGAAATAGTGTAAAATTTCAGCTATTTCCTTATTTTTTTTGTCAGCTCTTTTAATTCTGCTTCATGTAGTCTTATTTTTTATTATTTTTCTAAATAAAAAAACGCCATCTGTCAAATATTTATAAAAAATAAATTTTTAAAAATACAGATTTCTTGGCGCAATTTTAAATGAATTTATTAGTCTCTAATAGTTGCTAACAATTCTCCTAATACTTCAACTGCTTGTTCAGCATCAGGTCCTTCAGCATGAATTGTAACTTCTGAACCATTTTTAATTCCAATTGATAATAATTTCAATAAAGATTTTCCGTTTACTTTTTTCCCTTCATTTTCAACTTCTACTTTACTTTCAAATTCTTTTGCTTTAGCAACAAATACTCCACCTGGTCTTGTATGTAATCCTGTAGGATTTGTCATAGTAACTGTTTTACTTGCCATTATTAGTCCTCCTTAAATATCATTACTTTAATTTTACAACAGTTTTTGGCATTTGTCAATAAGTATGAAAAACATTTTTTTGATTAAAAGGAAAGATACATAATAATCTAATTTTATAGAACATTTTTTAAAGAGATTTTTCTGGAACATTAATTAATAACGAATGAAAATTAGTATAAGTAACATTTCCAGGCTTACTATTCTTTATTTTTTTGACAAATTTTCTTTCACAGTAATCGACTGTAACTTTATCGCCTTTTTTTGCTTTAGAATATTCACAAGCGAGATTTGCAGCATAAATTAAAACATCTTCAGGAAGTTCTTGATTATTTCGTAAAATAAGAACATGGCTTCCAGGAATATCCTTTATATGCATCCATATATCGTTTGGCTGCCCTTTAGAAAAGGATATTTCCTCATTTTCCTTGTTATTTCTTCCAACAAAGATTTGAAAACCTTTGTAGTCAAATGATAATAATTCACGTTTTTTTGTTTTATTCAATTTAATTTTATTTTTTATTTTATTTCTATTATCTGATAAATTCAGCTCATTTTCAATTTCTTCGATTCCGATAAAATCGTTTTCCTTTTCAATGAACATCTTTATTTCCTCAAAATATTTTATTTCATTCTGAATATCACCAAATCTTAGATTTAAGGCTGAAATAGTACGTTTCCCTTTATTATATTTATTATAATAAAAATTTAAATTATCATTTGGAGATAAAAGCGGATCAAGATTTATAGTAATTTCCTGATTATTATAAAAATCAAAAACTGTAACTTTTTTCATTCCATATTTTATCTGGTGCATATTTGCCGCCAAAATATCTCCGATATTTTTATAATTTTCAAAATTCTCATTTTTTTTCAAGTCAACTTTTATATTTTTTTCTATTTTTTTGAATTTTTTTATTTGCGAATTAACATATTTTAACAAACTTTTCTTTTTTTCACTAATGACATTGGAAGTAATTGTTGTTTTAAAATAAGCATTTAAGCCTTCATTTAAAGTCTCAAAATATTTTCTGTTATTTTTATTTTCTGGATTATTTTCTAAATTAGCATTTTCCTTTTGACTAAATTCTGAAAACTCATTATAAGTCAGTACTTTCTGAATTTTTCCACGATTTAATATTTCATACATTACAGGTCTGTAACTAGACAAATATCTTTTAAAAATATTATAATCTTGTGAGCATTGTAATGCAAAAGCACGCCCAGCACCTTCAATCTTTTCCAAAAAAGTTTCTGTTTCAAATGGAAAATTTTCCTTTTCCAAATAAATCGGCGAAATCTTTTTTTCCTCAAAGGGCAATGTGTACTTTGCTCCAGTCATAATAACACGGTTTCCAACATCAATCGAAGTAAAATAAAGTGCAGACAGAATTTTATCTTTACAAGTCAAGAAAATATTACTTGCCTTTCCCATAATTTCAATAATTAACATATATTTTTCCACATCTCCAAATTGATTTAACTTTTCAAAGTCAAAATATACAATTCTGTCAAAACCTTCCTGCCTAATATTAACTAAAATCGAATTTTGCAAATGTTTTTTTAATGAAAGCAAAAATTTTGACTGAAAATCAGTATTTGGATCTTTTTCATCTTTTAAATAAAAAATTGTTGAATTATCCTTTACTTGAAAAAGAAGGTTATTTTTTCCAAAAAAGAGTGAAAATGACACTCTGTCATATTGAAAAATTTTCGTCAATTTATATCGTAATATTTTTTCCTTTATTTCCTTTACAAGAAATGAAATTCCAATTCCATCTAAATAGAGCATATTTTCCTCCTCTTTGACAAGGGGTCAAAACCTCCTTGTTATTACAGATGCTATTATTTCTTAATTTTGTGTAATTTAATTTTCCAATCGGCTATCATTATTTTTAAAGAGCATTTTTTCTAACCATAATGTTTTCTGCATCTTCAACATTTAATACTTTTTCATCTCCATCAACAACCATAGTTATTAAATATTTGTCAATATTTACAATTTTTATTAGGGATTTTATCATAACACCTTTTTCATTTAAATATTTCCTAATGGCAGTGCTTCCTTTAATTGATGACACTTGAACTAAATCGCCTTTTTCAAAGCTCAAGATTGATTCAGGCTGGATATCTTTTTTAACTTTATCTAGATTTTCCATAATTGTTTCAAAAACTTCAACAAATGTATCTAATTTTTCCTTTGGAATATCATCTGTTATTCTTTCTAGAATAGTTGAATGGAAATTACCGTGATAATTTAAGGCAACCTTTCCTTTTTGAGTCAATTTCACAAAAACTTTACGTCTATCAGTGTTCGACCGGGAACGTTCTAGAAATTGCTTTTCAGTTAATTTATTTACAGCAACAGAAGCTGTTCCCATTGTAATGCCTATTTTATCTGAAAGTTCATTCATTGTAATTTCATTTTCTCCAATTGCTTCAATAATATGCAGTTCTGATGTTGTTAGGCATTTAATTACCTGATTTAAGTTAATTTCTTCAATTTTGTAATATGTTTTATAAAATTTATCTAATAGAGTTTCAATTTTCTCGTACATTTTGATTTTCTCCTTTCTTAATTTTTTCTTTTTTTGTTTATTTTAAAGTTTCGATTTTTTTCTTGTAATTTCCGCTGAAAATATACGAACCTGCAACTAAGATATTTGCTCCAGCTTCCTTCACAAGTTTTGCAGTTTTGTCATTTATTCCACCATCTACTTCAATATCAATATCTTTGTCAATTTCTCGCAAATCTTTTATTTTTTGAATCATTTCAGGAATAAATTTTTGCCCGCCAAAACCAGGATTTACAGTCATAATTAGTACCATATCAAGATTTTTTAATTCGTATCTTAAAACATCTAACGGAGTAGAAGGATTTAGTGCAACTCCTGCTTTTTTTCCAAAAGATTTTATCAGCTGAATTGTTCTGTTCAAGTGTTTTATAGCTTCAACATGAACTGTGATAATATCAGAAAATTGTGCAAAATCCTTTATCAAATAATCAGGCTCATTTACCATTAAATGAACATCAAATACAAGATTGCTATGCTTTCTCAAAGATGAAATAACAGGAGCACCGAAACTAATATTTGGCACAAAATTGCCATCCATAACATCTAAATGTAGATATTCTGCTCCAAATTTTTCAACTTCTGCGATTTCTTCTCTTAATTTACTAAAATCTGCAGCAAGCAGAGAAGGTGATATTATAATCTTTTTATCCATAAAAATCAACTCTTTTCTTCAGTAATATTTATTCATAAATGAAAATTATTTAAGTATATTTTAAAAATTTTATATTTTCCAGCGAATACAGGTAAAAATCATATCGTTCCCTTGAAATATTTCCATTTTCCACATTTTCCTTTATTGCACAATTTGGCTCATTTACGTGAATACAGTCACGAAATTTACAGTTAGGAATAAATTCCAGAAATTCTGGGAATAATTTTTCTAATTCCTTTTTATTTTTCAGTTTTGGAAAATCCAACGTTGAAAATCCAGGCGTATCTATTAGATAAGAATGTGGGGCTGTCATAAAAAATCGGCTTTCTATCGTTGTGTGCCGTCCTTTTCTAGTTTTTCCACTGATATCATTTGTAGTTAATACTTCTTCTCCAATTAAAGTGTTAATAAGCGTAGATTTTCCAGCTCCAGATGGTCCTGAAATTACGACAGATTTTTTATTTATGTATTGTTTTAATTCTGAAAGTCCAGTTCTTGTTTCGGTAGAAATTGGAAAAATAGAAATTACATCTTTAAAAATTTTTTTGAATTTATTTAAAAACTTTTCCAGCTCTTCTTGTGAAACCAAATCAATTTTAGATAAGATTAGCACAACTGGAATATTTTGAGAATTTGCGTTTAAAAGCATTTTCTGAAAATTTGTAAAATCAAAATCTGGACTTTTTATTGAAAATAAAATGCCAATAAAATCAATATTTGCAATAAGTGGACGATATAAAAAATTTTGCCTTTTTTCAATTTTTTCAATAATTTTTTCTTTTTTGTCAAATTCTACAAAATCACCAATTATACAGTTCATTTTATCATTTTTCACTTTTAACATTCCGCGTAATTTACATTCATAAATATTTTCTTCACTTAAATTTTTGGAATTTTCATCTAAAACATAGTAAAATCCCTTTATCTTTCTAATAACTTTTCCTTTTATAAAAATATTTGAGAGAAATTTTAAAATAAATTTGCTTAGTAATCTAAAATTTATATCATAAAAGAATAAATATACAATAACAAGGGGTCAAGCCCCCTTGCTAAATTCAAAATGACATAGCTATAGCTGTCAAGCAAGTTTAACAAAAACTTAAAATAACTCCCGTCTCCTTTCTGTATTTTTCTATATTTAATTTTATAATTAAATAAATCCAATTTTTATAATTTTTAATCATCATCGTCTCCACCGCCAGTATTTGGTTCGCTGGAAGTTCCTCCACTATTTGAATTATTAGGCGGAGAAGCAGGAGTATTTCCATTATTTTGTTGTTTATCATTTTGTTGAGGAGTTTTTGGAGTATTGTTATCTATCTGATTTATTGTATCATCGATAGTTTTTTCAATTTCTCTCTCATTTATGTTATCTCGAGAACGATTGATAATTTCTTCATTTGATCTTGCTCGTTTTTTCACACTTGCTCCACTATTTACTACAACAGATACTTTTTGTCCACGCTGTATTTTTGTTCCAGCTGCAGGATTTGTAGATATAATTGTATTTACTGGCAATGTTGGGTCATTTGTCTGAGATACAGAGCCAATTTCAAGTCCAATTTGTTTTAATGTTTCTCTTGCATCATTTAAATCAAGTCCTGTTATATTTGGCATAACTGATGGATCTATCATTTGTTGTGATGAAACAAGTATTGATATTTTTTGGTTAATTTCCAATTTTGTCCCTGGTTTTGGATAAACTCCCAAAATAGTGTTGTATTTTTGATTAGATGGATAATAATCAATTGTCTCAATTTGAATATTTAACCCTTTAAGTCGTGATCTTGCCTCAAGCAGTTCCAATCCAATAATATTAGGAACTTTTACGTCTTCACCGTTATTTACCCAGATTCTTACGACTCTGTTTACTTTTACTTCTTTTCCAGATCTTGGATCCTGATTATATACCGTATCTAATGGTACTTTTTCCGTTTTGGAATTAATAACTTTGACTTTTAATCCAGCTTCCTTCAAATATTTTATCGCTTCTTTCTTGTCAAGCCCCGTAACATCAGGAATAACAGTAAGTCTAGTGTTAAAAAAATGACGTTCAAAAACATCTTTTCCAAATATTGCTAGTGTAACTAGACAAATCACTACAATAACAGTTTTAAAAGTTTTAGCATAACTAAATTTATATTGTGTGGCCATTTTTCACCTCGTTATTTTTATTTATAATTCTTTATTTTATATAATACCATAAATATTGAAAAAATGATATATATTATTTTTTATAAAAAATCTTAAAATAAAAATAAAATTTCTCATTTACTTTTAATTTTATCGTGTTATACTTAATTTAGAAAATAAAAATTTGGAAAGTAAATAATCAAGTGAAATTATGGAGGGAAAAATGAAAAAAGTAGCAATTGCGCTATTTTCTCTGTTAAGTGTATTTTCATTTGGAGCGAATGAAAATCTTGTGAGAAAAATTAGTGTTACGGGAAATGCAGAAAGGGAAATTATGCCAGATTTAGCAAAAATTAATTTCAAAGTTGAAGTGAAGGGAAAAAACTTAAATCAGGCAACAGATGAGGTAAATAAAAAAGTTGAGAAATTTAAGAATGAATTGAGAGCTAGAAGAATATCTTTGGAAAATTTGGAAACAACTGCATTTTATAATAGAAAAGGGACAGAATATGACAATGATGATATTTTAGACGTAAAGACGGTTCCAAATAAAAATGTAAAAAAATCTGATAAAAAGCCAACATCTTATGATGTGAAAATGTCAATATTAGTAAAAAATACTGATTTTAACAAAATTTCAGCATTAATTGACTTGGAAGATGGAGATAATTTACAAAGTATTCAGAAAAATTTTGATGAAAATACATTTGCATTTAATATAAATGAAAATGGAACAACAGTTGACCAGGCTTTAAATAAAGTGTTTAACAAACTTAATACTTCCAGAAGAAAGCTTATTTCAGCTGGAATCCCTGAAAATGATATTATTTTGAGTGATTATGAAATAAAGGAAAATTATACAGAAAATAAAGGTACAAAAAAAGATGTTTACTATGTTACAGATGAATTTGTGCTTACAACAAAAAATATAAAGGAACTTAATACAATAATTTCAATTGCCGATGACAACGGAATAAACATAAACGGTTCAATTAATTTTGACTTGTCAGATAAAGACAGAATTGAGTCAGAAATGTATAAAGATGCTTATAATCAAACAAAACAGAAAGCAGAAAGCATCTTACGTTCGAGCAAGATGAAACTGGGAGAACCAATTATTGTGAGTGAAGATGTGGAATTTCAGCAAAAGATGATTGACAGAATTGATCAGGATTGGAGTGTGACTTACAATGCAGCACCAGCGGAATTCGAATATACAAATACTATGACTAAGGAAATGACAGCACCTGCACCTATGGCAATGAGAGCTGGTAAATCTAGGGTTGATTATACTCCAAAACCATTAAAATTGACACAGAATATATCGGTTATGTATGAAATGAAATAAAAAAATTATATTTGATTTAAATAGATTAATTTGATGAAAATATATTTAGAAAATAAAGAAATTAATTTTAAAGAAAGGACTTTAGAAATGAAAAGAATATTAGCATTATTTATGATAATTTTTTCAGTTTTATCGTTTTCAGATAGTGAAATTACTGGGAAGAGAATACAGGTTAGGGGAGTTTCTAAGAAGGAAATTATGCCAAATTCGGCAAAAATTGCTCTTATAATTCAAACTGAGAACGAAAGTCTGGATAAGGCAAGTGCGGAAAATTCAAAAATTTTGGAAAGATATAAAAGATTGCTTGCTCAGACTGGTACAAAATATAATAAAATTAATTCAACAGGATATTCCACTTATGAAACGTATAATTGGGACACAGTAATTGAAAATAAAGGTAAGAAGGAATATAGGACAAAACTTTCAGTGGAAGTTGACAGATTTTCTCTTGATACATTGAAAAACTTTATGAATGTGCTTGCAACTGAAAAAATTTATTCCTTGAATAGAAGTAAAAATGGTACATACATTTTTACTATTGAATCTCAAAATGCAACAAATAAGCAGGCATATCAAAATGCAATGTCAAAATTTAACGAAATTCAGCAAAAATTGAGTAAGGAAGGAATCCCTGCCAGTGCAGTAAAAATTGCAGGATATGACAATAAAGAAATAAGTCTTGAAAAAAGAACAAATAACAAAAAAAATATTCAAGTCGTTTCACATCAGATAGAAGTTGAAACAAGAGATTTGAAAAATCTTGGAAACATCATAAATGTAGCAAGTGCATTGGGAATCGGTACAACTGGGCAAATTGAATACGACATTGACAACAAGCAGCAATTAGAAAATGAACTTTACGAAAATGCCTACAAGGAAGCCTTGAAAAAAGCGCAAGTTATCTTAGGAAAAACAGATTTAAACTTAAAAAATCCAGTTACAATAACAGATAAATCGTATGGAATTATTCAACCTTATTATGATTATAGTTATAATTATTACAATGAAGCAAATTATGCAACTAATGTAGTACAACTGAAAAAAAGCGATAGGGAACTTTTAGATGAATCATCAAGAAGAAACATTGTAATTTCTCCAAAAAAACTAAATATTTCAAAAACTGTTTATATTGAATTTGAAATGAACTAAAAATCTAACTCTCTTAAGAACTGCTTTATTTTACAATATTGCAGTTTTTTATTTATTTGAATATTTAAATTTCACTTGTTTATTAAAAAGGTTTACAATATACTCGAAACAATATAATTTCTTGGTAAAAAAACTATAATAAATTCATAGTTTAAATGGTTGTATTGTAAATATAAAATTAATAAATAACAGTTCTTAGATTAAAAAATATTATAATTAAAATAAAGTTATGATTTTTTTAAAGTAATATTGACTTTGTGCAAAAATAAGTTATAATAAATAATGTTGTAAAAAAAGTATTATATTATAATTTATATTTATTCGAGGAGGAATTTTTTATGAGCAAGTATCATAATGATGCCGTTAAGTTATTGGAACTTATCGGTGGAAAAGAAAATGTTGTAGCAGTTACACACTGTGCAACTAGAATGAGATTTTCTCTTGCAGATGAAGGGAAGGCAAGTCCAAAAGAAATTGGGCAGCTTGATTCTGTTAAGGGAACGTTTACAAATGCAGGACAATTTCAAGTAATTGTTGGAAACGATGTTGGTGATTTTTATAAAGAATTTATAAATGTTTCTGGTATTCAAGCAGCTTCAAAAGAAGATGTAAAAAAAGCTGCTATGCAAAAACAGCCATTATTGCAAAGAATGGTTGCACATTTGGCAGAAATTTTTGTGCCATTAATTCCAGCATTGGTAGCTGGAGGGCTTATGCTTGGGATTGGAAACTTTTTACAAGCTAATTTACCATTTTTAGGTGGAAAATCATTTAAAGATGTTTCAGAATTAGCAAGAGTTATTTTATTCTTTACAGACTGGATTGGTGGAGCTGTATTTGGAATGCTGCCAGTATTAGTTTGCTGGTCTACTGTTAGAAAGTTCAAGGGGAACGAAGCTCTTGGTATTGTGCTAGGATTGATGTTAGTAGCAGGAACTATGTTAAATGCTTACGTTTACGGTGATATTTCTTCAAGTAAGGAATTGGCAGGTGCAGGAGTTCACTTAAAAGATATTTTAATTAATGGTTCAGCTAAATATGCTCATTTATTTGGTGGAAAAGATCCATTTAATATTGAAGCAGGTAAACATGTATTAAATTTAGGATTTACACAATTAATGCTAGTTGGATATCAAGCACAAGTGTTGCCAGCAATGTTTGCAGGAATTGCATTGTGCTACATTGAAGGTTTCTTTAACAAGAGAACACCAGAAGTATTAAAATTAGTGTGGGTTCCATTTATTACATTGATAGTTACAGGATTCTTAACAATTTTATTCATTGGACCATTTGCAAGAACATTGGGAGAATGGTTAGTTGCAATATTTGCATTCTTATTTAAGACACCGGGGTTAAAATATGTTGGAGCACTTTTATTTGGTTCAACTTATGCGCCACTAGTTATAACAGGACTACACCATACATTTATAGCAGTTGATTTACAATTGGCAGCAGCTTCAGGTGGAACATTTATCTGGCCATTGATTGCACTATCAAATATGGCACAATCAGGTGCGGTTTTTGCTACTTACTTTATTTATAAACAAGATAAAAAACAAGAATCGGTTTCGTTATCTTCAACAGTATCAGCATGTTTTGGAATTACAGAACCAGCATTATTTGGAGCAAACTTAAAATATATGTATCCATTCTATGCAGCAATAACAGCTTCAGCATTAGCAGCAGTTATTTCTACAGGATTTAATGTATTGGCAAATGGAATCGGAGTTGGAGGAATTGCATTAGCATTCTTGTCAATTAAATTTGAAGGTGCTCATCAATTAGGATTCTGGTTGGCTTCTATAGTTGCTTTTGGATTGGCATTCGTATTAACATTTGTATTCTCAAAGAATCCAAAATTAAACAAAGGAAGTTTAACAAAATAATTAGAAATTATATTTGAAAAATAAAAATTAAGCTTCACAATAATATTATTGTTGTAGAACTTGATGACAAAAATAATAAATTTTAGAGGGAGCTTATGGCTCCTGCTTTTTTTTGAGAGATAAAAAAATAAGGAGAGTGATTGATAATGAAAAAAAATGTAGTAGTGCTATTATTTGTTGCTTTAATTACTGGAGTAATTGGAAATAGTGCAAATAGGAAAAGGATTAGCAGGAAGAAAATTGGTAATACGAAAGTGAGTGAAAAAACTGTGGATTTATCAAATTATGACGGAATAAAGAAAATTAGTATTTTTGTACAAGGGTTTGAAAGCGGACCTGCTGTAAGCAAAATTATTTTGGAAATGACTGATTTTAGAATTACAAATCTGAATAAAAATGATTGGAAAATAAAAACAAATAGGGCAGAACGAAAAGTTAAAGATATTTATGTTTCGGATAAAAAAGGTGAAAAAGCCTTT
The DNA here is from genome assembly GCF_007990545.2 of Leptotrichia wadei. Taxonomy (NCBI): domain Bacteria; kingdom Fusobacteriati; phylum Fusobacteriota; class Fusobacteriia; order Fusobacteriales; family Leptotrichiaceae; genus Leptotrichia; species Leptotrichia wadei. The sequence continues at coordinate 305,475 of NZ_AP019829.2, forward strand.
GATACTGGAGTTGTTACACTTGAACTTGAGAATGTATTTAATCAAAATACTTTAAAGTATGAAGGAACACCATTTACGTATAACAGGAAGAAATTTTTTAATGAATGGACAAAAGAATATATTGTGGAAATTGAAGGGAAAATTACAGTTAATGGAAAAGATTACTTAGTTAATAAAAAAGAAAATGTGATTAATAATAGAGTTTCGACTGATACAGAATTATTCAATTATAGAAGTTCATTTACTGGAAATTATAAAAACCCGATTACTAAAAAAATAGAAAATTTGAAACTGGAAATGGCGGCTTATGAACCTGAAAACTTTAAATTGGGAGCAAAAAAGCTGTTAATTGTCTGGCTTCACGGACAAGGGGAAGGTGGAACTGATCCTGATATTGATATTTTGGGTACAGAAACTTCGGCACTTGCAAAAGAGGAAATTCAGAAATATTTTACTACAGGAGGAACTGATACAAAAGGTGCATTTGTTTTGGCCGTGCAGTCGCCAACTTACTGGATGGATGAAGGAGATGGAACTAATGGAAATGGAAGTGGAAATTCAAGATACACGCAAATTTTGATGGATACAATCAAGGAATATGTAAAACATAATCCGTATGTCGATACAAGCAGAATTTATCTTGCAGGAGATTCAAACGGCGGATATATGACTGTAAATATGATAATTACTTATCCAGATTACTTTGCGGCAGCAGTACCTATTTGCGAGGCGTATGCTTATCACGAATATGCGAGAAACAGCGATGGAACTTATAAGACAAATAATCTTGAAGTTTCGGCAGGCGGTAAAAATAGTGCAGTTTCAAGATTTGTGGAAACTAAAAAACTGTGGGTAACAAATGAAAAAATTCAGAAGATGAAAAAAACGCCAGTATGGTTTATTGCAGCGGCAGATGATGGGATTGTTACGCCACAAAAATTTTCACTTCCAACTTACAGGGATTTGCTGAAAGCTGGAGCTGACAATGCATGGTATTCATATTATGAAAATGTGACTGGGACAGATGAACCAAACTCTAGATTTCCTGGACATTTTTCATGGATATATTTTTTGAATAATCAAGTGGAAGGTGTGCAAAATCGAGATAAAATAAAAAATTCCAAGGATGAGACAACTTTTGGGTTTGAACCTAGCAATACTGGGAAAGGTGGAAATGAGAAGGCTCAGTTGAAAGGGAAAACATTTGAAAATGTGTTTGAGTGGATGAATTCTCAGAAGAAAGTTAAAAGAAAATAATTTGAATTGTATAAAATAAAAAATTATATGAAATAAAAATAGGGAGTGTTTAAAAGTTTGTATAATTATGTGGTTAAATATGCCAATTCAAAGGACTATTACTATGATTATACAAAAAATTTACACTCTCAAATTTTTATTTCAAAGATAATGAAAGTGTATACAGAATTTTGTGTAAATGGATAGATGAATCTAGTAAATTCAGTACTTTTCTATTTTATTTGCGCAAAAATTTTTACACTTTCGAGAATGATAAAGAAATCCCTCTATATTCTTCTAAAAAATTAATTTTTAAGAATATATTCCTTAACTTTTTCAATCAATTCTTCTTTAAAATTTTCGATATTCCCTTCTAAAAGTTCATTCAATAAATATTTTTTTACTTTCTGAATTTCTTTATTATAAATTCCAAGTTCCATTAAGTCGTAACCGTTGATATTTAAAGAATTTATCGTAGGAACTTTCATGTTTTCCACAATATGATAAAAAGTTTTCCACAAATTATCATTTCTGTCATTTTCGTGATCTTTTCCACCATCATCAGAAATTGCTAAATCAATTAATCGTTTAGTATTTAATTCACCATAGTTGCTAATCAATGTTTTTATCGTTTTTTCGCTTTGGCTATTATGTAATTTCATATGATTTTTTACAATTGTGTAAACATCATCTCTTATGTTGTTTGATTGACCAAGTCTAGACATAATTCGTTTTGCAATGGAAGCTCCAATAATTTCATGCTTGTAAAAATGAAAATATCCAGTTTTTTCATCAACAGTTTTTGCTTCAGGTTTTCCAATGTCGTGAAGAAGTGCACTCCAACGTGTTGTTAATTCAGGACTCACGCCATCAAGTACATTCATGCTATGTTCCCAAAGTGTAAATTTGTGATATGGATTATTCTGATCAAAATCATAAATCACTTTTAACTCAGGTAAAACATAATCAAGAACTTTTAATTCTTTCATTTTTTCAAAACTTTTAACAGCATATTTTCCAACAATTAATTTATTTAATTCATTTGTAATTCGTTCTTGAGAAATTTTTTCTAACACATGAATATTTTCTTTTATCGCAATTTCTGTATTTTTTTCGAAATCAAATCCCAACTGACTCATAAATCTAAAAGCTCTCATTAATCGAAGTCCATCTTCTTGCAACCGCTTTTTCGGTTTTCCAACAAATCGAATAATCTTATTTTTAATATCTTCTTGTCCGTTAAAAATATCAATAAGTCCGTCCTTTTCATTAAATGCCATCGCATTAAATGTAAAATCCCTTCGCAATAAATCATCTTCAATATCGTTCACAAACTCAACAGAATCAGGTCTTCTTCCATCGCTCCCAATATCTGTTCTAAATTTTGCAATCTCAAAATTTTCATCTTCATAATGAATTATCAAAATTCCAAAAGCTTTTCCAACTTCCTTTGTCGGATAATCAGAAAATATTTTTTTTATATCATCATATTCCATATTTGTTGCGATGTCAATATCTTTCGGAGTTTTACCTAAAAGAACATCTCGTAAACAGCCTCCAACAAAATATCCTTTATTTCCATTCAAATTTAATTTTCGTAAAATTTTTGTTGCTTTCTCATCAAAAATATAATTTTCTAATTTCATTTTTCACCTCAATTTTTAAAAACTTTTTTATATTATACTATTTTTTGTGAAAAAAATCATAGAATTTTCCAATGATAAAATTGTTTATTTGCAAATAAAAGATGAAATTGAAGAATTTTTTTATTACAATGACAGAGAAAATTGAAAATTAAATATCAATTTATCGAAAAAATCTAATAAAATACGATAATAGATAATTTGTTTGATAATAAGACTGATAAGAAATTTATTAGTTTTGAGATATTTGAAAATGCATTCGAGTGGATGAACTTTCAGAAAAAAAGCAGAAAAAAATAAATTTTTTTTAGAGGATTTGGATTGATAAGAATATGCGATAAAAATTGAATTTATGGTATTTTTTACATATGAAAAATAAAAAATGCAAGTGAAAAAATACTTGCAAATTTATGTGGAATTGTAGTATTATATACAAGTAGAGAAGATCTTCGGCGGGAAAGTTGAAAATCAAACAGACTAGAAAAAAGAGAGGTAGAAAAGATGGCAAAAGAAACATTGAATCCATTTGAAATTGCACAAAAGCAAATTAAATCAGCTTGTGATAAGTTGAATGCAGATCCAGCTGTTTATGAAATTTTGAAAAATCCTATGAGAGTGTTGGAAGTGTCGTTCCCAGTAAAATTAGACAATGGAACAGTTAAGACATTTATAGGATATAGATCGCAACATAACAATGCGGTAGGACCTTTTAAGGGTGGACTTAGATTCCATCCAGGTGTAACAAGAGATGAAGTAAAAGCGTTATCAACTTGGATGACATTTAAATGTTCAGTAGCAGGAATCCCTTATGGTGGTGGAAAAGGTGGAATGGCAATTGACCCTAAAGAATATTCTAAAGATGAATTAGAAAGAATTTCTAAAGGATTTGCAAAAGCAATTTCTCCAATTATCGGAGAAAAAGTTGACATACCAGCTCCAGATGTTAATACAAATGGACAAATTATGTCTTGGATGGTTGATGCTTATGAAGAAGTTGCAGGAAAATCGACAAAAGGTGTATTTACAGGTAAACCTTTAGAATTTGGAGGATCACTTGCAAGAACAGAAGCAACTGGTTATGGAGTTAATTTGACAGCTAAAAAAGCTCTAGCAAAATTAAACATTGATGTAAAAGGAGCAACTTATGCAGTTCAAGGATTTGGAAATGTTGGATTCTATACAGCTTATTATGCATACAAAGATGGTGCAAAAATTGTAGCTTTTTCAAATTCACATGTTGCAATTTATAATGAAAATGGAATTGATATGGAAGCTGTAATCAAAGATTTTGAAGAAAATGGACGTATTACAGAAAACAAAGGATACGGAAAAGATATTACAAATGCTGAATTATTAGAATTAGAAGTTGATGTTTTAGCACCTTGTGCACTAGAAAATCAAATTACTTCTGAAAATGCTGACAGAGTTAAAGCAAAAGTAGTTGCAGAAGGAGCAAACGGACCAACAACTCCTGAAGCTGATGAAATTTTATTCAAAAAAGGAATCGTAGTTGTTCCAGATATTTTAGCAAATTCAGGTGGAGTTGTAGTTTCATACTTTGAATGGGTACAAAACTTGCAAAGCTACTATTGGCCATTTGATGAAGTTCAACAAAAAGAAGATGCATTGTTATCAGGAGCATTTGAAGATGTATGGGCTTTAGCAGATGAATACAAAGTAGATTTAAGAAATGCCGCTTATATGAAGAGTATTGAAAGAATTTCAAAAGCAATGAAATTAAGAGGATGGTATTAATTTTTTAAGTTTTTGATAGTTTAATAGTAAGTTAAATATGAAAATAAAGAACCTGTTTCTATTTTTGTTAATTATAGAGCAGGTTCTTTTTTATTTATTGAATTAATATACTTAGAATAATTTAAATTCTATTCCTGAACTATCTAAATTAATAATTATTTCACTTAGAATCTGTTTATTTATATTAATTCGCTGGATTAAGTTAGATAATTCTAGATAAATACGTAATTCTAAAAATACTTTTTATTATTTATTTAGAATACTTTTCAAATTCTTTATCAAGTAGTGCAGGTGTAAATTCAGTTACCACAGTTTCAATTAGATTATTTTTATAATAAGGGTCTTCCTTTAATATTTCTTCAAGCTCTTCCCTTGTTACGTTATATGCCAAGATAAGTCCTCCTGTTGACGGATTTTGACGTCCTCCTGCAATAAATTTTCCAGCATCAATATTTTTTTGGATAAATGCAAAGTGATCTTGTCTAAATTTTCCCACTTCTTTCAATGGCTTTGTATAAGTTGTAGCTACGATAAAAATTTGTTTCATAATTCTATTTTCCTTTCTAAATTATCTTTTATATTTTACAATATATTTTAGAATAATCAATAAAAATATTTTATTTGTTAGTAAAACTATAATAAATTTATTTAGTATAATTAATTTTGTAAACAAATATTTTTATATACAAAATAATCTAAAATTGAATTTTATCTGTGATTATGATATACTTAATTGAAATGTAAAAAAGGAGGAAAATTATGTTTTTAGAAAGAACAGAAAGATTGGCGTTAGTTGATTTTGAGAATAAACATATTAATTATATTGACTTGATAAATAATATAAAATATTTTTCTGAATATATAGTTGATTTAGGAAGTGAAAAATTTGGGCTGATTGTTATGGAAAATCGTCCAGAATGGATTTACAGTTTTTTTTCCGTATGGGATAAAAGATCTGCTGGAATTGCTATTGATTCCAACAGTAATCCAAATGAAATTTTATACGTGCTGGAAGATTCACATCCAAATGTAATTTTTTGTTCAGATGAAACAGAAAAAAATGTTTTGGAAGCAGTTGAAAAATATAGCTTAAAAGGTAGCATAAAATTAGTAAATGTGGATAAAATTACTATTGAACAGGAAAAAATGGATGTTATAAAAAATATGCAATTTGAGCTGGATAATCCGACTGGAGATGAAACAGCCGCTATGCTTTATACTTCGGGAACAACAGGGAATCCAAAAGGAGTAATGCTGTCGTTTAATAATTTAAATACTGAAATGGAAGGAATTTATGAAAAGGGAATATTTGATTATAGAGATCAGATTTTAGCAATATTGCCATTTCATCATGTTTTGCCTTTAACTGCGAGCGTGCTTTTGATGATGAAATATCAGACATCAATCGTATTTGTAAAAAAAATTGCAAGTAAGGAAATATTTGAGGCACTTGAAAAAAATAGAGTAACTGCTATAATTGGAGTACCTAGAGTATTTAAGTTATTTTATGATGGGATAAAGCAGCAAATCGATGCAAAATTTATTACAAGATTTATTTATAAAATGATGAGTAGTGTAAAATCATTGAAAATAAAAAGAAAAGTTTTTGCGAAAGTTCATAAAAAGTTTGGAGGTCACCTTGATTTTATCGTCGTTGGTGGAGCAAAGATGGACCCTGAAATTTCAAAATTTTATGAAACATTGGGATTTTATGCTTTGGAAGGTTATGGACTTACTGAAACTTCGCCAGTTATTGCTGTAAATTCAAAAAAAGAGCGAAAAATTGGAACTGTTGGGAAAAAGCTGTATAATGTGGATATAAAAATTGTAGATGAAGAATTGTGGGTTAAGGGACCAATTGTTATGAAGGGATATTACAATAAGCCTGAAAAGACAGCAGAAGTAATTACTGAAGATGGATGGTTCAAAACAGGAGATTTAGTGACAATTGATGAAGAGGGATTTGTTACAATTCGTGGAAGAAAAAATACGATGATTGTCTTGTCAAATGGTAAGAATATTGATCCAGAAACGCTTGAAAATAGAGTAATTGCAAAAAGTAATGGCTTAATTAAGGAAATTGGGATTTTTAATTATCAGAATAAACTGACTGCAATAATTGTTCCAGAATTGCTAGAATTTAGAAAACGTGGAATTACAAATACAAAGGCTTATATTAGAAATATTGTAGAAGATTATAATTTGAAGGCACATAATTATGAAAAGGTTCTCGATTATAAGTTATTTGAAGAAGAATTGCCAAAAACTCGGGTTGGGAAAATACGTAGATTTATGTTGCCTGATTTATATGAAAAAAATGAAATTACAAAAAAAGAAAAAACACCTGAGCCAACAGATGAAGCATACAAAATATTAAAGGAATATGTCAAGAAAAATAAAGGAATTGAGCCACAGCCAGAAGAAAATCTGGAACTTGAAATTGGAATGGATTCACTTGATATTGTAGAATTTTTTGCATTTATTGAAAATAGTTTTGGAATTCAGCTAGATGAAGAAAAATTTGCTGAAATGCCAAATTTAAAATTATTATCTGAATATATTGACCAAAAAGCCACAAAATTTGAAGATAACGATGTAGACTGGAAAAAAATTATTAGTGAGACAAAACCGATACAAGATAATAAAAAACGATGGGTAACAAGATTACTAAAAGTATTTCAGCCAATTGTTGACTTATATTTCAGAGTAAGAAAAATTGATAAGAAAAAATTAACTAATGAGCCACAAATTTTTGTATCAAATCATCAAAGTTTTGTAGACCCTTTAATTTTAGGTTCATTATTTCCTAGAAAAATTGTTTTTAATACATTATTTTTAGCAATTGACTGGTATTTTAAAAAAGGTGTGATGAAATTACTTGTCTCAAACGGAAATGTCGTGTTAATTGATATTAATAAAAATATTAGAAAAAGTGTAGAAGAAATTGTAGGATATTTAAAAAGCGGGAAAAGTATTGTAATTTTTCCAGAAGGTGCAAGAACAAAAGATGGAAAAGTTGCTCATTTTAAGAAAGTATTCGCCATTATAGCAAAGGAATTAAATGTGGATATTCAATGTATTGGTATAAAAGGGGCATTTAAAGCATATTCAAGATATATGAAGTTTCCAAAACCGAAAAAAATAGAAGTAGCAGTATTGGAAAAATTTACACCAGAAGGAGCTTACGATGAAATAACTCAAAAGGCAGAGAAAATTATAAAAGAATATGTTGAAAAATAAAAGATAGAAATAAATTATTTGAATAAATTTTTTTTTAAAATAGAAATTTAATATTATTATCAAAGAGCCGTCTCATAATTATGAGATGGTTTTTTTTAGGACTAAACTTTTTTATAAAATTAAAAAAAGACTGTTTTAAAAAATTACTTTATAAGACAGTCCTTTATTATTAAGCATTAAAATATAATATTATTTAATAAAAATATATTTTTTGAAGAAAATGTAAAAAAATAGAAAAAAGTGTTGACAATATAATTTGAATATGATATACTAATTGAGTAGTTATAAATAAAAATAATAAAGTTGCCAATGCCTTGGTGGCGAAATCGGTAGACGCACAGGACTTAAAATCCTGTGGGAATTTATCCCGTGCCGGTTCAAGTCCGGCCCGAGGCACCACGAAAAAATATATTATGCGGGAGTAGCTCAGTTGGTAGAGCGTCAGCCTTCCAAGCTGAATGTCGCGAGTTCGACCCTCGTCTCCCGCTCCAAAATATGAGCCATTAGCTCAGTCGGTAGAGCACTTGACTTTTAATCAAGGTGTCACTGGTTCGATCCCAGTATGGCTCACCATTTAAATAACCATATGTGCCTGTAGCTCAGTTGGATAGAGCAACGGCCTTCTAAGCCGTGGGCCAGGAGTTCGAATCTCTTCAGGCACGCCATATGGATCCATAGCTCAGCTGGTTAGAGCACTCGGCTCATAACCGAGCGGTCGCTGGTTCAAGTCCAGCTGGATCCACCATTTGAATTTATGCGGCCTTCGTCTAGTGGTTAGGACTCCAGGTTTTCATCCTGGCAACAGGGGTTCGATCCCCCTAGGCCGTACCATTTATTCTTTTAGAACCATAATTTAAAATTGTGGTATTTTTTTTAAAAAGTTTATAATATTAATATTTTAATAGAGTTGTGGGTGGATGTCCGAACGGCTAAGGGACCGGTCTTGAAAACCGGCGAAATCGCAAGATGTCTGGGTTCGAATCCCAGTTCACCCGCCATTATGCCCAGATAGCTCAGTCGGTAGAGCAAGGGACTGAAAATCCCTGTGTCCGTGGTTCGATTCCGCGTCTGGGCACCATTAGAATAGCTAAAAATGTGATATATAGTGCAAATCAGTGTTTATGCTGAATTGCACTTTTTTCTTTTATTTATAGTACTTTGCAGTTTTATCCTGTCTTAATCTGTTTCTATTTATTTCAACACATTAAAAATTTATTGGCAACTTACTGGCAACTTATTGGCAACTATTTTAATAGACTAATTTATTTATAACATCTCTTAATTCTTTGATAGTCCAATGAGTGTATACACCATCTGTAATGTCTTTTTCCTTATGTCCAACAATTTTTTTTATTTTTGAAGCTGATTCATTTTTTAAACGTCGCATTTTAGTTATGAATGTATGCCTAATTGAATGTAAATTACCCGAAGTATTGTATTCTGAAAGAATTTTATCAAATTGATACTTTAAAGAATCATATTGTTCTTTAAACAAATACTTGTCATCATTCATAAATTTTTTTATAATAGGAAAAATTAAATGATGAATAGGAATTTGCCTATTCATTCCGGCTTCGGTTTTTGATCCTGTTACAAAGTATCGCTCTTTTAAGTTAATATTTTTATTTTCTATTCTAAGTAGATCTGCACTTCTCATTCCAGAATAGAATAACATCAAAATCATAGCACTATACCTATCTTTAGTATTTTCATATCTTTTCCATAAAAGTCTTACAAAATTATCTTCAAACACTACTCTTTCAACAGTTTTGGTAATTTGTGATGAAGATTCTAAATATAGTGGGATATTTTCTGATACAATTTTATTCTTTATTGCATCTACATATATTGATTTTAAAACTGTAAGAGCTGCTTTTCCTTTATTTTTAGCATACTTATCAAGTCTTGTCTGATAATCTTTATAATCAAGAAATATAAATTTATATTCTAGTATATCTTCAAATATACTTTTGAAATCAGTAGAATATCTGTAAAATGTTTCTTCTGTTTTTATATTTTTAACGTGATTTGATTCAGTCCAGCGATTAAATAAATCAATTAATTTTAAATCGGCATAATCAACATTTAAATTTCTTGAATTAAATTCAAAAAGTATTTTTTTGGCTTCTTTTAAGGTTTCAGCACTTCCTATAATAGGTCTTTTATATTTCCCTTCTTCTGTTAAATAAGCAGCTGCTCGTACAATATATGGCTTTCTTGATTTCCCTTTCTTCTTAAAAATACTTCCTGTTCCGTTAGGATTTCTCATTGTTAAACACCTGCCTTGCTTGAAAGTGTTTTTAATAATAAAGAAATACTTTCAGATTTAAATTTTTTATTTTCAATGATGTTCCACACTTGAAGATGATAAATTAAATTATTTTTGTTTAATTTAAATTCAAAGAAAGTATTTTTTCCGTAACTTTGATTACCATAAATTAGAATATAAAAATTGAGCCATTTCAATTCTTCAAAATTTAAATTTTGATACAGAATAACATAAATTTTTTGATTGTGAAAAATAATTCTAGCTTCTCTTTTTTCATTTGTATTGAAATCATTTATAATTTCAACTTTATCATGCATAACTTTAAACACCTCTTTTCTGCCAGTGTTTTCAGTTACTTTTTTAAAATTTCTTTCCATAAGAAATCCTCCTTGTATAATATATTTATACAGAGTAGAATTTCTTAAAGTTATTCAATATTTTTTATGATAAATTTATAGTATTTTTTTAAAAATTTTTTTATTTCCTCACTATCTATTGACAGGGACTCTAATAATTGTTTATTTACAAGCATTATTGCATTAATATCTTCAATGTTATGTATATTTTCATTATGAGATTTTATATTTTTATCATTATCTAAAAGAAAATAATTGGGATCTTTTTTATAAATTTTAGATAATAGTAGTATTTTGTCTGAAGGAATATTCTTTATCTTTTCTGTTTCATAGTCGTGTAAAGTAATTCTATGTAAACCAGTTAATTCAGATAGTTCATTCAAGGTATATCCCTGTTTTTCTCTTTCGAATTTTAATTTTTCATGTAGTTTCATTTGTCCTCCCGACTAAAAAAATTATAATAGCTTCTCTAATTTTATACGGGCAAGGCGGGATTAAATGGCTCACAGCTTGGGAATTTTACTGGAAATGTTGTTAGTGCAGGAGGCTCAGCCGTAGGAGGGATTACATCTTTATTGGGAAGTGCGGCAGTTGGCGGACTAGGTGCGGCAGTTGGTGCAGTTGTTGGCGGAGTGTCTACTGGAGGAGCAGGAGCAATAGCAGGTATGAAGACAGGAGCGAAAATAGGCTCTAAAATAGGGAAATATCCTGGAAATCTGACTGCTTCGGCTGCTGAAAATGCAGGAAAGGCAATAAAAGTAATGACAATGAACTTTGATCCGATTGCTTCAGGCGGAAAAGTAAAAAATATGGCCAGTGATGGAATTAAAAAATTTATGGGCAATAAAAAAAATGATACGAAAGATACCGAAGAAAATAAATCAGGAAATGCGGATAGAACAGCTGATACAAAAGAGGCTGAAGAAAAAATAAGAAGTGATAATAGCAAGAATGCCTCAAATAAGGATTTTCAAAAACAGACAAACGAAGGAAATAAAGACACGCAAAAACATTCAGAAAATACAAAAACAAAAGACACTAAGAACAGTAATAACGAGACTTTTGCAGAATCTGAAATGAGGAGAGAAAAGGACAGCAAGAAATAAAATATGTAAGGACAATGACAATAGAATATTAATCTAGTCTTAAAAAATTCAGATTGAAAAAACTATTAGATATGATATAATATTATTGTAAAAATAGAAATTTAAAAGATGTGATAAGAATGGCAACTTCAAGTTTTACAACAGAATTAAAATTTGATACAGAGGAAAAAGTTTCATTATTTTTAGAAGCTATTGAAAATGCAAAAAATAATAAACCGCTAGATATAGATGTAGAATATGAATTTATTAAGGGGAATGATATTAAAAAATTTTTTGAAGAAACTTCTGAAAAGAAAGGAGAATAATGAAATTTACTACGTTTTCTTTAACAGGAAATAAAATTTTAAAAATTGCGTATGAGTTATTGTTAGAAATTAGACAGAAAATTAGAGTAAAATTTATTTGGCTTGAATGTCAAAATAATGAAAAAATTTTGAATTTTTATCAAAATTTTGGATTTTCTAAAATAGATAATTTTATTTCTGAAAGTGGCTATAATGTAATGATAATGGAATTAAAATAGTTATCATAAAGAATAGGAGAATAATGAAATTATATGAAAGAATAATACCAAAAACTTCTTCAACAAGTTATATATCTGGATGGGAAGCATTGAATATTCCTGATGAAAATAGAAATACTGCTGACTGGCATCCAAGGACTTATTTATTTTCTTATGATAAAGACAAGGCAATAAATCTGTATAACACGACAAATGTTTTAGGAAATTCTGGAATAAAGAAAAGAATAATAATTATCTAAACAAAAGGGAAGTGTATATTGCTAATTTTCCAAGAGCAATTGCAGATTTGGTATTAACAATGAAAGATTACCAGTTATCTTCGCTTCATAACTGTTGCAATGATTTTTTAAATGAGGATGAAACAGAACATCTTTATCAATATCTTAGAAGTATAAAGGATAATCCAAGAGTGGATGAGTTTCTTAAATATGAATTTACTGTAAGATATTTTAATGATAAAAAATTATAATTGAATATTGTAAAAATAAAAATTTATAAAGAGATGAAATGTCGCAATTAATATTGCAATTTATGATATTTTAGAATGTAACTTATTTAGATTAAATAATTTTTAAGTGTTGCCCTTTTCTTTTTTTTGTTGTATATTATAGTATGTTTTATTGTTTCTTTTTTTTGGATTTAATCGTTTTTTGTTTACTAAGAAAGGAAAAAATTTATGAATAAAAAGGCAGTTCCAGTAGGGGTGGAAAATTTTGAAAGAATAATAAAAGATGGATATTATTATGTGGATAAATCATTATTAATAGAAAAAATACTTGAAAATAGAACTCCTGTAACACTTTTTACAAGACCAAGAAGATTTGGAAAAACGCTTAATATGTCAATGATTAAATATTTTTTTGATGTCAAAAATAAAGATGAGAATAAAACACTTTTTGAAAATTTAAAAATATCTGATAGTAAATATATGAGTGAACAAGGAAAATATCCTGTAATATTTATTTCGTTAAAGGATTTGAAAGCGGATACTTGGGAAATGTGTCGTTTAGAAATAAAAAAAGTAATTTCAAAACTTTATCGTGAATTTCAATATATTACAGAGAAGATGGATGAAGATGATAAAGAGATATATAATTCCATTAAAAATAGAAAAAATGATATTGATCTCAATACTTCACTGGAACTTTTGTCTGATTTTCTTTGTGAATATTATGGGAAAAAAGTAATAGTTTTGATAGATGAATATGATTCTCCAATAATAAATGCTTTTGATAAAGGTTATTACAATGAAACGATAGAATTTTTTCAAGTATTTTATAGTTCTGCATTAAAGACAAATGATTCATTGAAATATGGCATTCTTACGGGAATAACAAGGATTATAAAGGAAGGAATTTTTTCAGGATTAAACAACCTTTATGTGAATACTGTACTTAGCAAAAATTATGCAGAATACTTTGGGCTTTTGGAAAGCGAAGTAATTGAAATGCTTGATTACTTTAATATGAAATATAAAATTGAAGAAGTGAGAAGCTGGTACAACGGCTATCTTTTTGGAAATGAGCAAATATACAATCCATGGTCTATTGTCAATTATTTAAGAGAAAAAGAAATAAAATCATACTGGGCAAATGTTTCTGGAAATACACTTTTAGAAAATATGCTTGAGAATGCTGGAGAAAGTGTTTATGCTGATTTAAAGAAATTTACTGACGGAGAAAGCATTGAAAAATATATTTCGGATGGGACTACAATAAAAAGTCTTTTGAGTAATGATGATGAGATTTGGCAGTTGTTTTTATACAGCGGGTATTTGACAAAAGCTGAAAAACAGGCAGAAAGAACAGAATCCAAAAATACTTATAATTTAAAAATACCGAACAGAGAAATAAGAAGTTATTTTGGAGATTTATTTTTGAATAGATTTTTTGGAACAGAAGTAAAGACAAAGACTTTAATAAAAGCTCTTGAAAATGGAGATATTAGAAAATTTGAGAAAACATTGAGTGAAATAATGATAAACATGTTAAGCCATTTTGATTTAGACAGTGAAATGGAAAAAATTTATCAGGTATTTATGATAGGGCTTGTAGGATTTCTTATGGGAAGATATGAAATTATCTCAAATAATGAGAGCGGATATGGAAGATATGATTTGGCGATGATACCAATAAAAAGCAATGAGAAGGCATATCTTATGGAATTTAAAATTTCAAAGACTGAAAAAGGAATGAGAGCAAAGGCAGAAGAGGCTTTGAAGCAGATAGATAAGAAAAAGTATGATACAAGGTTGAAGGCTAGAGGAATAATGAATATTTTGAAGATTGGGATAGCGTTTTATGGTAAAAGTGTGAAGGTTGTTAGTAAATAAAAGTTAGAAATTAAAATCAAATTTCAAAAATTTGCAATTTAGAACGTAAAAGGACAAGGAGAAGAAATTTTATTAGAAAAGGAAAGCATCTTGGATGTTAAATTTCTTTCAGAATCACCTGATGATTCAAATGCAAGAGCAGCTGATTTAGGAATTATTCTTGAAATCAAAGGAAAAATTTTGGCAGTTGCAAATGGAGATGCTGAAGATGATACAAGAAAGGTTGCTCAATGGTCATTAGTACCTGCTGAATCAAGCGACGCATACAGAACTGTGGCATTAGAAGTAATATCTGCAGGGCAAATGGTAAGAAAAATTGATATGACAAATGCGTTTGTTGTTGATTACGAAGAATCTTATGGAGATCAAGCAGGAACTGGAACATTCTCGTTGAAAATCAAACAGAAAAAAGAGAAAGTTAAGGAAGTTGCAATTGAAGGTGGATATGCTGCTCAGGAAGCATAATGTGACACAAGGAGGTAGACAATCCCGTCTATCTCCTTTTATTTTTATAGGAGGAAAAACATTGATATACATAAAAATTATTAACCTATTAATATTTTTTTCTATATTTGTTAATATAAAACCAAATATTTTTATTATTATAATATTAACAATATTTTTTTCAATAATAAATTCTATGAAAAAATCAGATTTAAAACTTTATATTGATAAAGAATTATTAATATTTCAGATAATAACCTCATTTTTTTTGTATAGGAAAACTAATTTTTTTGAAATAGATATGAAATCTTACATGTTTTATTTTTATAATTATGCAAAACTATTATTTTTAGGTATAAATATAGCAATGATAATTTATTTTTTTAAAAGAAAAACAAAAGATTTTTATTATTACTATTTTTATATAATATTTTTATTTCTTTTAATATTTGAAAATAGATTTGATATATCTTTTCTTTCATTATTGGAATTTTTTATTCATATAATAGATTTGCTATATTCACAGTACTTGTTAGATTTAATAATGTTATTTATAATAATAAAATTTTGTGTAGTAAAAAAAAGTAAGAATAGTTTATATTTATTTCTTTTATTAAATATATATATAAAATTAAAAATATTTATTGTTTAAGGAGGATAATTTTTTGAGTAATAAGAAAGAAGAAACAAATAATTTTGTAAAGAGAAAAGGTACAAAAGATGAAAATAATGATATAAAAATGAGTAAACTAAATATTTCATTGAAAGAAAAGGATGCAAATTTTTTAATTAAAATAATTGTTAATGAAGTGTTAAAAGTAGCATCGCCTGTATCTGTTGCGGCTAAATGTTTAAGATATTATTTGGCATATCCTTTGCGTATATCCAACCAGAAATATAAAGCTGGACAATTATTAGGATTACCAAAAGGGAAATTATACGATATATGTAAAAAAATATATCCTGAACCAAGAGATTATTTGTCCTTAGGTTATAGTTTTTGGAAAAGAGGAGATTTAAATATACATATAGATATTGTAAAAAACTATTTAATTAATAATGTAAGATGGGCTCATAATAATAATAATATTCCAAAAGAGAAAATACTTTCATTTTATAGTTATAGAGAAGTTAAAAGTTTTTTTAGAGATAAGGATAGAACAAATAAAGCTGCAGCAACAGATTTGTATTATGCAATTGGGGATGGAAATCATTTATTTGGAAAAGTTCATACTATTGATATGAAGAGAAGAAGGTTTCAAATACTATTAGTTTTATTTGACGAATATAATTGGGATAACAGTGCTACTTATTTTATGAAGATAAAAAAAATACGAATGATCCATATTTGCTATCAGTAGAAACAAAATGGTTTAAAGAATTAGAAAGGAAACAATTAGCAAAACCTTTTATAACATTTTTCATTGATCCAATAACGGTAAGTTATTAAAAAATATTTAAAACGAAAGGAATTATTTTAAAGGAATGTTTATAAATAAATATCCAGTTTTTAAAAAAGGAAATGTGCTGGAAAAGGAAGATTTAGATTTATTAAGGGATAACCCGCTTGAAGTATTGAGCTTGATGTATTCTGACAAAAGTAATGGAATAATAAAAGGGTTCGACTTGATACCCAATTACAGCGAGAGAATAGTGACAATTACAAAAGGAATGGCAAAATGCAACGGGGAACTTTTTTGGATGAAGGAAGATTATATATTTGATATGCCAAAACAAGAGGAACGATATATATTAAAACTTAAATTAGTGTCAAATATAGAAGAAAGAAAATATTATGTAAGGGAAGGACGTTTTGTGCTGGAGCTTGGTGAAAATGTTAATGAAGATGAAATTGAGATAACAAGGTTTATCACAAGAGAAGGGGCTGAATTGAGGAATGATTATCAAAATTTCAGAGATTTGAGAAGAGATTTTAACTTGATGGAGATTATAAATACAAAATATTCTTCAGCACATAAATGGGGAACTTTTCATCCACATGTATTAAAACTATGGGGAAAGGAAGTTTCGAAAATCTTGATATTTTTGATATAAATTTCTATGTAACCTGTCTACAGCAGGATGTTATAGAACGAGATGTTATAACTTCATATATAAATGCAAAACTTAATTTGACAGATGAAAATTATACAAATGAACAAATGTTCAGACATTTATTGACAATATTAGATAATTTAGGAACAGAAAGAAAAAAAGTTGAGAAAAAACGAATAATACCTAGAAAAATAATAGTAGAATAAAAATTTAAATAAAAGAAATAAACAGGAGGAAAAATTATGAAATTTAGAGTAAGTATAGCTGGAGGAAGTAACAATACATCAAATAATCCATTTGGAGGACTTGGTAATGTTTCGGTTCCAAGTGTGGCAATGAACTTTGTATCAAATGGAGAAAATAAAAATCCAATTTCAAATGCAATGGGAGGACTGACACAGCAAGGCGGAGTAATTCTTTCAAGTGATGAAATACTGGAAGTATCTTACAGCACAAACCCAATATATGGTGAAACGATGAGTGCTTCTCAAAGCCAAGTGACATTAAGAATTGTAGGAAGACTACTTCCCACAGCTTCGGAAAACAATAGTCCTGAAGATGAAGGCGAAGGGATAGTTAGCGGAATAATGGGAACACTTGGTATGGGAACATTATTTAACCAATATAAAAGTGTAAAACACTTATTTGACAAAGATAACGAAGCAGGAGAAGAACTTCCAGAAGCCTCGTTAAGCAGCAACCTTTTATCATCAAGCGGAATTACTGAACCAGTCGCTAAAAAAGCAAAAGAAAGCAGTAAAAGCAAACTTGTTTCTCAAGTTTTAGGAGTAAGCTCAACACTGCCAATGACAAATTCATTTACAAATGGCATAGGAAACAGTCTGAAAGGAATGTTCGGAGGACTTGGAAATTTTGGAGAAAGTAATTTATATGATCAAAATAAGCAGAATGTGAAAGAATTATCATTGTGGGCGATGACTTACGGAGATGAAAAATCAACTAGGGATGTAATGGTGCAGACAGATTTAGGGGGAGGGAAGACGTTTGAACTTTATTTTCCTAAAATGTATGTTTCTGGTTTTGATCAAAGATTTAATACTAGAGCTGGAGAAGGATATTTTGAATTAGAATTAAAACAGACAGCTTTCAATGAAAGTGATATAAATTTAAATTAAAAGGAAGTTATAGCATATGAATAGAAAAGGTAAAATAACAGCAATAGAAATTAATGAAATAAAAAATGCTTTAAAGTATGGTTATATACATTATAGAGAATTAGATAGTTTTTTTAGAAATAATCTTTTAGGCTCAGATCCATTAATGATAAGGACTTATGTTGAAGAAATTACATTTAAAGTAGTAAAAACTATAGAAGATAATATAAACCCAACTAAACTTCCTGATAATGCTACGAGAAATTATTATTATAAACTATACCAATATATTAAAAGATCAGGTACAATTTTTAGAATCATAGATGATGATGATAAATTAAGAGAAGTAAGAAACGGTCGAGAAGTTTATGAACATTTATCTTATTTATTGGCAGAAGGGAAATATAATAAAGAAGTTAGAAAGAGTAATAAAATAACCAAAATTATTCAAAGCATTATAGAAAAAGGTTTACAAGAAATGCAAAAAAAAGTTTCTTCATTTGTTTTTGGGCTTTTAGAAATAAAAGAAGTAGAAAACCAAAGAGATTTATTAATAATTTATGTATTATCTACTTTATCAGTTGATCAAAAAGAGATAGAAAGAATAATAAAAGAACTAGATTCAGAATTAAGAAAAGGAAAAGATGCTAATAACAATAATAAATATTTATTTCAAAGACGGATTCTTATAAAAATATTAGATATATATAAAAATTTTTTGAATTAAGAGGAAATATAATATGAAAAAATGTATAACTATAGTATTAATTTTTTTCTCATTAATTATTGTATTTATAATTAGAGAAAAACAAAATAATATAAAATGTAAAATAAATTCATTAGAAGAAGAAAAAGAATATTACTTTAATTCGTATCAAGAACTTAAAAAGAAAAATATAAAGTTATACAAGTTAGACGATAACCAAAATTTGGTGGAAGTAAAAAGTAGCTGGGATATCATAGTTTCTTTAGGAATGATTCTAAGTTATGGTGAAAGTAAACGAAATTTTTTTGATTCTAAAAAAGTTGTTTTAAGTAAAATGTTGGGGTTAGAAAAAAATGAAAAAAATATTTTAATTTATATTCCAAAAGAAAAAGAAAAAGATATACTTTCTAAAGCTTCGAAATATCAAAAAATGAATGCATGTAGTCTAATGGAAATATTAAAAAACTAAAAGAGGAAATCAACTATGAATAAATTTTTTAAATTAACATTATTGTTTGTTTCCATTATTGTGGTTATCTTACTTTATAAAAATCATTCAAAAAGAGTAAAAGTAAATGTGTCCGATTGCCCAAATAATCGCTATATGGCAAACAGAAAAGAATACTACCAAAAAAATTATAAAATTTTTAAGGAAAGGAACATAAAATTTTATATAGATGATGAAAATGGAAAAATGCGAGAAATTACTAATCAAGATGAGTTTTTTACTTCATTAAGAGAAGCCAAAGATTATGCTTATGAAATAGTTGGGAAAAAATGGTTTTATACAAAAAGAAAGTTATTTGGGATAGCATTTGGAATTGATAAGGAAGCAAAAATAAAATATATTTTAGTACCAGAAGAAGAAAAGAAAAATATATTAAAAAATATAGACAAATATCCTGAAAAGAATATAGAAAATAGATGTGTATTAGTAGAAGTGTTAAAAGGTAATTATTAAGAATATTAGAACTAAAATTAACTTTGGATTTTAAATTAAAAAGTAAAAATGAAATATTAAAACTGAAAAGGGAGAATATATGACAGATTATTATAAAATACTAGGTGTTTCAGAAGATGCTGATGCAGCAGTAAAAGCAAACTTGTTTCTCAAGTATTAGGAGTAAGCTCAACATTGCCAATGACAAATTCGTTTACAAATGGAATAGGAAATAGCCTAAAAGGAATGTTTGGAGGACTTGGAAATTTCGGAGAAAGCAATTTATATGATCAAAATAAGCAGAATGTGAAAGAGCTATCATTGTGGGCAATGACTTACGGAGATGAAAAATCAACTAGAGATGTAATGGTGCAGACAGATTTGGGAGGAGGAAAGACGTTTGAGCTTTATTTTCCTAAAATGTATGTGGATAGTTTTAATCAAAGTTTTAGTGTTAGAGGTGGAGAAGGGTATTTTGTTTTAAATTTAAAACAAACAGGATTTAATGAAGATAATAATACTTTAAAATAAAAATTATAAAAGTAATGGAGATAAGTGATGAAAATTAGAAAAATATTAATAAAAAATATAATTATAATATTATCTATTTTAATTTTTTTTATTAATTGTACTAAAAAAATAAATAATAAGAATTTAGAAAAAAGAAATAGTACAGTAGATTTAAAAGAAAAGTATTTAAATTATGGAATAGATTTAGAAAATGTAAAAGATAATTTAGTGATATTAAAAAAAATAAATAATAATTATTTTATAAATTTTAAAGATCCTATTTTAGTAACTTGTAAATATAATAATAATAATATTGAAAAAATTTTTTTTGAAAATGTTAATTTAAACGAAATTTATAATATTGATTGTATTTCAAATTATGATAAGAATAGAGAATATTTAAAATGGTTTATTAATTTAAAAAGTATAGAAAATTATGAATCCAAAGATTTAAAAAATTTACCTCCTAAACTAAAAAAACAAATAGAAACAATATCAATTGATGAGTTCTATAGAGGAGATACCTTTGATATTAATGAAATTATTGAGTTTAAAAATTTAAAAAATATTGCAGTGGCAGATAAAAAATTAAAAAACTTTAATAAAATGGAAAATTTTTTAGAAATAGAAGAAATTAATTTAGATTCAGTAGAAATAGTAGATAGTGATTTAAGTATTTTTGATAATAAGTTAAATAATTTTACTAAATTGATGAAGTTTAAAATTTTTGATGTGAAAGAATTTAAAAACATAAACATATTAAATAATTCCCCTAATTTAAAAATTTTAAACATTGCTGGAGTTGAAAACATCAAAGATATAGATATTTTAAAAAATTTTAAAAATTTAGAAGAAGTTGATATTTCTAATAATAAAATAAGTGATATTTCTCCATTAAAAAATTCTAAAAATATTAGAATACTATCAATAAGTAATAATTTAGTTAAGGATATTGAGGTAATAAAAAATTTTAAAAATTTAAAAGAAATTTATATTCCTCACAATAAAATAAAAGATTTAACTCCCTTGAAATCTTTAGAATTTTTAGAATACATTCTTTTAGATGATAAAATAAGTATAACAGAAATTAAAAAAAATTTACCTAAAAGATTATATAAAAATGCAAAAATATACACAGATGACGCTGCCTATTTAGGATTAATAGAAGTGTCTTATGAAAAAGGAGAAAATTAAAAATGTATAATATAGTAAAAAATTATCCAAGATATGAGACTATTAATAGTAAAGATTTAGTAAAAAAACTATTTAATTCAAGAAGATTACTAGATTTACCAGCTCCTAATACATGTGCAATAAGAGTATCAGAGGCTTTAAATAAAGCAGGTTTTATAATAGACGGTACTATTTTACCTAAAAATGAATATGAAAAAGGGAAAAATGATAAATGGTATGTATTAACAGCTATGGGAATGAAAAGATATTTAGAAAAAAAATATGGAGGGCTTGCTAGATATTCTGTTAATACTCCTGAATTATATAGAAGATTTCGTCAATATATTGATGTACTAGGATCAGGAATTGTTATATATTACAGTCAAATTCTAAAAGCTTTACAGGACATGCTGATATATGGTTTGAAGAAAAATTTGTTGGAAAGAATTATATACATAATAAATGGGTTAAAGAAGTTTATATTCTTCCAAGCTTTAAACTAAAAAAATAAATTTAATATTGCAAACTATAAATAAAATAAAAAACTAGATGATAGCAGCAATATATTTTAGTTATGAATATTTTTTATTTCATTGTATATTAAATTGTATAGATAGAAGTTTTTAATATTTTAAATAAAAAAAATGAAAAGGAGTGGAGTTTTTATTATGACAGATTATTATAAAAGACTAGGTGTTTCAGAAGATGCTGATGCAAAAGAGATAAATGCAAAATACAGAAAATTAGCCATGAAATATCATCCAGACAGAAATCCTGATGATAAGAAGGCTGAGGAAATGTTTAAGACAATCAGCGAGGCGTATGAGATACTTGGTGATGAGAATAAAAGAAAAGAATACGATGAGAAAAGGAAGAATAAGGGAAATACTGGAAGTCAAAGATTTGGTGAGAAGAAATCAAGCAGGGCAGAGCAGAACAGTGAATCAGCTAAAAGGGGGGCTGAGGCATTTTTCCGTAATTTTTCAGCAAATCCAAATGATATAAAGAATATGTTTGAAAGTGCTAAGGATGGTTTAAAGGAAGGGGTGAAAAATGAAGAAATTTATTTTGATAATCTTTTTTTGTTTGTTAATAGGATGTAGAAATCAAGGAAATGATGTGGTAATAAAAGATATTGATGATGTTTATTTTTATCTGGAAAATAAGAAAAATCCTGAAAAAGCTCAATTAATGGCAAGAATTGTTTTTGAACTGGAAAGGGAAAACTATGAAGAAGCAGAAAAGTATTTTTTAAAACTGGCAAAATACGATAAAACCGCTTATGTTTCGCTTGCAAATATGTATTATGAACATATTGATAAAAAAGAAGGGGAAAAGAGGTATGAAATAGCTTTTGAAAAAGGAAATAAAAGGGCAGGTACAATTTTGGGGATGATTGCTGAAGATAATAATGATTATAAAAAGGCGGAAGAATGGTACAAAAAATCGTTGGATAAAGAGAATATGTTAGGATATAAATTTTTTGCTAAATTTTTATATAAAACAAATAGGAAAAATGAGGCTGAGAAATATTTCATAGAAGCTGGAAATCTCAAAGATGCGGATTCGATGTTATACTTAATAAAAATATATTATATGAAAAAAGATACTGAAAAATTGAAATACTGGCAAGACAAAATATTAAATACAAAGGAAATTTTTAAATTTGACGATGAAACGAATGATTTATTGAAATATAGTTTGTCAAAAGATAAGATAGATAAGGAGTTTTTTGAATTGTATATAAAAGGGGAAGAAAGTGTTTTAAAGAAAGACTATGAAGAAGCAGAAAAATATCTTGTACAAATGGAAAAGCTAAAAAAAGAAGGAATTTTATATACAGCTGATTTTTATTATCGTTTTAAGGATGAAAAAGAAAAGGGAATAGAAAAGTATAAAAGAGCATATGAAAATGGCATAAAGGAAGCAGCAGCTTTTATGGGAATTATTGAGCATAGAAACAGGAATATTGATGAAGCAAAGAAATGGTATAAAATAGCGTCAGAAGCAGGAAATACTAATTCACAAATATATTTGGCACAAATTCTGAAAGAAGAAGGCGATAAAACCGAAGCTCTAAATTTGTATTTAAAAGCGGCTGAACTAAAAGATTATAGAGCGATAAATTATTTATTAAAATATTACTACAGAGAGAAAAATTTGAAAGAAATAAAAAAATGGGTAGATGTAGTTAAAAAATCAAATGGACTAAAAAATTATAGTGAAGTTGACAGTAGAAGAATAAAAGAATATGAAAAATTTTTAAATAAAAATAATTAAAATTTATAGTTAGAAAAGTTATAATTGCAAATCAATTTTAATTTAAAATAAAAAATATAAAAGGTAGGTTAAAAAATGGAGAATAATTTAAATAATCAGAAGCCAGTGGAATTTTTTTCTGCTGAAAGAATAAAGATAGAAATAGATGGACAGCAGATA